>JBMOFP010000025.1:0-43440 GCA_049318805.1 Bradymonadia bacterium
CAGCTCCTGACGGACGACGACCGCGCCCGTTTTGCGGCCGGCGAAGCGCGCCGCGCCCGCAGGCTCGCTCATCGAGACGCCTTGCGCGGGCGGGTCTGAGTGACCGCCCCCGTTCTCCGCCGCCCGCCTGCCGTGGGCGCCCACCCGGTCGTGCGGATCGTGGCCCCCTCCGGCAACCTCGCCCCGCATGAAGAGGCGCTCAACGCGGGCATTCTGCGCCTCGAAGCGGCCGGGGCGCGGGTCCGCTTCGATCGGCGTCGCGTGGGGGCCGATGCGCGGGGCTACCTGGCGGGCGGCGACACCGAGCGCGCCTCCGAGGTGCTGGACGCTTTCGTCGAGCCCGAGGTCGACGTCGTGTGGGCGGCACGCGGCGGCAGTGGTCTGGCGCGCATCGCCCCGTCGCTTGTGGCGGGCCTCGCCCGGTGCGCTCCGCGCGCCTTCATCGGCTTCAGCGACCTGACGACGCTGCTCGTGGCGCTGGAGAGTCACCTCGGGTGGGGGTGCTTTCACGGTCCGGTCGTGACCACCCTCGGTCGCGGTGACCGGCACCCCTTCGACCTGGAGCACGCGCTGGCGCTGCTGCGGGGAGAGACCCGCGAGATTCCTTTGCCCCAAGCGCCGTCGCGCCCCGCACGGGGTGTGCTGAGGGGCGGGAACCTCACGGTGCTCGCGAGCTTGCTGGGCACGTCGATTTGCCCCACCCGAGCCCCGGACAGCGGTCCGACGTTGTGGTTCCTGGAGGATGTGGCCGAGGCGCCCTACCGGCTCGACCGCGCGTGGACCCAACTCCAGTCGGGGGGCGTCTTTCGCGACGCGTCTGCGGTGTGGTTGGGGGACCTGGACCTGCCGGCCTTCGAGCGGTCGACCGTCGAGGCCGCCCTGGGCGCGGATCTGGCGCCGGTACCGCTGCTGTGCGGAGCGCCGGCCGGGCACCGCGGGCCGATTGCGCTCCTGCCCGTGGGCGCGGTGGTGACGCTCGCGCCCGACCGGGCGTCGCTGCACGCGCTCGAATCGGTCGTGGCCCGCGGGCCGTAACGCGTGCACGGACGCCGGGTGACCCATCGGGCGTGGCAGAGACGAGCCCGTCGGCCGAGGTCTGCCTCCGGCTGCACACGCGCGAAGCGACTCCGGCCGGCAACATGCGAGTGATTGCCCAAGGCCGGGCCGGATCGGCGCCCGTGTCGGCCGAGTCTCCGTAGAGGCGGTCGTGAACGGCGTGGCCGGACGCGTGACGCCGCACACGCTCGAAGAGGTGGCGGCCGGCGGCGTTCGACCGGCGGCTTCAGGCCCGGCCGGGTCGACGCGCGCGTCGATTTTCGCGCCGCAGGGGCGGGCGTGGTTCGGGTGACGAACCGGGCGACGATGCGCACGACCGAGCGTGTGGCCGGCGTAGGGGGACGCCGGCCGGGTTTGGTGCGCGGGTCGCGGTTCTTTTCCGGAGTGGCGGCCGTGACTCGGGTGCTCGACCGCGCGTCGCTGCCCATCCTCGAGATGCCGGCGGTCGGTGACGCTGGCGATGCGGCTGTCGGCCCGACCGGGTCGACGGCCCCGGTGCGCGGTGCTCGAACCGTCGCCCGACTCCGTGGGGCGTGCCGGCCACCTCGACGCCGGCATCTACGTCGTGTCCGGACGGACCGACGGACGGACGTGACGCTGGTGCGCGACCGGGGGACGTTGCACACTCTCGATGCGTGGGCGGCCCGCCGCGCACGCGCTGCGGTCGCAAGGCTGGCCGGTTCATTGGGTCCCGGTCGACGCCGCGTGGGCAAAACCTGGAATCTCCGCACGACCTGGCCCGGTTTCGCGGCGGGGCTGGACCGCAGTCCACACCTCGGGCGATGGGAACGGTGACCAGGACGGGCGCGTAGGTGAGTTCGATGACGGCATGGCTCCGGGTTGAACAACAGGCGCGCGGCGCGGTGGGCGACGGAGTCACGCCCGCACTTTCCTTTCGAGTCTTGCGCGGCGTCACCGTGGAGTACGCCCTGGACTGCGGTCGTCTCGGGATCGAGGCGGACGCCCCCCCGACTCGCCAAGACACGGTCTTTGACCTGGCGTCCCTGACGAAGCCGCTGACGACCTGGTTGTGGGCGTTGCGGGCGCTCGAGCGCGGGCTTTGGGACCTGGAGTCCCGGATCGGCGACCTCGTGACGGTGGCCGATCCTGCGCTCGCCCGGTGTGACGTCACGCGCCTTCTGACCCACACGACCGGCCTGCCCGCGCACCGCGCGTACTTTCACGGCCTGCTCCCGTGGGTTCGCGCAACCCGGGACTTCAGCGGCGTCGCCGAGACCATCCGCCGGATGGTGCGTCGGACCCCGTTGGAGCAGGCCCCGGGCGAACAGGAGACCTACAGCGACGTGGGCTTCCTGTTGCTGGAGAATGTGCTCGAGACGGTCGACCAGCCGCTATCGCGCGTTTGGCCGACGCTGCCGCTCCACGGTCCCTCGGCCTTACACTTCCGACCGCTCGTGGCGCCGATGGGCGAAGCTCGGCCTGCACTCGCCCGCGTGGCCGTGACGGAGCGCTCGGAGCTGCGCGGCGGGTTCATGCACGGCGAGGTGCATGACGAGAACGCGTGGACGCTCGGCGGCGTCGCCGGGCATGCGGGTCTATTTGGCACCGCGGACGACGTCGCGGCCTTTGGGCGCGCCGTGCTGGACACGTGGCACGGACGCGGCGAGCCGCTCGGCATCTCGACGGCCCTGCTCCGCGAGTCCTTCTCACCCCGGTGGTTGCACCCCCGTGGGACCCGGGTTCTGGGTTGGGACACACCTTCGCCGGGCGCGAGCAGCGCCGGACACCGCTTCGGAAAGCGCACCGTCGGCCACCTCGGCTTCACGGGGACCTCGATTTGGATTGACCTCGACGCCGAAGTGTTGATGGTGCTGCTCACGAATCGGGTCTGCCCGAGTCGGGACGACATTCGCATTCGCAAGCTGCGCCCCATCCTTCACGATGCGGCCTGGGAGGCGCTCGGCGCACGGGGAGGCGGACGATGACGACTGGGCTCGCGTCGGAGCTCGAGACGGCAGTTCGGGCCGCTGAGCGCGCCGCGGCTGTGATTCGCGCGGCCTGGGGCGGCCCCGTGCACGTACGCTTCAAGGGCGAGGTCGACCTCGTGAGCGAGACGGACCTCGCCGCCGAGCGCGAGGTGTTGCAGGTCCTGCGGCACGCTTTTCCCGAGGATGTGGTCGTCTCCGAAGAGGCGGGTCGCGTGGGTCCGGAGAGAAGCGCACGATGGTGGTGGGTCGATCCGCTGGACGGTACGACCAACTTCAGCCACGGTTTCCCCCACTTCGCCGTGTCCATCGCCAGTGAAGATGCGGACGGCCTTCGAGTCGGGGTGGTGCTCGACCCGGTCAACGGACGCTGCTTTTCGGCGTCGCGCGGGGGCGGCGCCTTTCTCGATGGACGTCGCCTCTCGGTCTCCGCTGTGCCCGATCTGGACAACGCCCTGCTGGCGACGGGCTTCCCCTATGACCGCAGGACCAACCCCGACAACAACGTACACCGGGTCGCGCACTTGATCCGCCGGTGCCAGGGCATTCGACGGGCCGGCGCAGCGGCGCTGGACCTCGCGTATGTCGCGGCAGGTTGGCTCGACGGCTACTGGGAAGACAGGTTGAAACCCTGGGACCTGGCGGCTGGGGCCCTGCTGGTGCGTGAAGCGGGCGGGCTCGTTACGGCCTTCGGCGGTCAGCCGCTCGACCTGGTGGCCGGCCAGTGTGTGGCTTCCAATGCTGGGATTCATCGCGCCCTGACGCTGGCTGTGGACGAGGCCCCTCGGCTCGTGGCATCGATGCCGGTCGGCGCAGGAAACGCAGGAGAGCAGGCTTGAATCGCGAGGTCGGGTGCGCCGCCGTGGCGCTGGTCATGGCGGGGAGCGTCGCGTGTGACGAGATTGTGCACGTGCGCAATCTGGGTCCCGAAGTCGCCGTCGTCGGGCTCTGTCTCGAGGACGGCCGCTTGAACGTCGTCGTCGACGTGGCCGATCCAGAAGAAGACCCTGTCGACCTGGCCCTCAGCGTGGGCGGTCAACCCCTGGCCATCGCCCCGACCGGCGACGGGGCCTACGGGCTCGTGGCGGGCCGCGCCGTGCCGGGTGAGCGGCACTTCGTCGTTTGGGCCCTCGAAGACACCACACCCGCGAGCTGCGCTTCGGACTCTGCGACCGCGCCTTGTCGCGCAGGCTTTGCGCCGGTTTGCCCAACGCTGGACGACCCCGACCGAAAAACGGGGTGCGCATTCGCCCCCGCGTCCGACCTGCCGGGAGAGGTCACGCTGCGGGTCGAGTCACGGGACGTTCGGGGCGCGGAAGGGGCCGCAGCCAACGGCGCGTCGACGGTCGAACCGAGCTGTCGAGCGCTGATGCGATCCCCGTGACGGGGCTGCGTGCCCCGTCCTCGGGCGAGAAGGACGCGTTGCAAGCCTTTCTCGAGCTCCGTGCGCAGTGGTCGAAGATTCACAACTTGAGCGGGCCCGACGCGCTGCGCGACCCCTGGTCCGTGGACGTTCCAGACGCTCTGGCGCTGGAGCAGCTGTGTGAGCCGGGGCTGGCCCTCGTGGACGTGGGCTCGGGCTCGGGTGTGCCGGGCCTCATGGTCGGGTTGCTCCGCTCGGACTTGACGATTCACCTCGTCGAGCCGAGCGCGAAACGAGCGGCGTTCCTCCGCCACGCCTCGACGACGCTCGGCCTGCGGCATGTGCGGGTCGAGCGGGCCCGGTGGCCGCTCTCGTCCCTCGAGGGGCCGGTCCAGGTCACGGCGCGGGCGGTCTTTCCGGTGCCCGAATGGCCGGCGGTCGCGGTTTCGGGGGGTCCCCTGGTTCGAACGTTTTTCCGGCACCTTGCGGCGGAGCGGCCACCCGTTCCCCTGGCCGACTACGTGTTGAGCGGCGCAATCGATTACCCCGGGCCCGGGACCGCGGGTCGTCGGCTCGAGCGGTGGACGCGCGTCCACCGCGATTGAGCGACGAGACCGTCCCGCCCCCGGGACGAGCCTCTGCCCCGACGCTGCTCAGTGTTTCACGTGAAACGGCGGACCGGGCGCAATCCGTCGCGGGCTCGATGCCTCGAACCGGAGAATACGCACGCGTGGCGCCAGGCGCCCGAACACGACGAGGCCGATCGATCTGAATCGGGCAAGGCAGCGTCGCAGAGGCCACCGACGCGTCCACGCTCGCACGTCGGGGCGTCTGCCGAGTCCCCGCGCCCGAGCCCCGCAACGACCGTCGAACGCAGGTGCGGACCGGTGCATCCCACGCTGACGCGTCGAGTCGCAGGCGATGCCGCTGCGCGCGGTGCGACTCTCGACGAAGGCCGGTCGGCGCTGTGTCACGGCCACCGCGCGCCGGAGACTTCGACCGAAACTGCTGGAACGCTCGCCCAGAGCGCGTCCATCGAACGATCCCTCCAGGACACCGCCTCTCAGGGAGTCGACCGGGGCTCGACCCGTGCGCGAGAGGCGCCCAAAGCGCGGGCCGCGTTCAACGTTCAGACGCGTTTCACCGCGGCCCTTGACCCCTGTCGGAGGGACGACCCGGTCCGCACCGCCCGCCGTCGCACCTCGACCACATCCTGCTGGGGTGATCGACGCAGTACCCGGTCACGGAGCGCCGAACCAGGTTCCGCGGCGCACCCACGGTCCGCAACGCCTCGCCGCACGGCGCCAACGCTGTCACGTCATCCATCGTCCACATCGTCCTGGTCTCGCCGACTTGCGCCGGCTCGAAGCGGGGCTGCCCAGCGGACCACGCACCGGGGATGCCCAACCGATGTTGGCTGTACCTGCGGCTCTGCCCCACCGGTCGGGGCCCCACGACGCCCGTCGACCGCTCACCTCGAGGAGCGGCTGGCCGCGACAACAAAAGCCCACAAGGCGGTTCGCGCAGCGGGCGGACACTTACGATGGCCCCGCACAGACTCGGCCTTGGCCCTCTTGTCCGTCGCGCGCCCGAGGACCGCTCGCGCCAGCACGTGGAGCGGAGCCGATTTCAGTCGAAGGTGTACCCGAGGTCCATCGAGACCGGGAACGGGGCCTCCGCACGGAGCGAGCATACGCGGCACAACCGGTCGCCACCCAGACCCGGCCTCCCCACGGGGGGGTCGCGGAAGGTCAGGTCGACCCGGCCTCCGCCGCCCGCGTCGAGCTCGGCACCCGAAAAGCAGCATCGACCTGCGCCCCTGCAAGGACCGTCCAGGCCGCCGCTTCAACGCGGCCGGCGAGGCGCGCCTCCGCGCTGACGACCAGCTCGCCCTGCACATAGAGCTCTCCCTCGAAGTGACCTTCGAGGCGCACCGACTGGGCGCGCACGACCCCTGCGACCACGGAACCCGGCCCGAAACGGAGAGACGCGCTGCTCCAGATCTGTCCTTCAAACTGCCCGTCGACGCGGGCGGGAGACTCGAGATCCAGGCGCCCTTCGAACCGGCAACCGGCCCCGAGCACGGTGGTCTCTGTCAAAACCCCCGGCACCGAAGCGACGTCGGCGCGACGAACGAGTGTGAGGCTCGGCGCTTTCACCCCATCAGCGTCGCGCAGCGGGCGCACTCACGTCAATGTTTCACGAGAAACGTGGCTGTGGTAAGCCGCCCCCATGGCCACGAGAATTCTCTGCATTGCGAACCAGAAGGGGGGCGTCGGTAAAACGACGACTGCGGTGAATCTGGCCGCCGGTCTCGCCCTCGAGGGTGCGGAGACCCTGCTCATCGACCTCGACCCGCAGGCGAACGCGTCGAGCGGACTCGGTATCGACCGCGCAAATCATCGGCGTGGGGTCTACCACACGCTGCTCGGCATGGCTGAAATCGACGAGTTGGCCGTCCCCGCGCCGGATGTGCCCGGACTCAAGGTGCTCCCCGCGAGTCGGGACCTCTTCGGCGCCGAGGTGGAGCTCGTGGACGCCATCGCCCGCGAGTATCGGCTCAAGGAGGCAATCGCACGCCTCCAAGCGCCGCCGGCCTTCGTGCTCATCGACTGCCCGCCCTCACTGGGCCTCTTGACGATCAACGCCCTGACCGCCGCCGACGCAGTGCTCGTGCCCCTTCAGTGTGAGTACTACGCGCTGGAGGGCATTTCAGAGCTCAACCACACGCTGCAGCTCATCCAGCGCCGTTTGAACCCCGCGCTCGAGCTCGAGGGCGTACTGCTCACGATGTTCGACGCACGCAACAACCTCGCCCACCAGGTGAGCGACGAAGCCCGCGGATTCTTTGGGGAAAAGGTCTTCGAGACCGTCATCCCTCGCAACGTTCGGCTCTCCGAGAGCCCATCCTTTGGTCGCTCGATTCACCACTACGACCGCAGCAGCCGGGGCGCCCTCGCGTACCGGGAGGTCGCGCGTGAGCTCCTGCGTCGCCATCCCTTGACCCCGAGCCCCACATGACCACCACGCCTCGACGCGCAGTCCTGGGTCGCGGCCTGTCCGCGCTCATCCCCGGCGGACCGATGGAGTCCACCGAGCCCGCCGTCCCCAGCGCCCCCAACGTGCTCCCCATCGATCAGGTCCGACCCTCGGACCGACAGCCACGCACGGCCTTCGACGATGCCGCCATCGCCGAGCTGTCGAGCTCCATCCGGGAGAACGGGCTGATTCAGCCCATCATCGTCCGTCAGGTGGCCCCCGGGGATTACGCGATCATCGCGGGCGAGCGCCGCTGGCGCGCGGCGACCCGCGCGGGCCTGCGTGAGGTCCCGGTCGTCGTGCGCGACGTGACCGAGGCCCACGCCTACCAGCTCGCGCTCATCGAGAACGTGCAACGGCAGGATCTGCAGCCCCTCGAAGAGGCTGAGGCCTACCACCACCTGATGGAGGTCTCGAACCTGACGCAGGAGGAGGTCGCTCAGCGTGTGGGCAAGGACCGCACGACGGTCGCGAATGCGCTGCGCCTGCTCCGCATCTCCGACACTCTCAAACGGCGAGTCGCGGCCGGTCTGCTGACGTCGGGCCACGTACGGGCGCTGCTCGTCTTGGAGAGTGAGACGGACCAGGAGAGCCTGGCGCTCGAGGTCGAGGCCCACGACTGGAGCGTGCGGGAAACCGAGCGCGCCGCACGCACGCTGCGCGCCGAGCGCGCGTCTCAGACCTCGCGCCCGGAGCCCGAGGCGCAGGTCTCGGCCTCAACACCCGGGAGCCCGGCCCCCGCGGAGTCCAATGGCCGCGGCCCCTCACGCAGAGACGACGACCTCGGCCGCACGCCTTCGTCCAGACCGGCGATGGAGACCGTAGAGGCTCAGTTGAGAGCCGCGCTGGGCGCCCCCGTGCGCCTTGTCCACCGCGCTGGCTCTGGCCGAATCGAGATTCGGTTTCACAGCCTGGCGGAGCTGGAGCGCCTGGTCGACCTCGTGTCGAGCCTCGAGGGCACCTGAGACGGCGCGTTTCGCCGCCCCTGGCCGCTCGCGGCTTCGGACTCGCATCTGCCGAATGAGCGACCCGTAGGATCTCCGGGCGCGCTCAGCGGATGCGAGGGGTCGGCGTCTCCGCCCTGGCTCAGTGAACAGCGCCGCGGAGCATGGCTTCCGCGTAGGCCCGACTGCGCTCGACGGCGCCGAGGCGCTCGTCGTCGAGGAACTCCGCGGACGCGAGCTTCTGCGCAGACGCATCGAGCAGCGCCTGAGCCGCCGCGCGGTCCACGTTCGCGGGCAAGACCGCGTCGTCGGCGAGCACGAGCACGTGGTCCGGCCCCACCTCGGCGACCCCACCACTGACGATGATTGTCCCGCTGTCGGGGCCCTCGTAACGAATCGCCCCACCGCTCAGCAGCACGACGCCCGGTCGGTGCTCGGGCAGCACGGTGAACTCACCGGCCTGGCCGGGCGCGGTCACGGAGTCGACCCGTACGTCGAGCGCCTTGCCGACGGGGGTCACGATCTCCAGCTTCAGGCTCATCGTCGCCTCACTTGCCCGTCAGCTGACGCGCCTTCTCTTCGGCCTGTTCAATGGTACCGACCATGTAGAACGCCTGCTCGGGCAGATGGTCGAGCTCGCCGTCCACGATGCGCTTGAAGCCGTGAATCGTGTCCTTGAGCTCGACGAACTGGCCCTTGTTGCCGGTGAACTTCTCGGCCACGAAGAAGGGCTGCGACAGGAACTTCTGGATCTTGCGGGCCCGGTCCACGGCCTGGCGGTCTTCGTCCGAGAGCTCGTCCATGCCCAGGATGGCGATGATGTCCTGCAGGTCCTTGTACCGCTGCAGCACCGCCTGAACCCGGCGCGCGACGGCGTAGTGCTCTTCACCGACCACGTGCGGATCGAGGAGTCGGCTCGTCGAGTCGAGCGGGTCCACCGCGGGGTAGATGCCCATCTCCGAGATTTTCCGGGAGAGCACGGTCGTCGCGTCCAAGTGGGCGAAGGTCGTGGCGGGGGCCGGGTCGGTCAGGTCGTCGGCGGGCACGTAGATGGCCTGCACCGAGGTGATCGAGCCGCGCTTCGTCGAGGTGATCCGCTCCTGGAGCGCGCCCATCTCCGTGGCCAGCGTGGGCTGGTAACCCACGGCGCTGGGGATACGGCCGAGGAGCGCGGACACCTCGGAGCCCGCCTGCGTGAAGCGGAAGATGTTGTCGACGAAGAGCAGCACGTCCTTGCCGCCGCCGTCGTCGCGGAAGTCCTCGGCCACGGTCAGCGCGGAGAGCGCGACCCGCGCGCGCGCGCCGGGGGGCTCGTTCATCTGCCCGTAGATGAGAGCCACCTTCGACTCACTGAGGTCGTGCTCGTTGATGACGCCCGCCTCAATCATCTCGTAGTAGAGGTCGTTGCCCTCACGGGTCCGCTCACCGACGCCCGCGAACACGGAGTAACCACCGTGCTGCCGCGCGACGTTGTTGATGAGCTCCATGATGAACACGGTCTTGCCCACGCCGGCGCCGCCGAAGAGGCCGATCTTGCCGCCCTTCGCGTAGGGCGCGAGCAGGTCCACGACCTTGATGCCCGTCACGAAGGTCTCGACCGTCGTGCTCTGGTCCTCGAGGCGAGGGGGCGCCTTGTGGATCGGCACATGACGCGCGGCGTCGACCGGGCCCTTCTCGTCCACCGGCTCGCCGGTCACGTTGAGGATTCGGCCGAGCGTGGCCTTGCCGACAGGCATCGCGATCGCCTTGCCGGTGTCCTGCACGGGCATGCCGCGGCTCAAGCCGTCGGTGCTGTCCATCGCGATGCAGCGCACGGTGTTCTGACCGAGGTGCTGGGCGACCTCGATGACGAGGTTCCCCTCGCGCTCGTCGATCGCCGGGTTCGTGACCCGCAGCGCCGTGTAGATCTCGGGCAGCAGACCGCCCTCGAAGTGAACGTCCACGACAGGTCCGAGGACCTGCGAAATGCGTCCGGTCTGGGTGCTCATGGGACTCCGTTCAAGGTTCACTTCATGGCCTCGGCGCCACCGATGATCTCCATCAGCTCCTTGGTGATGGCGGCCTGGCGGGCGCGGTTCATCTCCAGGGTGAGCGACTGGAACATGCCGTTGGCGTTGTCCGTGGCGCTGGACATGGCGTTCATGCGCGCGGCGTGCTCGCCGGCGATCGACTCGAGAATCGCCTGACGCACCTGCACCTCGACGAAGCGCGGCACGACGTAGGCGAGAAGGGCTTCGCGGCTCGGCTCGTAGAAGGGCGCGACGCGACCCCCCGCCTCGCCGGGCTCCGCGGCGTCCGCGGGCACGGGGAGCAGCGGGAAGACCGTGGGGATCTGATTGAGCGCGCTCTTGAACCGATTCGAGACGATGACGACCTCGTCGAGCTCGCCGGCGAGGAATCGGGAGACGACGGCCTCGGTGATCTCGCGGACCCGAACCTGCGCGGCGCAGGAGATGATGTCCCCGAAGTCCTGGGCCAGCGGCACGCTCTGCTTCCGCATGGCGAGCGACATACGCTTGCCGACCGTAAAGACGGCGACCTGCTGTCCCGCAGCCCGCCGTTCACGGACGACCTCGGCGGTCTTCTTCACGATGCTGGCGTTGAAACCGCCGCACATGCCGCGGTCGCTGCTCAGCGCGATGATCCCCACGACGCGGACCGTCTCGCGGGCCGTCATGAGGGGATGAATGTCCGTCTCGCCCTGCTCCAAAGCCATGCCGGCCAACGTGCCGAGCAGCTCGCGGTGCTTGGCGGCGTAGGGTCGCAGCTCCATCATCGCGTTCTGCGCCCGACGCAGCTTGGCTGCGGAGACGAGTTTCATCGCCCGCGTGATCTTCTGCGTGTTGCGGACCGAGGCGATCCGCTTACGAATGGCTTTCAGGCTCGGCATGGCGTCCTCCGCCCCTTCAGGCGACGAATTCCTTGTTGAACGCGTCGAGGGCGGCCCGCAGGGCCTTGTCGCTGTCGCCGCTGATGGCCTTCTCGGTCCGGAGGGTCGCCATGAGGCCGCCCTGCTTCGACTCGAAGTGCTCGATCAGCTCGCGCTCGTACTTCGCGAGAGCCTTGAGCGGGAGGTGGTCCACGAAGCCCTTGGTACCCGCGAAGATGACGAGCACCTGGTGCTCGGTCGACATCGGCTTGTACTGGCTCTGCTTCAGCAGCTCGACGAGGCGCTCACCGCGCGCGAGCTGCTGCTGGGTGTTCTTGTCGAGGTCGCTGGCGAACTGCGCGAAGGCCGCCATCTCGCGGTACTGCGCGAGGTCGAGGCGCAGCGTACCAGCGACCTGCTTCATCATCTTCGTCTGGGCGGAGCCGCCCACGCGGGACACCGAGATGCCCACGTTGATGGCCGGACGAATGCCCGAGTAGAAGAGGTCCGTCTCGAGGAAGATCTGGCCGTCCGTGATGGAGATCACGTTCGTCGGGATGTACGCGGAGACGTCGCCGGCCTGCGTTTCGATGATCGGCAACGCCGTGAGGCTGCCCGCACCGTCGTCCTTCGACATCTTCGCGGCGCGCTCGAGCAGGCGGCTGTGCAGATAGAAGACGTCGCCCGGGTAGGCCTCGCGGCCCGGCGGACGGCGCAGGAGCAGCGACATCTGGCGGTAGGCGACGGCCTGCTTGGAGAGGTCGTCGTAGATGATCAGGGCGTGCTTGCCGTTGTCGCGGAAGTACTCGCCGATGGTGCAGCCCGTGTAAGGGGCGAGGAACTGGAGCGGGGCGAGCTCGGCGGCGGCCGCGGCGACCACGGTCGTGTACTCCATCGCGCCGTACTGCTTCAGCTTCTCGACCACCTGGGAGACGGTGCTCTGCTTCTGGCCGATGGCGACGTAGATGCAGTAAACGCCCGTGTTCTTCTGGTTGATGATCGTGTCGAGCGCCACCGCGGTCTTGCCGGTCTGGCGGTCGCCGATGATGAGCTCGCGCTGACCCCGGCCGATGGGCACCATCGAGTCGATGGCCTTCAGGCCGGTCTGCAGCGGCTCGTGCACCGACTGGCGCCGGATGATGCCCGGGGCCTTGATCTCGATCTTGCGGCGGTGCGGGCTGTCGATGGCGCCGAGGCCGTCGATGGGCTGGCCGAGCGCGTTGACGACGCGGCCGAGCAGCGCCTCGCCGACGGGCACGTCCACGATGCGCCCGGTCCGCCGGACCTCGTCGCCCTCTTTGATGCGCGTCGCGTCACCCAGAAGCGCGACACCGACGTTGTCCTCTTCGAGGTTCAGCGTCATGCCCAGCACGGAGTGCGGGAACTCGAGCAGCTCGCCGGCCATGGCTTTCTCGAGGCCGTAGACGCGGGCGATGCCGTCACCCGCGGAGAGCACGGTCCCGGTCTCACTGACCTCGACCTGCTTCTCGTAGTCCTCGATCTGCTTGCGGATGATCCGGCTGATTTCCTCGACCTTGAGCTCCATCGCTCGTACTCCGTCTTCGTGTCCGGGGTCAGGCCCGGGCCGTGAGGTCTTCGTTTCGAGATTCGAGTCGGGTCGCTCAGGCGGCCGGGCTGCGCAGTCGCGCGCGTACGGCCTCGAGCTGCGCTCGCAGGCTGCCGTCGTACACCTGGCCGCCCATGCGCGTAATGACGCCCCCGAGTATCGCGGGGTCTTGCTTTTGCTCGAGCACGATCTGCTTGCCCGTCAGCTTCTGCAGGAGGGTGCGCAGCCGCGAGGACTCCAGCTCGCCGAGCGGCGTGACCACGGTGACGTGCGCCCGGATCCGACCGGCGTGCGCGTCCACCAGGGTGTGGAACGACTCGACGATCTCCGCGAGGTGCTGAATCCGGCCTTTGTCGACGAGCAGCAGCAGGAAATTCCGCGTGACCGGGCTCACCATGACGCGCTTCAACAGCTCGCTCAGGATCGCCTTGCGGTCCGCGACGGTGAACTTGGGGTTCCGGCTCAGCTCGCGGAGCTCCTTCGAGCCGGCGAAGAGCGCCGCGACCCGATCGAGCTCGCGACCGATCTGTTCGTGCTGCTTGCGCTCCAAACCGATGGCGAGGAGGGCGAGCGAGTAGCGGTGAGCGATGGTCGGGGCCTTCATGGCGTTCCTCAGCTCCGCTCCTCGAGACGTGTCAGGTACTCGCCGGCGAGCCGTCGCTGGTCCGCCGGGGTGATCTTCTCTTTGAGGGTGCGGGTCGCCGCGTCGATGGCCAGCTCGCCCAGCTCGACCTCGAGCCGAGCACGCGCGCGGGCGATCTCGGACTGCGCCGTCCGCTCCGCCTCACGACGAATGCGCTCCGCCTCGGCCTTCGCCTCGACGATCATCCGGTCGCGCTCGGCCTCACCCTCGCGCCGGAGCTCCTCGAGGAGCGCGTCGGCCTTGGCTCGAAGTCCAGCGAGGTCGGCCTCGGCAGCGGCCAAGCGCGCCTGCGCTTCGCTGCGCAGACGGGTCGCTTCGTCGATGTCCTTCGCGACCTGCTTGCTGCGCGCCTGCAGGCCGTCGACCACCTTCGGCCCGGCGAGCTTGTAGATCACGAAGAAGAGCACGGCGGCGTTGAGCCCGTGGAAGACGATGCGGCTCCAGCCCGCTTCGCCGTCGGCGGCGTAGGCGGGGGCGGCGCTCAACGACACCCACGCCGCGACGAGGACGTTGAGGCGGCTCATACGGACCGCCCCAGCAGCCGCTCGACGAGCGTGCGCGAGAGCGACTCGACGTGACCGGTGAGCTCAGTCCGAGCCTGCGCGGTCTGCGCGTCGATGGAGACACGCAACGTGTCGAGCTCCGCGGCCGTCGCCTGTCGTGCTTCACCCACGACCGCCTCCTTGTGACGCAGTCCCTCGGCGCGCAGCTCACCCCGAGCCGCGTGGGCCTTGAGGCGCGCTGCCGCGAGCTCGGTCTCGTACCGCGTCGCCATCGCCTGGGCCCGTGCAGACAGGTCCGAGGCCGCTCGCCGGGCTTCGTCGGTCTTCTCGAGCCGGAGCGCGGACGCCTGCAGGAACGGCTCGAAGACGAGCGGACGCAGGATCGCGTACAGGATCAGCACGATGGCTGCTTGAACCAGGATCGAGGCGTCGATGTCGATCATCGACATGAGCGCCACCGGAAGTGACGACGGCTGCATGCCAGTGGCCCCAGAATTCGAAGTCGCGGCGATTTACCCGAGAAGCGCCCAAACGTCAACCGCGATGAAGCGCAGGAGACTCCGGAATCCGCCGTTGATCCTCGCCATTCATCACGTGCGCCCGGCACATCTCCGCGAGCCGCGAGTAAATGCGCGCCCCCACGCGATGCTCGAGAGAGTCTTCGGGCACACCTCGACCCGCGACGAGGTAGTTGGTCGTGAAGATTGTGGTGCGCTTCGCGTTGTAGCGCCGACTGACCAGGTCATCGAGCACGTCCTGCTCCCACTCGCGCCGCGCCCCTTTGCCGAGCTCGTCGATCACGAGCAGGGGCACCTCCGTCAACGGGCTCATCAGCGTCGTCACGGCGTTCTTCCCGCTGAAGGCCTCGCGGAGATCGGAGATGAGGTGCGAGAACTCGACGAACCGCGCCCGCACACCTCGCTGCACGAGCAGGAATCGCAGCAATGCGACGCTCAAGTGGGTCTTGCCGGTCCCGCTTCGCCCGTAGAAGAGCAGGCCCCGCGCCCCGGGTTCGAACTCCCGCGCAAAGCCGTAGGCGACGTTCAAGGCGTTGGCCTGCCAGGGCTCGCGGGTCTCGAAGGTCTCGAGCCGCGCCCGCCCGTACCGCGCAGGCAACGTGGCCTCGGTCAGGAGCCGCGCACGTCGTTCGACCTCTCGACACGCGCAGGGCTCGGCCCGAGCGTAACCCTGCGCATCGTCTCGGAAAACGAATCCGACGTCCGCGCACGTCGGGCACGGTCGTTGGCACGCACAGGGCCGCGCGACGAGGTGGTCGCCCTGACCCTCGACGACGATCCGCTCGTTCCCGCAGTGCGGACACTCAGGCGTCAAAATCCGTTCTCCGGTTCTTCGGCGAGCCGTACGTCCAGACCCAGGCGGGCGCGGAGCGCGCGCGCGAGCTGCGCCTCCCGGACCTGATGCCAGGCCTCGGGGGTCGAGCCTCTGCGCTCCCGGGCCCACCGGTTGTCGATGTCTTCGAGAATGGCGCCGAGGTCCGCGGGACTCAAGGCCTCCCGCGCCCGCTCCAGCAGGCGGTGCTCAATCCGGTCGACCGCCCCGGCGTCGATGAGCCCCCCGGCGGCGCGGCACGCGCCTTCGGCTTCTTCGAGCGCGGCGAGCAGGGCGGGCGCCACGACCCGACGGCGTGCCTGGGCGAGTCTCTGGGCGACCCTGTCGGCGAGCGCGGCGCCTGAGGGCGCGGCGGGGGCGTCCGCCGCCTGTCCTCCCATCATTCGAGCTCGGTGAGCGGCATACGCCGACTCGATGGCGGCTCGGGCGAACGCGAGCCCCCGGACCGGACGCGAGGGGGGCCGCGCGAAGGCGGCCTCCAGGCCGTCGAGCACCACGGCCACCGGCATCTCGGCGCGGGCCCACCGCTCCACCAGCGCGACGTCCGCCGGGGAGAGCATCAGGCCGCGTCCCGCTCGTGCGAGGAACGCGCGCTCGACGGCGCTGAGATAGGCCGGGTCCACGGGTGACTCCGCCCCTTCTCAGACGTCGAGGTTGCGCACCTTGAGCGCGTTCTCTTCGATGAACGCACGTCGGGGCTCGACGTCGTCGCCCATGAGGGTGTTGAACAGGCCATCGGCCTCGACCATGTCCTCGACGCGCACCTGGAGCAGGGTGCGCACCTCGGGGTTCATGGTCGTCTCCCAGAGCTGCTCGGGGTTCATCTCACCCAGTCCCTTGTAGCGCTGGATGTCGTTGCCCTTGCGCCCGGCGACGAGCACGGCCTCGAGCACACGGTCGGCCCAGATGATCTCCGTCTCGGACTCGTCGTGCACGAGGAAGTAGGGCGCGGGCCCCAGGACCTCGAGCGCGCGCAAATGCCCGCGCAGCATCTCGAACGCCCCGTGGCGGACGAAGCCGCGGTCGATCTCCGTACGGCGCTCCCCACCGCGGAGTCGACTGCGAACCACGAGCCGCCAGGTCGTGTGACCTTCGGCATCCGGGGTCGGATCGGGCTCGGGCGCGTCCCAGAGGAGCCGGCCCTCGGGCCCGTACAGCCGCAGCGTGGCCGCCTGGGCACGCTCGGCGACGGCGATGAGCGCCTCGGGCGAGCGGACGTTCTCGGCGACGAGCTGGCCCGCCTGAAGAATGGCGTCGAGCACGGCTTCGTCGGCGCGACGGAGGACCTTCTTCAGCTCGCCGTAGTAGGCCTCGAGCTTCTGCGCCACGTTGCGCAGCACGTCCCCCTCGATGATCGTGCCCGACTGAGTGCGCAGGCGCATCGTGCGCGCGCCGGCCTCGATCAGGTAGGCGTGCAGCGCCTCCTCGTTTTTCACGTAGCCGATCTGCTTGCCCTTCTTCACCCGGAAGAGCGGCGGCTGCGCGATGTAGAGGTGCCCGCGCTCGATGACCTCGGGCATCTGCCGGTAGAAGAAGGTCAGGAGCAGCGTCCGGATGTGGGAGCCGTCCACGTCGGCGTCGGTCATGATGATGACGCGGTGGTAGCGCAGCTTCGCGACGTCGAAGAGGTCGGCGCCGATGCCCGTGCCCAGCGCGGTGATCAGCATCGCGATCGCCTCGCTCGACAGCATCTTGTCGAGGCGCGCCCGCTCCACGTTGAGGATCTTGCCGCGCAGCGGGAGGATCGCCTGCGTCGCGCGGTCGCGCCCCTGCTTCGCGGAGCCGCCGGCGGAGTCACCCTCGACGAGGTAGATCTCGGACTTCGCCGGGTCCTTCTCCTGGCAGTCCGCCAGCTTGCCGGGCAGGGCCGCCGAGTCGAGCGCGCCCTTGCGCCGTACGGTCTCTCGCGCCTTGCGGGCGGCGTCCCGAGCGCGCGCGGCGTCGATGGCCTTCATCACGAGCTTGCGGGCGTCCTGCGGGTGCTCCAGCAGCCAGTCGCGCAGGTGCTCGCCGATGGCGGACTGCACGAGCGGCTTCACCTCCGACGAGACGAGCTTGCCCTTCGTCTGGCTGTCGAACTTCGGATCCGGGACCTTGCACGAGACGATGGCCGTCAGGCCCTCGCGCATGTCGTCCCCGGAGAGCGTCGTCTTCAGCCCCTTGAGCAGGTTCTCGTCGGTCGTGTAGGCGTTGAGCGTGCGCGTCAGGCCGTCTTTGAAGCCCGAGAGGTGGGTGCCGCCGTCTCGGTTCCGGATGTTGTTCGTGAAGCAGAGGACGTTCTCCTGGTAGGAGTCGTTCCACTGCATCGCGACCTCGACGCCCACCCCGTCCTTCTCGACGTCGAAGTAGATGGTGGGGTGGAGCGGGGCCTTGTTCTTGTTGAGGTGCTCCACGAAGGAGCCGATGCCGCCCTCGTACTTGAAGTCGTGCCGTTTGCCCTCGCCGCGCTCGTCCTCGATGGTGATGTAGACGCCACGATTGAGGAACGACAGCTCCCGAAGCCGCTGAGAGAGGGTGTCGAAGCTGAACTCGAGCACCTCGCCGAAGATCTCGCCGTCGGGCTTGAAACGAATGCGTGTGCCGGTGCGCTGGGAGTCGGCGATCCGCTCCAACGGGGCGAGGGGCTCTCCGCGGCTGTAGCGCTGGGTGTAGCGGCCGCCGTCCCGATTGATCTCGAGCTCGAGCTGCTCCGAGAGCGCGTTCACGCACGAGATGCCGACGCCGTGCAGACCCCCCGAGACCTTGTACGAGTTGTCGTCGAACTTCCCGCCGGCATGCAGGACCGTCATGATCACCTCGGCCGCGCTCCGCCCCTCCTCGGGATGGAGATCGACCGGGATGCCGCGACCGTTGTCCTCGACCGAACAGCTGCCATCCAGGTGGAGAACGACGGAGACCTTGTCGCAGTAGCCCGCGAGCGCCTCATCGATGGAGTTGTCGACCGCCTCGTAGACGAGCTGGTGTAGGCCAGTGCCGTCGTTCGGATCGCCGATGTACATGCCGGGGCGCTTGCGGACGGCTTCGAGCCCCTTGAGCACCTTGATGTTGCTCGCGTTGTACTCGGGCGCACCCTCGGGTCCGAAGGTCCCTTCGGGGTTCTGCGACTCGCTCATGCGCTGCTCCTCGACCTGGACGACGACTCAGCGGACCGGCTCGACGAGCAGGTGCCGGTTCAACTCGGAGCCCTCGCTCCGCGTGCGGATGCCCTCGACGTCCGCGAGGGCCGTGTGCACCACACGCCGCTCGGTGTTGCCGAGTCGCTCGAGCACTGCGCGCCGCCCCGTCTGACGTACCACGGCGGCGATCTCCGCGGCGAGGTCCGTGAGGAACGCCTCGGGGTCCGCACCCGCGGCCCGAGAGGGCCGAGCCCCGCTCTGAGGCGCGGGCGTTGCGGCTGAAGCCGAAGCGGCCGACGGGGCAACGCTTGCGGCCGCGCCCGGCTCGCCCGCCTCGAGGTACACCCGATAGCGCTGGGTTTGACCGCGGCTGGCGTTCTGGCCGGCCAACATGCCGAGCGAGATCCAGAACTCACGCTGTCCCGCGAGCGCGCCGAGCGCGCCCGTGACGCGGAGCTGCAGTCGATCCGGCTCTGCCGCGGTCTCCGGCGAGACCGTCGCCGCCACGCCCATGCGCGCGAGCACGCCTGTGACGAACTGCGCGGCGAGGTCGATCGGATTGGTCGATTTCTTCACGTTCACCCTTTTCCAACCGCTGCGGCACCGGCCACCGGCGCGGCCGCCGTCACGCGGTTCATGTAGAGCTGCTGGAGAATGCCGAGCAGCGTATTGGCGAGGATGTAAACCACCAGACCGCTCGGCAGGAAGAGCATCATGCCCGTGAACATGACGGGCATGATCCAGAGCATCAGCTTCTGCTGGAGCTCATCCCCCGAGGTCGGGTTGAGGCGCGTCTGGATGACAAAGAAGACACCGAGCACCAGCGGCAAAACGAAGTACGGATCGGGCTCGGACAGGTCCGTAATCCATCCAGCGAGGTCCGCCTGGTACAATTCCACCGCGGAATAGATGGTTTTGTAGAGCGCGATGTACACCGGCATCATCAGGAGCACGGGCAGGCATCCAGAGAGCGGGTTCACCCCGTTCTTCTTGTAGAGGCCCATCATCTCCTGCTGCAGACGAACCCGGTCGTCCTTGTACTTCTCTTGAAGCTCCTTGAGCTGAGGCTGAAGGAGCTTCATGCCGGCCATGGACTTGTACTGCTTGTGGGTCAGCGGGAGCGTGAGCAGCTTCACCAGGACCGTCAGCAGGATGATCGCGATGCCCCAGTTCGGCACGAGGCCATGGAAGAACTCGAGCGTGTGCAGCATCGGCAACGAGAGCGCGCTCAACCACCCGAAGTCGACGGCTGCCGACAGGCTGGGCGAGTAGGACTCGAGCGCCTCGAGCTTCTTGGGCCCCCCGTAAACGCGCCAGCTCCGCTCCACCTTCTCGCCGGGTGCGAGCGAGCCGCCAGGCAGCACGAGCCGCGTCGCGACGTAGCGGGTCTCGGGCGAGATCTCGCTCGGCGCGACGAGCGCGGCCTCGGCGCCGACGAAGTACTCGCAGCTCGAGATGCCCTCGGGACCGGGCACGAGCGCGGTCATGAAGTAACGGTTGTCGACCCCGGCCCAGCGCACGTTCGTCGCGAAGTAGGGTCGGTCCTCCGCATCGGCCGAGGCTCTGTTGTCCGCCACGGTGTCGAGCGTCTGGCGCTCGAGGGTGTCTCCAAAGGCGCACACCGCCTCGAACTGGTAGACGGGCGGCGCGAAGAAGCGGCCGGCCGCCTCTTTGTCGTTCTGGGCACCTCGGAGCAACGCCTCGAGTCCATAGGGCACCGCTTGGGCCGAGGTGTTGTGCAGGCGCACCGAGACCTCGAAGGTGTACGGCTCCGTACCGGGCCGAAAGACCCGCTCCACAGCCACGCCGGTCGCGGGGTCCGTCGCGCGGGCGACGAGCTCCGAGGGGCCGGCGGTGAAGGTGTACGGGAGCGCGGAGGTCCGGCCGTCGAGCGCGACCTCGACGCGCGGCGGCAGAAAGACGCCCTTCTGCAGGGCCGCCGACGCGGGCTGCACGACACGCAACGCCCGTGCGTCCGGACCGCCCGCCTTCCGGTACTGAGCCTCCGTCAGGTCCCACGCCTGGATCTGGCCATCTCGGGACGAGACGACGATCTCGTGACCCGAGGGCGCGGCGAGCACCTGCGTCGTTTCGACGTGGCCGGCGAGCGCATCCAACGCCGCGGACCCGGGCGCCGAGGCCGGCCCGCCTGCGGCCAGCCCCCCACTGGCCACTCCGGGGCTCGAGGGGGCCGCGGACGTGGTCTCGGTGGGCGGGGTCTGAGGCTTCTGCGGGGGAAAAAGCCACGTCCACACGAGCATCACGCCGGCGGAGAGCGCGACCGCCAACATGAGGCGCTTCGGATCGGAGGGCGCCGGGTTCGGGTTCATTGCACGTCCACGGGGTCATGCCCGCCGGGATGCCACGGGTGGCAGCGGGCGAGCCTTCGAAGGGTGCGGGCCAGGCCGCCCACGGTGCCGTGTCGCGTAAACGCCTCGAGAGCGTAGGCCGAGCACGACGGCGTAAATCGGCACGCCGGCGGCAGGTGCGGCGAGAGGACTCGGCGATAGACGTGAATCAGCGCCACGAAGACCCGCCACATGTCACGGCTGCCTGACGTCGGGCCGGGGCGCTCGATCGGGCCTGCGGGCCACGGCGAGGAGGAGCTCGGTGCGCGTCTCGTCGAAAGACGGGGGCGCGAGGTCGTTCCGGGCCACGGCCACGATGTCGAGCCCGTTGGGAAGGTGCGCCTTGGCGCGGCGGAAAACCTCGCGAAGGAGGCGCTTGATCCGGTTTCGGTCATGGGCCTTTCCGACCTTCCGACTGACCGTGACGCCGAGCCGCGCGGGGCGCCCCCCGTTGGGGCGCAAGTAGAAGATGAAATGCGCCGACGTGAACCGGCGGCCCACACGTTGGGCGAGCAGGTATTCCCGGCGCTTGCGCAGCCGAAGGCGCTTCGGGAACCCCTCGGCGCCCGGCCCGTTCACTTCTTGTAGGTCGTGACGGCGATCCGCTTGCGGCCCTTCTGGCGCCGACGGTTGAGGACCGCTCGGCCGTTCTTCGTGGACATGCGGGTACGGAAACCGTGCGTGCGGAGCCGGGGCGTCCGGTGGGGCTGGTAAGTGCGCTTCATGAGGAACCTCTCTGGAATTCGTCGGACGGGCCGAAAAAGGCGCGCCATGCAATCACAACGCCCCCCCCCTGTCAACCCGGCGATGACTGCCCGGCCGACCAGGCTGCGCGTGCGGGCCTTTCGGATCCGTCGAGCCCGCCGGAGCCGCCCGGGCGGGTCCCTCTCGTCGAGTTGCTGCCGTTCCGCCCGAAGATCGCCACACGAGTTCACGCCCCGGTCACCTTCGAACGACCCAAGTCGGCAGGCGAAAAGGGCTTTTCCGTTTCCCACGAAAAGGGGTTGCGAGGCGTGGGGGCCGATCGCTAGATCGCCGTCCACGCCAACGAACGGGACCGCCCGGATCGCTGGTCAGATTGCCAATCGGACGAGGCAAGCAGAGACAGTTGAGGGCCTCGCCCAGCGCGAGTTCAGCCCCACGGCCTCTCTCACGCCGTGTTTCGGGAACTACGTGAACGAGATCTGGGAAAGCGTCCGAACACTCATCGGACAGCAAATCAAGGGCGATAACTTCGAGCGGTTCTTCGGACCACTCCGCCCACTCGAACTCGAGCCCCACCGGTTGAGGCTCGGGGTCCACAACGAGTTCCTTCGGCAGTGGATCGCCGACCACTACCTGGACGTGATCCGGGAGTGCACGGCGCAGGTGCTGTGCCGCGAGGTCGAGGTGCTCCTCGAGACGTGCGAGGCGCAAATCGATCCGCTCCCGACCGCGGCCCCCGTCCCGCCCGTGAGCGGGGAACGCGCGGAGGCTCTGGTCCCGCCCGCGTCGAAGGTCGAGGCGGAGCCCGTCCCCGCGCTCCCCAACTTCCCGCTCAATCCCTCGTACACCTTCGAAACCTTTGTCGTCGGTCCGTCGAACCAGCTCGCGTTCGCGGCGTGCGAGAGCGTGGCCGCGAACCCGGCCCAGAGCTACAACCCGCTGTACATCTACGGCGGCACCGGGCTCGGCAAGACGCACTTGCTCCACGCCATCGCGCACTCGATCCGGAAGCGTGATCCGGACCTGCGGATCACCTACGTCAGCGCCGAGGAGTTCACGAACCAACTCGTCACGAGCCTGCGCAACGGTGCACCGAACAACCAGATGCACTCGTTTCGCGACTTCTACCGAATGCGTTCGGATGTGCTCCTGGTCGACGATGTGCACGTCCTGGGCGGTAAAGAGCGCACGCAGGAAGAGTTCTTCCACACGTTCAATGCGCTCCACCAGGCCCGCAAGCAGGTCATCCTCACGAGCGACTGCGCCCCCGAGGAGATCTCTGGGCTCACGGAGCGCCTGCGGTCACGCTTCAACTGGGGACTGAGCGCCGACGTCTCCGCGCCGGACCTCGAGACCCGCGTCGCGATCATCGAGCGCATGGCGGCGCGTGAGGGCCTCGACCTGCCGCACGACGTCGCCTTCCTCATCGCCGGCCGCGCCCGCACCAACGTCCGAGAGCTCGAGGGCGCGCTCGTCCGCGTCGCCGCCCACGCGCACCTGCGCAATCGACCCATCACCCGCGAGCTCGTCGCGGACGCCCTCGCACGCATGAACGGCGACGCCGATCGCGGTCCCAGCATGGACCTCATCGTCCAGACCGTGGCCTCCCACTTCGACCTGAAGGTCGAGGACCTGCGCGGTCAACGTCGTCACCAGGTGGTCGCGCAGCCGCGGAGCATCGCGATGTACCTCTGCCGCAAGCATGTGCAGGCTTCGTATCCGGCCATCGGACAACAGTTCGGCGGCAAGGACCACAGCACCGTGATCCACGCGTGCCGCAAGATCGAGGCGAACCTGGGGATCGACCCCGCGTTGCAGTCCCTCATTCGCACGATCGAGCGAAAACTGCCCGGTTGAGGCCGTACTTCGTCCACAGCATCCTGTGGACAAGCCTGTGGCCGCCGTGTGGAACCCGTGTGCAGAGATTGGGGACAGATCAGCTCTCCACAGGCCACACAGGGAATCCACAGGACTTCCATCAAAGAATCCAGCGCTGCGTGCGCGCTGATCGTCGCGACGGTGTTGGCGCTGCGACGTTATCCACTTCATCCACAGCCCCTATGATTACGACGAGGTCTAGATCTCTCTCTCTTTTCTCTCTTCTGACGAGAAAGGCGTGTCTGTCTCCCACGCTGCGGGTGGTCTTTTCGGGCCGATTCTGCTAAGGAGCGGGCCTCGTTTCGCCGGGCCGAGAGCCCATGGAGCCGCGTGATGCAGATCGTCGTCGGTAAGGAGTTCCTCTCGCGGGGACTTGCCCGCATCCAGGGTGTCCTCAATCGGAAGGCCACCATGCCGGTCCTCTCGAACGCCTTGCTCGAGGCGCGGCCCGAGGGCGGCCTCCGCATCGCGGCGACGGACTTGGATGTGACCTTCGACGGCCTCCTGCCGGCCCGTGTGGAGCGTCCGGGTCGTGTCACGGTCGACGGCAAGCGCTTGTACGAGATCGCGCGTACGCTGCCCGGCGAAGAGGTCTCCATCACCGTCGATGACGACGCTCGTGTGATCCTCAGGTGCAAGAGCGCGGAGTTCGTGCTCCTGGGCATCCCCGCGGACGGCTACCCAAACCTCCCGACGGTCGCCGGTCAGCAGCTCACGCCCGTGGACGGCCTGGCCTTGAGGTCGCTCATCGAGCGCACCCAGTTCTCGGTCTCCACCGAGGAGTCGCGGCCGAACCTGAACGGCGTCTTCTTCCACAGCCTGGGCGGTGGCCGGGTCCGCGTGGTCTCGACGGATGGACATCGGCTCAGCCAGAGCGAGCGAGACCTGACCCGGGGCGAGGTCGCCCTCGAGGCCCGCGATGGCGTCATCGTGCCGCGCAAGGGTGTGGCCGAGATCAAGCGCTTGCTCGACGAGGTCGGTCCGGAGGTCGAGATCGGCTTCCTCGCGAACAACCTCGTGCTTCGTGCCGGGGACCTGGTCCTCTTCGTGCGCCTCATCGACGCCGCGTTCCCCGACTATACGCAGGTCATCCCGCGCTCCACGGAGCGCAAGGTCGTCCTCGACCGCAGCCCGTTCCTCGCCGCGATCAAGCGGATCTCGATCCTCGCGAGCGAGCGCACCCACGGGATGCGCCTCGAGCTCACGAAGTCGAAGCTCACGCTCGTCAGCGACAACCCGGACCTCGGCAAGGCCCGCGAGGAGATCGAGATCGAGGACTACGAGGGCAGCGACCTCGCGATCGCGTTCAACTCGAAGTACGTGATCGACATCCTCAACGTGCTCTCGGCGGAGAAGGTCGTCCTCCTGTTGAACGAGGCGCTCTCGCCCGGTTTGGTGCGGGAGTTCGGGAACGACGACGACCTCTTCGTCGTCATGCCCATGCGCCTCTGACCCAGCGCGGGTGCACCTTCGCGAGATTGCCTGGGAGGGCTTTCGAAACCTCGAGGCCCGGCGCCTCGCGCTGAGCCCGGGATTCAACGTGCTCGAGGGCGAGAACGCCCAGGGCAAGACGAATGTGCTCGAGGCGGTGTGGTGGCTCGCGACCCTCAAGCCGCTGCGGGCCTCGCGTCCCGCGGAGCTGGTGAGGTTCGGCGCTCGGTCCGCCTGGGTCGAAGGCCGAGTCGAGCGGGAGGGCCTCTCGCATCGGCTCGGCATTCGGCTCGTCGAGGGCGCTCGTCAGGTGCTCCGAGAGCAGAAGGCCGTGCGGCCGGCGGAGTACTTCGGGGTGCTGGCCGTCGTCCTGTTCACCCCGGACGACGCCGGGCTCGTCCGCGCGGCGCCCGCGGAGCGACGCAGGTACCTCGACCGCGCCATCTTCACGGGACGACCGGCGCACCTGCAGGTGAGTCTCAACCACCGCAGGGCGCTCGAGGCCCGCAACGAGCTGCTGCGCAAAGGCTCGAACGACGCGGTGCTCGAGGCCTTCGAGGGCACGCTCGCGGGATACGCCGCGCAGCTCGTCGAGGCCCGACGCCGGTTCGTCGACGCGTGGGCGCCCCATGTCGTGCACGCGTTCTCGGAGATTGCCGGCGAGGGGGTCACGGTCCGCGTGACCTATCGCCCGAGCATCGACGACGACTCGATCGAGGCCCACATCGCCGCGCTGGCCGAGGACCGTGGGCGCGACCGGGAGCGAGGTCACACCCACCGCGGACCGCAGGCGGACGATCTCGGCATCGAGGTCCAGGGGCGCTCCGGTCGACTCTATGCGAGCCAGGGCCAACAACGCGCCGTCGTGCTCGCATTGAAGATCGCCGAGATCAGGCTCCTGGAGGCCGCTTTCGCCTTGACGCCGGTGCTCTTGCTGGATGACGTGTCCAGTGAACTCGACGCCCGGCGGAACGAGCGCCTCTTCGCGCTGCTGCACGGGTATCGGGGACAGGTGCTCATCACCACGACGTCCGCCGGTGTTCTTCGGGTCCCCAACGAGGCTCGACCGTTCCGCGTCCATGCAGGGAACGTCGACGCCTTCTAGCTCGACGCTCAACACCCATCAGCCCGCACAGGAGAGGTCGCTTGGAGAAGTTCGTCATTCAAGGGGGTCGTCGCCTATCGGGGAGCCTTGTGCCGGGCGGCAACAAGAACGAGGCGTTGCCCGCGCTCGCGGCCACGTTGCTCACGGCGGAGCCGGTGGTGCTCCGAAACGTCCCGAGAATTCGAGACGTCGAGGTGATGTGCGCGGTGCTCGCGCACCTGGGGTGCACCGTGGAGTGGTTCGGCCCCAACGATGTGCGCATCTGCGCGGCCGACGTGAACCCGGAGCGCCTCGACGCCGAGCAGTGTCGGCGGGTGAGGGCTTCGATCCTCTTCGCGGGACCGATGGTCGCGCGATTCGGCCGTGTGAACCTGCCCCCGCCCGGTGGAGACGTCATCGGTCGCCGGCGCGTCGACACCCACTTCCAGATCCTGCAGGCCCTCGGCGCCAGCGTTCAGATCGGCAAGGGCTACGAGCTCTCGGCGACGCGTTTGCACGGCGCCGACGTCATGCTCGACGAGGCCTCCGTCACGGCGACGGAGAACGCGCTCATGGCCGCCGCGCTCACCAACGGCCTGGTCACCCTACGAAACGCGGCCTCGGAGCCCCACGTATGTGGTCTGGCGCGCATGTTGGTCCAGATGGGCGCGGAGATCTCGGGCGTGGGCTCGAACACCCTGACGATCCGTGGAGTCGAGTCGCTCAAGGGCTGTGACCACACCATCGACAGCGACTACCTCGAGATCGGCTCGTTCCTCGGGCTCGCGGCGGTCACGAACAGCCCGCTCACCATCGAGCGGGTCGTGCCGGACCATCTGCGGATGATTCGCATGACCTTCGAGAAGCTCGGGATTCACGTGGAGCTCGAGGGCGACCGTCTCCACGTGCCCGCCGGGCAGTCCATGGAGATTCGTCGCGACCTGCACGGTCACGTGCCGAAGATCGACGACGCGCCCTGGCCGGCCTTCCCGACCGACCTGATGTCCATCGTGATCACGGTCGCCACCCAGTGCAAAGGCACGGTGCTCTTCTTCGAGAAGATGTTCGAAGGGCGCATGTTCTTCGTGGACCATCTCCAGAACATGGGCGCGCAGATCATCCTGTGCGACCCGCACCGGGTCGTCGTCGTGGGCCCGACACCGCTGCGGGGTGGGCGCCTGGAGAGCCCGGACGTGCGCGCGGGCATGGCGTTGCTCATCGCCGGCCTCTCCGCCGAGGGGGAGACGACGATCTACAACATCCACCAGATCGACCGCGGCTACGAGCGGGTCGACGAGAAGCTGCGTCGACTCGGCGCCGAGATCGTGCGGTTGCCGGTCGATTGAGCGGCGCGGCCGAGGCCGCCGGCCTCACTTGATGCCGGCGGCGCTCCGCAGGGCCTTGGCCTTGTCGATCTGCTCCCACCGGAAGCCCATGTCCTCGCGACCGAAGTGGCCGTAGGCCGCGGTGCGTCGGTAGATGGGCTTGAGCAGGTCGAGGTGCTCGATGATGCCGCGGGGCTTGAGCGGGAAGTGCTCGCGGATGAGCTGGGCGATGCGCTCCTCGTCGACCCGGGCGGTCCCAAAGGTGTCGACGCTCACGCTGACGGGGTCCGCGACGCCGATGGCGTAGGCGATCTGGACCTCGGCGCGCTCGGCGAGCCCGGCGGCGACGACGTTCTTCGCCACGTAGCGCGCCATGTAGGCGGCGCTGCGGTCGACCTTCGACGGGTCCTTGCCGGAGAAGGCGCCGCCGCCGTGACGACCCATGCCGCCGTAGGTGTCGACGATGATCTTCCGACCCGTGAGGCCACAGTCGCCCATGGGGCCGCCGATGACGAAGCGCCCGGTCGGGTTGATGTAGAAGCGTGTCTCGGCGTCGACGAAGCTGCTCGGCAGCACGGGGTCGATGACGACCTCGCGCACCTGCTTGCGCAGCTCTTCGGTCGAGATGGCGTCCGAATGCTGGGTCGACAGGACGACGGCGGAGATGCGCATCGGCTTGCCGTCCACGTACTCGACGGAGACCTGGCTCTTCCCGTCCGGCCGGAGGAAGGTCAGCGACCCGTCCTTGCGCACCCGTGAGAGGCGCATCGTGAGCTTGTGCGCCAACGAAATCGGGAGCGGCATCAGCTCGGGGGTCTCGTTGCAGGCGAACCCGAACATCAGGCCCTGGTCGCCGGCGCCCTGCTCACGGTTGTCGCCCTCATCGACGCCCATGGCGATGTCCGGAGACTGACGGTCGATGGACGACAACACCGCGCAGGTGTTTGCGTCGAAGCCCATGTCCGAGTGAACGAAGCCGATGTCCCGGACCGCCTGACGGGCGATTTGAGGATAGTCGATCGACGCGTTCGTCGTGATCTCGCCGGCCATGCAGATGAAGCCGGTCTTGACCAGCGTCTCGCAGGCGACGCGGCTCCGCGGGTCCTTTTCGAGCAGCGCGTCGAGAATCGCGTCGGAGATCGCGTCGGCAATCTTGTCGGGGTGACCTTCGGTCACGGACTCGGAGGTGAAGATGTAGCTGCGTCCGGCCATGGGATGCTCCCTTTCCAGAATCGAGGGCGGAGATTCCGTGGTCCGGGTAGGGTCTGTCAATGCGTGTGGAGATTGGCCCGGGCTTGGCGTTAGCGTGCCGGCGTGTCGACCGGGGTCCCACAGCCGTGAATCGATTGCTCCGCGTAGGCCTCGGGCTGGTCTGCGTCGCCGGGTGTGAATCCACGCCCGCGGCCGGGGAGCACGCGCTCAAGGCGGCCCTCGAAGCGGCCACGGCGAAGCGCTCGACCCGCGTAGAGGCCGCGGATTTCGAGGACGATGCGCGAAGGCGGCGGTGGCTCTCGCGCGGCTTCGCCGGACGGGCGACGCGGCTCGGGGATGTGCAGCTCACTTGGACCGGCAAGTTCGTTCTGCGTGACGCTCAAGGGTCACGCGCCGGCCGAGAAGAGAAGCTCTCGGTCGAGCTCTCCCCCACGGGGGACTTCACGCTGCGGCACGAAAACGTGTGGTCCGTGGAGAGCGAGGGGGGCGTCGAGGTGCGCGCCTGCTGGCGTCGCGGCGACGCCTTCTTCACGGCACGCAACGACGGCCCCGCGAGTCGATTCGTGCGGGACTCCGGGGAGGCCGAGGCGTGTCTCGACAGCGCGCTCGAGCCGGTCACGGGCTGGCTGTCCCTCTTTCAGGATCGGCTCGGCTTCGTGGTCTCCGGCAACGCCGAAGTCCTCGGCCGGAGCGTGCTGGAGCTGGACCTGCAGCTGGACCCGGCGCGGCGTGACTCGAGCCCGCCCTGGGCGCTCGGCACCTTCTTCCAGAGCGCCGCGAGCGGGACGGTTTTCCACGATCCGGTGCCGGGCCCGCGTCCTCCCCTCGTGCTCACCCACGGGCGGCTGCAGCGGGTCGGCGGTCGCTTGCAGGTCGATGTGGAGACCGGCACACCGCTCGTCGGACGCCTCGAAGCGACCCTCGCGCTCGTGAAGCTCGACACACCCTTGAGCCTCGAGGTCGAGATGAGCTGGAGCACCTCGCGGCGCACCGAGCCGCTGTCGACACCGGCCGAGATCGAGGTGCGTCGGCCCCGTGCCCGGCCCTTCGCCGACCGGGACGCGATTCTTGGACCCGCGCTTGCCCCTCAGAGCGCGGGCGCGGGTCCGGCGCTGCCCAAACCGGGGGATGCGCCGCCGCTCATCCTCGGGCCGGCCGAGGGCGCCGTGAGGGACGACGAACCTTTGGAAGCGGAGCAGACACCCCGATGAGCTCGAATCTCCGACCCGCGGCGTTCGGTGGCGCACGTCGCGTCGTCCTCAAGATTGGGAGCGCCGTACTCAGCGACGGCGGCGTCTTCGATCGGGTCACGTTCGTCTCGCTGGTGCGTGACCTCGTGCGACTGCGTCAACACGGTCTCGAGGTCGTCGTCGTGTCCAGCGGCGCCGTCGCGCTGGGCATGGAGCGCATGGGCATGACGAGCCGACCCCGCGAGATGCCGGCCCTGCAGGCCACGGCCGCCATCGGGCAGGGTCGCCTGATGCGACTGTGGGAGGACGAGCTCGGACACTACGGACTCCGTGTGGCGCAGGTCCTCTTGACCCATGACGACCTGCGCAGCCGGAGCCGGTTCCTGGCGGCACGTCAGACGTTGCGCACTCTCCTGGAGCTCGGCGCGGTGCCCGTGGTCAACGAGAACGACACCGTCGCCGTCGAGGAGATCAAGATGGGCGACAACGACCTGTTGTCGGGTCAGATGGTCAGCCTCGTCGGGGCGGAGTGCCTCGTGATCGTCTCCGACGTGGAAGGGCTCTTCGACCGCAACCCCAGCCTGCCCGGGGCGCAGCGGGTCGAGCGTGTTGCCCAGATCGACGCCCAGATCGAAGCGAGCGCCGGGGGCAGCGGCTCGGCGGTCGGCAGCGGCGGCATGCGCACGAAGCTCGCGGCGGTGAAGGGCGTGAACCTGATCGGGGTGCCGGCGCTCATCGTCGGCGGCCGTACGCCGGGGGTACTTCGCAGGCTCTGGGAGGGCGAGCCGCTCGGCACGTGGTTCGACGCGCAGCCCACACGGCTGAGCAGTCGCAAGCACTGGATCGCCTACGCGCTCAGGCCCAACGGCACGCTCACCGTCGACGACGGCGCCGCCCGGGCCCTGGTCGAGAAGGGCTCCAGCCTGCTGCCCATCGGCGTGATCCGCGTCGACGGGGACTTCGAGGTTGGAGAGTGTGTACGGATCGTGGACACGCACGGGCAGGAGCTGGCGCGCGGCCTGGTCGCCCACGCCGCGGAGCTGCTCCGACGCGCCCTCGGCCTACGGGGCGACCGCGCGGCGGAAGCGTTGGAGAGCGCGACGCCCGAGGTGGTTCACCGCGACGACCTCGTCGTGCTGGCCGCCGGCATGGACGGCTGAGCCCCGCGTCGATTTCCATGCGACACCGGCGGAGTCCGGCCGATCCGTAGGGTATGCAGGACCTTCTCCTCGCACGTCGGCTCGGCGTGCGCCTTCTTTCGACACTCTTCCCGCGGGAGTGCGCGGCGTGCACGGCGCCGTCGGACGACGCGCCCTTCTGCGCGCCGTGTGCGCGGGGTGTGGTCCCGAGGGCGCGGGGCTGCCTGCGGTGTGACGGCGCCTGTGAACCCGGCCCCGACGCCTCGGCCGAGGCCGTCGGCCTCTGCCTTCGGTGCCGGTGGGCGCCCCCGCCGTTCGAGGTGGGCTACGCGGTCTTCGACTACCTGGGGCCCGTGGGCGACGCCATCCGCGCGGGCAAGTACGACGCCCATCCCGAGTCCTTGCCCGCGGTCGCCGACGCGCTCGTCGACCTGCTCCCGCGCAGCTTGCGGACGGACCTGCCGGGCGTCGTCGTGCCGGTGCCGCTGCATCCGTCGCGATTGGCGCGGCGCCCCGTGGACGCCCCGGGGCTCCTGGGGCGCCGTGTGGCCCGCGCGCTCGCGGTGCGCCTGGAGAGGGGCGGATTGCGACGCGTTCGAGACACCCGACCTCAGGCGGGGCTCACGGGGCGGGAGCGCGAGGTGAACCTGGACGGGGCGTTTTTCGGGCACGGCCGTCTCGAGGGCGCGGATGTGTTGCTCGTCGACGACGTGATGACCACGGGCGCGACGCTCCGTGCGGCGGCCAGGGCGCTCGCCGAGGTCGGGGTGGGCCGGGTGCGGGTCCTCGCGGCGGCGGCCGTCGGATTGGGGCCCGGGCCCGAGCGATGAACGGCGACGCGCCGCCTCGGCCGAGGGCTTACTCGGCGTCGGGGACAAAGCCTCCGGCCCGCAGGGCGCCTGTGGGATGACACAGCTCACCCAAGAGCACCGTCGCGAAGCTGCCGGCGGGCAGGAAGAACTCCAGCCGAGCGGTGTGCGTGGCCGGATCGAGGTCGATGCGCAGGGCCCCGGGCACGATCCGGGCCTCGCGTCGAGTGCCCGGCGCAAAACGGTCGAGCACCGCGCGCATTTCGTCGGACGGCAGCACGGAGGCGAGCGCGGCGAGCTCCGCCTCCAGCTCAGGGCCGGCCGCGGCGCGCATGCGCCCGCCCGGGAGGGGGCCCGTCGGATCGACCTCACCCACCGAGACACGCGGCGCGTCGACCTCCGGCGCCTCGCTCGTGAAGAGTCCCCCGGTCTCGCGCTTCTTCAAGACATCCCCGGGGACGAGGCTGTTCAGCGCACCCGCCGTGATCCGCGCGCCGAGCCACACGTTGAAGATGGCCGACTGAAGAACGGACGCGAGAAAGTTCGGGTCCTTCACCCGGCGTCGCGGGTTCGAAACAAAACCGAAGGCGTCCAGCAGGCCCCGGCCATCGCGTCCGAAGCGCTGCTCTCCGTAGTAGTTCGGCACGCCCGGTGCGAGTCGCTCGAGCAGCGCCGGCAACCGCGTCTGGGCCTCGGGGTCCAGGTCGACGAGGCGGATCGAGAACGTGTTCCCGCGCAGGTGACCGATACGCAGCTTGTGTCCGTGGGGCACGACCTCGAGCAGCTCGACCCCTTCGACGCCGGGATCGACCGGGGCCCGGGGCAGAGAGAACCACTGGGTCGTGACCGCGTGTCGATCCTTGCGGCCGGCGAAGCCGACGTCCATCGGGGGGCAGCCCGCCGCCGTGGCGAGGAGCCCGCGCACCTCGGCGGTGTTTCGGTCCCGCTTCCGCACACGCACGAAGAAGTGGCTGCCCTCGCCCGAGGGCGGGTACGCGGGCACCTCGTCGACCACGAAGTCTTCGAGCGCGTCGCCGAGGCGTCCGCCCAGCCCAGGCAGGTCGGCGGTCACCCACGGGCACAGCGCCGTACCCGGGAGAGGCGCGAGGCTCACTTCACCCGTCGGTCGAGCAGCTCGGCGAGGTCGAGGACCTCGACCTCTTCCTCTTTGCTTCGGGCCTTCACGCCGTCGCCGACCATGGTCATGCAGAAGTTGCAGGCCACGGCGATGACGCGGGGCTTGTTCGCGAGGAGTTCGTCGGTCCGGACCTGGTTCATCCGCTCGCCGAGGTCGCTCTCCATCCACATCTGGCCGCCCCCGGCGCCGCAGCAGAGCCCGCGCTCTCGGTTGCGGTCGGTCTCGACGCGCTGCACGTCCGGCAGCGCGTCGATGATGTCCCGCTGCGGGTCGTACACGTCGTTGTAGCGGCCCAGGTAGCAGGAGTCGTGGTAGACGACCTTCTCTTTCTCGACCTCGGCGCCGGCGACCTGCTCCGGCTCCGAGGGCTTGAGCTTGCCCTCGGCGACCAGCTTCGAGAGCAGCTCGGAGTGGTGCATCACCTCGTAGTGACCCCCGAACTCCGAGTACTCGTTCTTCAGGGTGTTGAAGCAGTGCGGGCAGCCCGTCACGATCTTCTTCACCCCGGCCTTGTTCATCGTCTCGATGTTCTCGCCGGCGAGCTGCTGGAACAGGTTCTCCTCGCCGATGCGGCGGGCCGATTCACCGGTGCAGCGCTCCTTGTTGCCGAGGATCGCGAAGTCGACCCCGGCCTTCTTCATCAGGCGGGAGACGGACTGCGTGACCTTCTTGGCCCGGTCGTCGTAAGCGCCGGCGCAGCCGACCCAGTACAGGATCTCGGCGTCGCCCTCTTTCTGCCAGCGCTTGATGTCCATGCCCTCGGCCCAGCCCTCGCGCTCGTTCTTGGGCATGCCCCAGGGATTGCCCTGCTTCTCCATCTTCTTCAGCGCCTTGCCGGAGCCGAAGCCGGGCTCACCCTCCGTGAGGGCCAGGTAGCGCCGCATGTCGATGATCGCGGGCACATGCTCGTTGCCGACCGGGCAGACCTCCATGCAGGCGCGGCAGCTGGTGCACGACCAGAGCACGTCGGGGTGGATGACGCCCCCGGCCAGGAGGAGGCTCGGATCGGAGAGGTCGACCTTCTCGCCCTTCTGGGCCTGCTTGTAGCGGGCCTCCATGTGATGCTTGAGGTCGGTGATGATGTACATCGGCCGCAGCGGCTTGCCGCTCAGGGCCGCGGGGCAGTTGTCGGTGCAGCGCCCGCACTCCGTGCACGAGAGCCCGTCGAAAAGCTGCTTCCAGCTCAGGTCCTCGAGTGTGCGCGCGCCGAAGTACTCGACGTCCTCGGCCTCGGGGTCGAGCTTGAGTGTGCGGATCCGGCCCTTGGGCTCCAGGTCCATGAAAAACATGTTCAACGGCGACGCGAAGACGTGGCTGTGTTTGCTGTAGGGCACGTAGTTCGAGAACGCGATCAGGTTCACCAGGTGGCACCACCACGCGGCGCGATAGCCCAGGGTCAGGGCGCCCTCGTCCAACGGCAGCACCAGGCCGGCGAAGATCGCGCTGAACCAGGTCGGGTTCTCGGGGAGCACGCCGGCGGCCTTGCCGCGCAGCGCGAGGTCGAAGCCCACCTGGGCGACCTCGAAGCTCATCAGGCCCAGGATGAAGAAGAGCGTGTACATCGCGTCGCGTGTCAGCGGCAGGCGCTTCGGGCGGATGATCGTGCGATTCACGAAGGCCATGCCGAGCCCGATGATGCAGAGGCACCGGAACGTGTCGGCGACGAACTCGTAGGGCCCCTTGCTCAACGGCAGATGGAACGGCTCGCCGGGCGGGCGGCCGAGCACGACGTCGAGGCCCTTCAGGAGGCCATCGAGCACGAAGTTCACCGTGTCGACCGAGAGCACGACGAAGGCGCCGAAAATGAAGATGTGCAGGACGCCGCTGTACCAATATCCGTTCTTCGGCAGCCGCTTCTGCGCCATGACGTAGACGAAGAAGTTGCGGATCCGGTCCGCCACGGCGTTCCAGCGCACGTCCGCGCGTTTCGCCTGGAGGAGCTGTTGGACCCGCATGCGGACAGCGAGCAGGAAGAGCGCGCCCCCGGCGCCGAGGATCGCCAGAAATGCCAGCAGGCTGAGCCAGCCGACGACGGGATGATGAGCCATGGACACGCCTCCGCCGGCCGAGCCGGCTGAATCGGAACCCGCTTCCGCGGCGGGTCGGTTAGCACGCGAAACATCGCAAGGTCAAGGAGGGCAAGGCCCCGAGCGCGATGGACCCCCACGGCTCGGTCGACTCGGGTGGGCCTCGCTCGCGGTGGGGTGGTGCCTCGTCGTGGGCGGCTATTGGGGCGTGCGATTCGGATGCCTGCCTGCGCCCCCCGGCTTCGCGGAAAGGGCGCCGGATCCGCGGGCCGTGGCCGCGCTCGAGGCGTGGAGGGCGCTCGTGGCGCAGACCGAGGCCGCCGCACCCTCGACGGCCATCGCGCGTCCGACCCCCGACGCTTTCGCCGACACCGCGCGGCTCGAGGCCGACGTGCGCGCGTTGGCGTTCCCGCGCGCGACCCCCGAGGCGCGCGCACGGGCCTTGGACTGGCTCGAGGACACGGTCCGGTCACGCCTCGCTGGGCAGGCCGAGGTCTCCGTTCAGCGCTGGTCGTACCCGGGGGGCACGAACCTCGTGGTGGAGCGGGCGCCCGGCGCGCCCGGCGCCGGTCACATCCTGGTCGGCGCACACTACGATACCGTCGACGGCACCCCGGGCGCGGACGACAACGCGACCGGCGTCGCCGCCAGCCTGGCCGTGCTCTCGGTGTGGGCCCCGCGCCCGACCCCGCGCGGCTTGAAGGTGGTCTTCTTCGACCAGGAGGAGCTCGGCCTGCGGGGCAGTCGGGCCTACGCCGAGCGTCTGCGAGACACACATCGCGCGCACCTCGAGGCCGTGGTCGTGCTCGAGATGCTCGGATCGACCTGCGCCGAGCCCGGATGCCAGAGGCTGCCCGAGGGGCTCCCGCTGAACCTCGGGGTGGACCGCGGCGACTTCCTCGCGGCGGTCGGCAACGCCTCGGCCATCCCCATGATGGTCGCGCTTCGAAGCCTGGGCGCGGCCCGCGGGCTCCCGGTGCGGGCCCTGCCGGTCCTGGGGGAAGGTCAGGACTTTCCCCACGCGCGGCGGAGCGACCACGCGCCCTTCTGGGACCTCGGGCTGCCCGCCGTCATGCTCACGGACACCGCGGAGCTGCGCACCCCGCACTACCACGCGGTCACGGACACCCCGGACCGGCTGGACTACGACTTCCTGACCCGGACCACAAAAACGGCGCTCGACCTGGTCGGGGCGTTGCTCGCCGCGGGGCCGTCGCTCAAGGGCTCGGGAGCGGCTCCAGGTTCGTCTCCGTGAGCGTGAAACGCAGGCCCGTCGCGTCTCGATAGATCCACTGGACGATGCCGACCCCGGGCTGAACCCACATCGTGCGCGTCAGGGTCTGACTGACGTCGTCGTAGACGTCGATCTGACGCACACCTTCACGGTACTTGCGCTCCATCAGCAGGGTCTCGGCCTCGGTCTGGGTCGTGACGCGGACCTCGGCGATGAAGCTGGTCTCCTCGGGCATCTCGTCGCCGAGCTCCTGGCGGGTCTCGGTGACGCGGGGCCGCTGCATGATCTCCGTAAAGATCGTGCCGACGGCGAAGGCGTCCTCGATGAGCGTGTAGGGCGGGTCGTACTCCCGGGTGAGGGTGCGCACGAAGCGGTCGGTGCCCACCTCGCGCTCCTCGATGTCGATCTTCTTGAAGCGGACCTCGGGTCCGACCTGGCCCTCACCGGGGGTCACCAGATAGGTCTCCTTCAGGACCTGGCGGATCTTCTTCGAGGGCTCGCCGTCGACGCCCGGCAGGTCCAGGATCGACACGGTCTCCCGCACGGCCTCGAGGTCGCGCTCGTCGTCCGGGGAGATTTGCGTGCGCATCGTGGCCTGCCCGCCCTGCTCGATCGGCCCGGGCATGGCCGGGGTCGGGGACTCGCGGCGATACCGCCACACGCCACCGTCGTCCACGGGGAAGTAGGTGCGCACGTCGCGCTCGGCGCCGGCCGGCAGCGTGGGCAGGTCACCCTCCCACGGCACGTCGGGGCCCACGACCCCGCCGCCCGCGGCCTCGCCCCCGCCGCCGCCCCCGTCGGCCTCGTCGGCGCCATCGCTCCCGCCGCCGCAGCCGACGCTCACACCGAGACAGAGCCCAAGGCCCAGGACCGTGGCGCGAATCTCACTCAGGGATCGTTTCATCGTCTCCTCGTCGGTTCACCGTGGGGGCGCGGGTCTTCCACTGCATCAGCCCGGGCAGCGCGGTCGGCGGCGGCAGATCCCCGCGCTCACGCGTCGCCGGCGCGAGGTCGTGGAGCTGCCACCTTCGACCATCGTGGCGCAGCGTCCAGAATTGCTGCAGCTGATGCAAGGTCGCGCTGCCCGAGACGAGGCGTCCGTCGGGCGCACGACGGGCATCGCTGGCGTGGACCTCGAGCCGAAGCACGAGCTCGATGCCGGCGGGCGGGGGTTCACCATGGGCATGGGGCACGAGGCGGAGGCCGAGAGGGTGGAGCTTGAGGACCCGGCTCAGCTCGCCGTCGAAGTGCTCACCGCGGCGCGCCTCCTCGTCGAAGGCCACACTGACCTTCGCCAGGAGCTCCGGCGTGGCGAAGTCGCCCAGGCTCGAGAAGTCGCGTCGTCGCCACCCGTGCCAAACGTGCGGCGCACACAGAGCGACCCACTTCTGCAGCGCCTCCACGTCGAACTCGGGGAAGAAGGGCGCGAGGTTCTTCGTGAGGAATCTCAAGGTTCGCAGCTCGTTGAGCTGCTCTTTGAACAGGTGCCGCAGCAGGAGCCCGAGCGCGAGGAGCCCCGGCGCCCAGAAGGCGATCCAGAACCCGATGCCGCGTCCGGTCTCGGTCTCGGCGCTCACCGCTTCTCCCCGATGCGCCAGACCTCGAGCAGGCCATCACCGGGGGCTGCGACCTCGGCGAGAAAGCGGCTCGGGCGCATCATCACCCGCATGCGCTCGCGGTCGCGTCCCCAGGTCGGCTGACACAGGTAGAGCTGCTTTCGGGCCCGCGTCACGGCCACGTAGAAGAGGCGCCGTTCCTCTTCTTCGTCGGCCTCACTCTTCAACGCCATCGCCATGGGGAACTGCCCATCGGCAAGGCCCAGCACAAAAACGACGTCCCACTCGAGCCCCTTGGCCTGATGGACCGTGCTGAGCACGAGGTTTTCGTCGGGGGCGCCGCCCTTCTCGACGTCCTGCGCCGCGAGGCCGTCGACGAGCTGGAGCTCTTCCAGGAAGGCCGAGACGTCGTCGAAGCCGGCCGCGAAGTGGGCGAGCTGGCGAACGTCCTCGATGCGCTGGCTCGCGTTCTCGTAGCTCTCACGGAGCCAGGCTTCGTACCCTTCGGCGAGGAGTCGCTCGAAGACCTCGGCCGGGGCGTGGCGGAGCGCCGGCTTCGCCAGGTCGAGGAGCAGCGCGCGGGCCGTCTCGAAGGACTGGCGCGCGCGCTTCGGCAGGCCCTGCCCGATCACGCCGGAGACGAGCGCGCCCCACGGGTCACCGGAGGCCTGGAGTTCGGTCCAGACCGTGTGGGCGTGTCGGGGGCCGAGGCCCTCGCGCAGCTTCAGCACACGCACCCAGGAGAGCTGGTCCCACGGGTTGAAGACGACCTTCAGGTGCGCGAGCAGGTCGCGGATGTGGGCCTGCTCGAAGAAGCGCAGGCCGCTGCGCACCGTGAAGGGGATGCCGCGCCGCTGGAGCTCGAGTTGCAGCTCCAGCGCGTGGTGATGCGCGCGGTAGAGCACGACCATGCGCTCGAGTTTCGTGCCCGTATCCCGCAGCTCGAGCACCCGCTGGGCCACGAAGCGCGCCTGGAGCTCGTCGTCGGGCAGAACGCACCACGCCGGCCTCTCCCCCGAGGGTGCCTTCGGGCTGCGCAGGCTCTTCTGGAACTGCCGCCGGTTGTGGCGAATGGCCCGGTTGGCGACCTCGAGAATCTCGGGGACGGAACGGTAGTTCGTCTCGAGACGAAAGGTCTCGCAGCCCGCCCAGTCCTCGGGAAATCGGAGGATGTTCTCCACCGTGGCCCCGCGGAACGAGTAGATGGCCTGGCAGTCGTCGCCGACCACCATCACGTTGCGTTTGCCCCCCCCGACGAGCTCGACGAGCGCCGCCTGCAGCCGGTTCGTGTCCTGGTACTCGTCCACGAGCACGTGTTCGAACTGCTCCCGGTAGCGTTCCCGGAGGTCCTCGTGGTCGGTGAGCAGCAGCCGCCAGTTCACGAGCAGATCGTCGTAGTCCATCAGGTTCAGCTCGACCTTGCGCTGCAGGTACGCCGTGAGCACCTGGTCGATGCGCGCGAGGTGAGAGAGGAACTGAGGCGCCTGGGCCGCGAGCACCTGCTGGAGCGGCCGGTCGGTGTTCAACGCGGCCGAGAGCAACGAAAGCAAGACCTCGGCCTTCGGAAACCGGCGACCGTCCACGGTCTGCACGACCTCGGCGAGCACCGAGCCCGCGAGGTCCTTCGCGTCCTCGCGCCCCAGGATGCCGAAGCCCGAGGCGTAGCCCAACCGTTCGGCGTGGCGCCGAAGGATGCGCGCGCCGATGCGGTGGAAGGTGCCGATCCACACCTCGCTGGCCCCTGCCGGCACCAGGCCCGAGATGCGCTCCGTCATCTCGCGGGCGGCTCGGTTCGTGAACGTCAGCATCATCAAGCGGGTCGGGTCGAGGCCCCCGTCGATGAGGTGGGCGGCGCGGTACACGAGGGTCCGCGTCTTGCCCGTGCCCGCGCCCGCGAGCACCAGCATCGGCCCCTCGCCATGCTCGACGGCGCGGCGCTGCTCGGCGTTCAGGTCGTCGAGAAAGCCCGGCCGCCGGCGCCCCGGCGGCGCGGGGTCGAGGAGGTACTCACGCACGGGCTCAGCGCGCCCAGACCCGGGCGTCCAGCGACGGAAAGAGGTTCCACTGGCGCTCGCGCCCCTCGAGAAACTCCACGAAGGCGGCGTCCTTCGGTGTGTGACCTTCCAGCGCCTGGTCGAGGCGGGCGAAGGCCTGCAGGTGGTCGCGGGTCCGCCGGACCGCGTACTCCACGGTCGTCCCGGTGCGCATGATGAAGGCCCAGTCGCTCGATTGAGCGAGGAGGAGCTCGCGGCCGGCCTGCGCGAGCGCGCGCCCCTCGACGCCGGTCGCCTCTCCGTGGCGCTGGGCGAGCAGGTGCATGCGCGCCGCGGCGTGGTGGAGGTGCGGGTAGATCCAGTCGTTCTTGTCGTTGCACCAGAAGGCGGCGTAGCCGCCGTCGCCCCAGCTGGAGAGGCTCGGCGTCGCCGCCTGAAGTGTGGGCTCGGCCTCGAGGACCCGGCTCGGCGTCGAGAGGGCGATCTCGTTCTGGTCGTTGTGGATGGCCCGGGCGAGCGCCTCGAGGAACCACGGCCCCTCGAACCACCAGTGGCCGAAGAGCTCGGCGTCGTAGGGTGAGACGACGTTGGGCACACGGTCGATCTGTCCGCGGACGTGCCGGAGCTGCCCCTGCCGATTGAACATGAAGTTCGCGGCGTGCTCCTGCGCCTTCCGCTGGGCCGCCTCGGGGTCCCACGGGGACTTCCCGCCGAGCCCGACGTCTCCGGTGATGCGGTAGTACTTGAAGCCGGTGTTCAGGCGAATGCCGTCCGGGTGAATCCAGGGGGCGATCTGCTCCATGGGCAGGTCGAAGCCCAGGTCCCGGTAGTACTCGCGGTAGTTCACGTCCCCCGGGTAACCCTCTTTGCTCGACCAGACCTGCTTGCTGCTCTCCGGGTCTCGGGCGAAGGCCGCGACGCCGGTCTCGGAACAGGCCAGCGGGGCATAGACCCCATAGACCGAGGGGGCCTCGGCCTGCAGCACCGCGTGACTGTCCACGAAGAAGTAGCGGATGCCCTGCTCGGCGAGCAGGCGATCGCACCCCGGCAGGTAGCCGCACTCCGCGAGCCAAATGCCCGGAGGGGAGCGCCCGAAGAACCGCTCGTAGTCCCGGGCCGCGACCTCCACCTGCGCCCGCATCGCGGACTCGTCGCCGTTCATCAGCGGCAGGAACCCGTGCGTGGCCGTGCAGGTCACGATCTCCAAGAAACCGGCGTCCTGGAGGCGCCGGTACTCGCCGAGGATGTCGCCCTTCAGGGTGTCGTGAAACAGCGCGGAGAGCCGGTCGAAGCGCACCTGATAAAAGCGTGCGACCCGTTGGAAAACGGCGTCGTGGCGTGTGCGGTCCACCTCCCGTGCGGCCAGGGCCCTCAACGAGGTCAGGTGCCGGCCGAACTTCTCCATGAGGTGCGCGTCGGCCAGCATGTTGGCCAGCGGGGGCGTCATCGTGACCGTCATCGCGAAGGCCACGCCGTCGCGCTCGAGGGCACGCCAGCACTCGATCAGCGGCAGATAGGTCTCGTGGATCGCCTCGAAGAGCCAGCGCTCCTCGAGGAAGAACGGATACTCAGGGTGCCGTACGAAGGGCAGGTGGTGGTGCAGGACCACCGAGAGTGTGCCGACGAGAGGCGTCTGCGGGGTCATCGCGGCTTCTTCTTCGGCTGGCTGGCGGGTGTCGCTTCGACGCTCGAGGTCGCCGACGTCCTCTCGCGGGCCTCCGCACCTCGGGCGACGGGGCGCGCCTCCGCGGGAGAGAGTGCGCCCGTCGGGGCCCCGGCCGGGGTCGGCGCGGGCTGAGACGCAGCGCCGGAACGGCCGAGCCGTACGAAGCGGACCGGGGCCTGCGCCGCGTTTCGACGGGGCACCTCGATGACCGGACTGCTCGCCACCGCGACGAAGCCGCCCGCATGGGCCAGCCCGATCTGCGTGCGCACGTGGCTTCCGGGCCGCAGGTCCCGCAACATCCAGCGACCGACCCACTCGCGTACGGGCGTGTCGACGAACCGCTCCGCCTCGCCCGGGGCGGACGTGAGCGCGACCCGCAAGGTCAACCCGGACGCCTCGGCGCCCGACGCCGCCCGTGCCGCCGCGAGCCCGGCCTCCGTGACCTCCCAGTAGGCGAAGGCGCTCTCCGGGTCCCGCGCCATCACCGTGATCCGATCCTCGCCGAACGCATCGGGGATGGGCGCGAGCGGCTCGCGCCACGGCTCGGCGGGGGCCTCCACGGCCACCGCGGGCTCTGCAGCGGGGGTCGCCTCTTCCGGTTCCGGCGCTGCGGGCGGGTCGACCACTTCGGGTGCTTCAGCGACGGGGGCAGACTTGGCTTTGGCCTTCGCGACGGGCTTCGCGGCGGGCTTCTCGGGCTTCGCGGCGGCCTTTGCCGCGGGCTTCGCAGGTTCTGCGGCAGCCTTTGCCGCGGGCTTCGCAGGCTCTGCAGCGGACTTTGCAGCGGGCTTCGCAGGCTCTGCAGCGGCCTTTGCGGCGGGCTTCGCAGGCTCTGCAGCGGCCTTTGCGGCGGGCTTCGCAGGCTCTGCGGCAGCCTTTGCCGCAGGCTTCGCAGGCTCTGCGGCAGCCTTTGCCGCGGGTTTCGTCGGGGCCTTTTCGGGCTTGGAGGGGGCCTTCGTTGGTTTCGCGGCGGCCTTCGTTGGTTTCGCGGCGGCCTTCGCAGGCTTCGCGGCGGCCTTCGCGGGCTTCTCGGCCTTCTCGACGACCTCGGTCGACTTCGCGGCTTTCGCCGGGGTCTCGGACTTGCTCGGGCTGCGGGCCATAGGGCCTCCGACGGGCTGAAAAAGGAGTGTGAAGTACGGGGGAACCGTCGTCGGACCTGTTAAGCGGCTCTCGGGGCGGGAGTCAATGGGGGGGTATTCATGACCCAGGGGGGGGTTCACGCTAAACCCGGGTCATCGACACACCGATTTCGAGCATCAGGCCTTCCACGGAGTTCCCATGAGCGACACCGCCCAGACCCCCGAGGCCCCCCGGCCTCACGTGCTGATTGTGGATGACGAAGACGGGGTCCGCTCGGCGATTCGCCGGACGCTCCGCAAAGAACCCTACCGGATCTCCGAGGCGAGCTCCGCGCTCGAAGCGCTCGAGACGATGAAGTCCGACCCGCCCGACCTGGTCGTGACGGACCACCTCATGCCGCAGATGACCGGGCTCGAGCTCCTCCGCCGCATGCGTTTCATGCACAACGACGTCGCGCGCATCCTGCTCACGGGCCAGGCGGAGCTGGAGACCGTGGTCGCGGCGATCAACGACGGCGAGGTCTTCCGGTTTCTTCGGAAGCCGTGGGACGACACCGAGCTGAAGCTCAGCATTCACATGGCGCTGGAGCAGCAGCGCACCGAGCGCGAGAATCGACGTCTGCTCGAGCTCCTGCGCGCCCAGGCCGACGTGATCCGCACCCTCGAGCGCGCTCACCCCGGCATCGCCACGATCCGCCGGGACGACAGCGGCGCGATCGTGATCACCGAGGAAGAGCTGGCGCAGCTCGGCGGATGAACGTGGGCGCAGTACCGACCTCCCTCGTCGATTTCACGCCCACGCTGCTCGTGGTCGACGACGAGGCGTACATCTGCACCGCGCTGCGCCGCATCTTCGAGCGCGCCGACATCAAGGTGCACACCGCCTACGGCGCCGAGGAGGGGCTCGAGCGCCTCTCGCAGCTCGACGTGCAGGTGGTCGTCAGCGACTTCATGATGCCGGGTCACGACGGCGCGTGGTTCCTCTCCCAGGTCCGCGTTCGGTGGCCGAAGATCCAGCGCATTCTGCTCACGGCGGGCGGTCGGGCGCAGGTGGACGACCTTCAGCGCGCGATCAACGAGGGCGGCGTTCAACGCTTCCTCACCAAGCCCTGGTCGAACGAGGCCCTCATCGCGACCGTGCGAGAGTGTTTCGACCACTGGCGGATGCTGGCGGAGCGTGACCGACTGCTCGAGCTGCTCGAGGAGACGAATCGGGGCCTCGAGGC
>JBMOFP010000026.1:0-43278 GCA_049318805.1 Bradymonadia bacterium
TCATGATCCCCGACGTGACGAACCCGCGCTTCAGCTACGGCGGCGGCAAGATCGCGAGCGAGCTGCTCGCGCTGCACCTGGGCGGTCACCGCGGCCTCGAGACCGTGATCTTCAGGCCGCACAACGTCTACGGCCCCGACATGGGCTTCGAGCACGTCATCCCCGAGATCGTGCAGCGCATCGTCGAGGTCTCCGACGGCCTGACCCGGCGCCGTATCGACCTGCCCATCCAGGGGGACGGCACCGAGACGCGCGCGTTCTGCTACATCGACGACGGGGCGCGGGGCGCCGCCATCGCCGGGCTCCTCGGCGCGCCCGGCACCATCTACCACCTGGGCACCCAGCTCGAGGTCGAGATTCGCGAGGTCGTCCGGCTCCTCGGCGAAGCGCTCGAGGTCGAGGTCAACGTAGTGCCCGGCCCGCTCCAGGTCGGCGGTACCCGACGCCGGTGTCCCGACATCACGCGCCTCTCGGGCCTGGGCTACACCCCCGAGGTGGGCCTGCAGGACGGCCTCACGCGCTCGGCGCGCTGGTACGCCGAGCACTTCCTGAAGCAACGCGCATGAGCGGTCCGATCCTGGTCACGGGCGGCCGCGGCTTCCTCGGTCGACACGTCGTCGAGGCGCTCGCGGGCGCCGAGGTCGTGGCGCCGACACGCGCCGACTACGACCTGACCGAGCAGGCCGCCGTGCGTGCGCTGATCGGCGACGTGCGACCGCGCGTGGTGGTCCACCTCGCCGCGGCTTGCGGCGGCATCGGGGCGAACGTCGCGAACCCCGGGCGGTTCCTCTACGAGAACGCGCTGATGGGGCTGATGTTGCTCGAGGCCTGCCGACTCGGCGGGGTCGAGCGGCTCGTGCTCATCTCCACCACCTGCGCCTACCCGCAGGACGCGCCGCTCCCCTTGAACGAGCGGGACTTCTGGAACGGTCCGCCCACGGGGGCCACGGGACCCTACGGCATGGCGAAGCGGCTGCTGCACGAGGCCTGCGCGACCTACGCGCGGCAGTACGGCTTCCAGAGCGCTGTGCTCGTGCCCGCGAACTTGTACGGCCCCGGTGACCACTTCGACGAGGCCAACAGCCACGTGGTCCCGGCGCTGGTGCGTCGGCTGGTCGAGGCGGCCGACGCAGGCACAGCCGAGGTCGTGCACTGGGGCAGCGGCCGGCCCACGCGCGAGTTCCTGCACGTGCGCGACGCGGCGCGGGCCATCGCCCTGGCGGCCGACGTTTCGCGCGCGGTCGACGCTGCGCCCATCAACCTGGGCACAGGCACGGAGACGCCGATCTCGACGCTCGTCGAGGTCGTCGCGCGGCACGCGGGCTACACCGGGCGGCACACCTTCGATACGAGCAAGCCGGACGGGCAGCCGCGGCGATACCTGGATGTGTCTCGGGCGCGCGCCGTGCTCGGCTTCGAGGCGTCCGTCGGCCTGGACGCCGGCATCGCCGAGACCGTGGCGTGGTTTCGCGGGGCGTAGCGCGACCCGCGCCTACGCGACCATGTTCCGGGTCGACTCGACGCGCATCTTCCAGAGGAAGCCGTCGAACCAGAAGTGCATCATCGACTGGAAGACCGCGAACGACGCGATCCAGCGCCACGCCGAGAAGCCGAAGAGCGTCGGCGGCGGTGTGCCGGGGAAGAACGTGCGCTCCCAGTACTTGAGCACCACGTATACGCCGCCGAGGCCGAACAGAAAAAAGCCGTAGTAGAACCAGGGAAACCGCAGGAGCCGCTGAATCAGCGGCCGATGCGGCAAGGGCGCACGGTAGCGCTTGCGCTGAAACGCCCAGACGAAGGTCGTGTACTCGATGGCGTGGGTCGCGCCCCAGCCCAGATAGACCTTCACGGGGTCGAAGAAGAGAAAACACGCGTTCAAGGCGGTCAGGCCCGCGGCCATGCCGAGCCGCGCCGGGTTACGCAGGCGGCTCGCGCGCCACTCGGCCCGCAACCAGAGCACGAGCGCGAAGGCGACGAAGCCCACACCCACCGGCAACGCCACAGGGCGGGCGGCCTCGAGCGCGTCGATCACAGCGGGCATGAAGCTGCGCCCAGAACGGAAGAAACGATGTACGGGCTCGCGGATGTGGGGCGCGAGGAGGAACGGCAAGAGCGGCATCCACGCGAAGACCAGGAGCCGGTCGACCCAGCCCGGCGCCCGTGACTCTACGGGTACCTCGGACTTCGCCGCGTAGAGACGCAAGATGCCGTACTTCTGCATCAGGACGTGCCACACGTTCCAGGCCGCCGCGAAACCGGCGAACGCACCGAAGACGTTCTTCCCGACGCTGCCCGCGGACTCCAGGAACGGCCCGGCGACAAAGAGCGCCATGAGGATCCCGGGCAGCACCAGGAACTTCAGCGGGTTGGAACGGAAGACCTCCGTGTCCAGGTACACGTAGGGGAGCGTGAGCACGCGGTGCCCGAAGTTCACCGCCAGCACCGCGAGAAAGATCGGCCACCAGGCCTCGGGCGGGCCGCCGATCAGCGCGACGGGCAGGAAGGCGAAGAGCCAGCTCCAGTGGTACGCCACCGGATCGACGAACGGGCCGATGTGCCAGAGCCGCACGCTCTCGCCCGGGGCCGGGACCAGGCGGCTCCACGCGAACGCGCCGGACGACGATGCGGTGACCGACGACACAGCTTCAGGACGCCGGCGTGCTCGCGGAGGGCAGGCTCGAGTCCACGGCGTTGAGTCCGCACAACGTCGCGATCTGGACGAGCTCGGCGAAGGACTGGACCCCGACCTTGTGCATCAAGCGGGAGCGATGGACCTCGACGGTCTTCACGGAGATGCCGAGCTCGAGGGCGATCTCCCTGTTCGAGAGGCCGCTCAGCAGGCCGCTGAGGACCTCACGCTCCCGGGAGGTCAGGTGGTCGAGTCTCGCCTGCAGCTCCCCGAGTCGCGCGCGCTGCTGGGCGTTGGTGGCGTCGGCCTCCAGCGCGGCGCGCACGCGGGCGATGAAATCCCGGCCCTCGATGGGCTTCGAGAGGAAGTCCGCGGCGCCGGCCTTCAAGGCGCGGACGGCGCTCGGCACGTCGGCCGAGCCGCTGAGAAAGAGGATCGGCAGGTCGAAGTCGGCGTCCGCGAGACGCGCCTGCATCTCGAGCCCATCGACGCCGGGCATCCGCAGGTCGAGCACCACGCAGCCCCGCAGGCCCGGCCGCCAGGCGTCGAGGAAGGCCTCGGCCGAGGGGAACCCGACGGATTCGATCCCCGCGCTCGTCAAGAGCCGCGCCAGCGCCTCACGCACGAACTCTTCGTCGTCGACGATGTAGGTCAGTGGCGTTGTCATCATGCCGCAACAATGCGCACCGGACCCGTGCGCGTCAATCGCGACTCGCCGCGCGGTGCGAGCGCGGCGTCCCGGCGTTGCGTCGCGCGTCGCGGTTGTCCAGACTGAAGCCGTGCAGTTCCAAGAAGACGACGCCACAACCCGCATGCTCGACTGCGAGCGCATCCATCGGGCGCTCGAGCTCGTGGGCGGGGGCCGGAATCTGTATGAAGCGACGACGCAGCGCTTCGAAGGCCCGACTGCGCCGCCGGGCGCCGCCGAATTCGACGAGCCGGCGTTCCTGTATCTGGTGGAGCACGAGTTCGTGGACGTGCCCAACGACCTGCGGAACGCCATCGACAAGTTCCGCCACCTCGAAGGGGACGCGGAGCGGACCCGAGCCGAGCTCTCGGGCCTTTACCGCCGGCTGAAGACCCTCGCGGTGCAGCTCCGTAAGGCCGACAAGGACCTCGAAGGCGCCATGAATCTCCTGAAGTCGAAGAACCAGAAGTGGGAGGAGCGGACCCGCCGCGACGCCCTCGCTCAGGAGATCGACGGGATGACCATGAAGCGCCGCCGCATGGAGAGTGACCTCGAGAAGGCCGGCACCCTCTTCAAGGAGCTGCTCGACCGCGTCTACGGCAACCAGACGTTGCGCGAAGCCTACTGGTATCAGGGCATGCCCGTGATCGTGACGAAGTACGGCCGCTTCCTGCTCGAGTTCCTCGGTGAGATGAATCCCGATCATTTTCGCGGCCGAACGCTCGCCGAGATCATCGAAGTGGGGCACTCACTCGCATGAAACGACTCGACTACCTCGAACACGCCGGCGCCACGCTCGAGGGCGCCGAAGCGCTCCACTTCGGAAACCCCGAACGAGAGCGTTTGCGCGCCGAGTCCGGCGCGGTGCTCTTCGACCTCACGGCGAGCACCCGCGTCTGGGTTCAGGGGGCGGACGGCGCCGACTTTCTGCACCGGGTGCTCACGTGTGAGGTCCGTGCCCTCGAGCCCGGGCGACTCACCGAGGCGTTCCTGCTCTCGGCCCAGGGCCGCATCGAGCTCGCGTTCACGCTGCTGCGGCACGAGACCGACCGGCTCCTCGCCGTCGGGGATGCGCGGGTCGGCGCGCGCCTTCGACAGAGCCTCGACCAGTTCCTCTTCGCCGAGCGCGTCGAGCTGGTCGACGATGGAGAGTCCCACGCGCACTTCAGCGTTCAGGGCCCCGAAGCCGACGAGGTGCTCGCCGCCGGCGGATTGCCTCGACCCGAGGCGGGCCGTCACGCGGAGGGGCACCTCGCGGGCCTGCCCGTGCGGGTCTGGCGCCAAACACGCAGTCAGTCGGGGGGCTACGATGTGCTCGCGCCGGGCGCGGACTTCGAGGCGGCCTACGGGGCGCTCGTCGGCAGCGGCGCCACACCCGCGGGCACTCAAACGCTCGAGTGGCTGCGCGTGCGCGCCGGGCTCCCCCGATTCGGGGCCGAGTGGACCGACGAGTCGAGCCCCCTCGAGGTCTCGGGCCTCGTCGGCGTGACCGAGGGCAAGGGGTGCTACCCCGGGCAAGAGGTCATCGAGCGTACCCTCGCGCTCGGACGCCCGCCCCGGGCGCTGGTGGCCCTCCAGGTCGTAGGGTCCGTGCATCCCGGCGCTCCTGTCCTCGCCGACGGGCAGGAGGTCGGACGCGTCACGAGCGCGGCGGACGACGGCGAGGGCGGCGCTTACGCCTTGGCCCTCGTGAAGCGCCGCGTCGCGGAGACCGACGCGCCGCTGTCCATCGGCGGCATCGCCGCGCGTCGCCACGGTTCGCAGGGCGCTTGATGGCCGCCGACGACCCTCCGGCCGAGGCGCCCCCGGAGTCCGGGCGCCATGTGCAGTCGGGTCGTTTCGGGCGCGCGCTGAAGCTCGGCGGGCTGGCGACCCGCGTCGCGACCTCGGCCTTCGCCAACGCGGTCGGGAAGCGCTTCAGCGGCCAGAGCCCCGAGGCCTCCATCGATGCCGGGGCCCAGGCGATGATGCAGAACGCCGAGCGCATCGTGCAGGTCATGGGCGAGATGAAGGGCGCGGTGATGAAGGTCGGCCAGCTCATCAGCGCCGATCCCGACCTCGTGGTGCCCGAGTTCGCCGATTCGCTGTCGAAGCTCCAGCGAAGTGCACCGCCGATGGCCTTCGAGGTGGTGCGCGCCCAGATCGAGCGCCAACTCGGCGCGCCCATCGGCGAGCTGTACGCCACCTTCGAACCCGAGCCGATCGGCGCGGCGAGCATCGGCCAGGTCCATCGGGCGACCTTGCACGACGGGCGTGTCGTCGCGGTGAAGGTCCAGTATCCCGGCATCGCCGACACCCTCGAGAGCGACCTCAAGAACCTCGGCATGGTCCTGAACATGGGCCGCGTCGTGCTCGCCCGGGAGCGCCTCGAGGGCTTCCTCGAAGAGGCGAAGACCGCGATCCTGGACGAGGCCGACTACGAGCTCGAAGCCCGCACGCTCCAGCGCTTCAGAAAGCTCTTTGTGCATCGCCCCGCGATTCGCATCCCCGAGCCGATGCCCGGCCTGAGCGCCCGCGAGGTGCTCACCATGGAGTACATCGAGGGCGAGAAGCTCGACGACGCCTTGATGCGCATCGAGGACCCCGCGACGCGTGACCGCATCGTCACGGACTTCGTCGAGGCCTTCGTCTACATGTTCCACGATCTGCACGTGCTCCACGCCGATCCGCACCCGGGCAACTTCATGCTCGACCAGCAGGGTCGCATCGTGCTCCTCGACTTCGGCTGCACGAAGGCCTTCGAGCCCGAGGTCTCGGAGGGCATCCTCGACCTCTTGATGGCCTTCTGGCGCGACGACATGGTCGAGATGGAGGCGATCTTCAGGCGCATGGGCTTCGGCGAGCCGGGTGTGAAGTACCCGGACCACGACGTGCTGCGCGCCTACCACCGCATCGTGCTCGAGCCGCTGAGTCGGGATGAACCCTTCGACTTCGCCGGATGGTCCGTGCACGCCCGCATCCGCGCGTTCATGCGGGACCACCTGGAGATGCTGCGTTTGCCGCCGCCGCCGGCGCTCCTGCTCTACTTGCGTGTGCTCGCGGGCATCAAGGGCCAGATGACCCGCATGCGCGCGAACGTGAACATTCGGCGGATCGCCGAGGACTGCGCGCGTCGCCACGGTCGGCGGGTCTGAGCCGCGCTCATGCTGGGACTCGGACAAGGCGATTCGAAGGCGCCCCCCGCGCCGCCCCGGGACGCGGCGACGGTCATTCTCCTGCGCCCCGCCGACGCGACCCCCTTCGAGGTGCTCTTGCTGCGCCGCACCGGGCGCGCGGGCTTCCTGGCGAACGCGCTCGTTTTCCCGGGCGGCCGTGTCGACCCCGCAGACGCCGCGCACGCCGAGCATCTGCTCGAACCCGACGGTGGCCCGGAGCAGGCGGCACATCGCCTCGGTGAGCCCGTGGAGCGCCTCGACGTAGCGCGCGCCCTCTGGGTCGCGGCGATGCGCGAGACCTTCGAAGAGGCCGGGGTGCTGCTGGGGGCGAGTCCCCCACCCGACGAGACGACCCTGCAGTCCATGCGCGCCGAGCTCAACGAGGGCCGACTCGACTTCGGCGCGGTGCTCACGCGGCTGCAGGTGCGCCTCGATCCGACGCGCTTGCAGTACGTGGCGCGCTGGATCACCCCGGAGATCGAGCCCAAGCGTTTCGACACCCGCTTTTTCCTCGCGCGGGTGGCCTCGGACCAGGCTGCGTCTCACGACGACCGCGAGACGACCCAAAGCGCCTGGGTGTCCCCGTCCGAGATCGTCGCCGAGTGCGATGCCGGCCGCGCCTCGCTCGCCCCGCCGACCTACCGCATCCTCGAGACGCTCGCGCGCCTGCCCTCGATCGACGCGGTCTTTGAGTCGCGGGCCGAGCTCCCGCCGGTGGTGCGTCCGCGGTTCACGATGGACGGGGAAGCGCTCGTCCTTCTGCTGCCTGGGGATGCGGAGTTCGAGCCGGGGGCCGCGCCCGCGTCGGCGCGCAACCGCATCACCTTGCGCGGGGAGCGGTGGGTGTCCGAGGGCGAGGGTTACTGAAGACGCCCGCGCATCCGGCGCGCTTCAGCCCACCCAGCCGGGCCGCAGCGCCCGACCCTGGATGCGGTCGTACTCGTGGATGAACCGGGAGGTCCGCAGCAGCAGGTTGCGCATGCCCGCGTGGAACAGCATTCGACCGATCTCGACCTCGCCGTCCCAGCGATGCCAGTGGCGCGACGCCGGGTGCGGGCCGTGCTCGCGGGTGGGCGCCCGCTCAGGAATCCCGGTCCAGTCCTCGACCTCGCCGGTGAAAAAAACGACGGTCTTGTCGATCTCTCGGCCGCCGCGCCGGAAGTGGTAGTGCACCTCGTCGCGGAACTCTGGGAGCAGCCGGATCTTCGTGAGGGTCGTCTCCTCGCGGAGCTCTCGCAACGCCGCCTCGATCTCGGTCTCACCGGGTTCGAGGCTGCCCTTCGGGAACTCCCAGGCGGCGTCCGGGTTCCGCACGAGCGCGCTGTGGAGCACGAGGAACTCGAGGCCGTGGTCGACGCGGCGAAACGGGATGATGCCGCACGAGCGCTCCTGGTGCGTCGGGGCGCTCATGGTGCGCCCTTCGACGCACCGAGGGCGGCCAGCACCTCGGAGGGCGCGGGGGTGTTGCGGGCGGCGAAGACGATCCGACCGTCGGCGCCGATGGCGTAGACGGTGCGCCGCACGAGGGCGACGGGGCCGTACTTCGCCCGGTACTGCTCGGCGACCCGCGCCCCGGCGTCGACGAGCAGGTCGAAGCCGAGCCCGAGCTTGCCGCAGAAGGCCGTGTGAGACGCCCCATCGCCCGGATTCACGCCGAAGACGCGGGCGCCGGCCGCCGTCAGCGTGTCGAGCTCGGCGTTGAAGTCGCGCAGTTGCACCGTGCAGACCGGGGTGTCGTCCACCGGGTAAAAGACGAGCACGACCGGTTGGCCCCGCAACGCGCTCAGGCGAACGGCCTCGCCGCGCTGGTTCGGCAGCGTGAAGTCCGGGGCAGCGGTTCCAACGGCCAGGGGAGCGGAGAGCGCATCGTTGAGGGCGCGCTCCGCATTTCTCAGAAGTCCGAGCATCGGCACAATCGTATCAATTCACACGCGATTCGGCCATGAAGCGGCGCGCTTCGAAGGGCGACCAGTCGATCGACGGCGCCCCGACCTGCAGGTACTCGACCACGAGGCGGCCCACGATGGGCGCCAGGGTCACGCTGTGCTCGCCGAAGCCGCAGGCCCGCACGAGGCTCACGACCTCGTCGCTGCCGAGCACGGGGCGCCCGTCGGGTGTGGACGCCCGCAGCACCGCCCCCGTCTGGGCGAGGGGGAGCTGACCCGCCGACGGCAGTAGGCTCTGGAGCTGGCCAAGGAGCGCCGTGACCTCACCGCCCGTGGCTCGAAGCGCGTGGCCTGCGGCCCCGACGGGCCCGGCGACGAAGAGGCGCCCGTCGGCCCGCGGGGCGAGGCGCAGACTCGGCGAGAAGACGCCGTGGCGGAGCGCGCGGCTCTGGTCGAGCACACACACCACCTGGCGACGCGCTTCGACGGCGACCGGCGGGAGTCCGCCCAGGCCGCTGGCCCATCCCGCCGCGAGGACCGTGACTCCCGCTTCGACGTGACCCTCGAGGAGCTGCACGCCGATGATCGCGTTCTGGCGCCGCACGAGGCCGAGGACGGGCGCGCCGAGATGCACCTCCGCGCCCGCCTCGACCGCCGCGCGCAGCAGAGCGCGGTGGAGCGCGGCGGCGTCCACGCCCTGGTCCTCACGCAGATGCAGCGCGGCCACGAGCTGGTCCGCGAGGCCCGGCTCCCGGTCACGCGCGCTGCCCCCCGTCAGTGTTTCGTAGGGCAGCAGCGCCCGGCGTTGCCACGCCGCACGGGCGTGGAGCGCCTCGAGCTGGGGCAGGTCGAGGGCGGGGCAAAGCGTGCCCGTCGTGCGGCGCTCGATGCGGACGCCGGACTCACTCTCGAGCGCCGTGATGAAGCCCGGCATCGCGGCTCGCCCGGCGGCGCGCAGCTCGAAGAACGGGTCCGAAACGTCGGCGTCCGCCTGGGCCATGACCCAGCCCGGCTCGAGCGCGCAGACCGGCTCCTCGAGGCGCTCGAAGACCACGACCCGCGCCCCGGCCCGGGCTGCCTCGCGCGCGACCGCGAGTCCGGAGAGGCCCGCCCCCACGACGATCACATCCACGGTCGGTCCGTTGCCGCTCATTCCGCGACCCGCTGGTGCCGGAGGTAGATCGCATCGATCTCCGAAGCGTAGGCCTGAATCACGGCCTTGCGCTTCACCTTGATCGACGGCGTGAGGAGCCCGTTCTCCTGCGTGAAGGGCGTCGGGGCCACCACGAAGTACTTGACCTGCTCATAGCGGGCGACGTGGGCGTTCACCGCATCGACGCCGGCCTGGAGCTGGGCGAGCACGCGCGGGTGAGCGCACAGGGCCGCGCGGTCCGTGAAGGCGATGCCCTCGGCGTGGGCCCACGCCTCGAGCGCCTCGAAGGCGGGTGCGAGCACGGCGATGCAGTAGGGTCGCTGGTCGCCCACGACACACGCCTGCTCGATGAAACGCTGGACCTTCAGGTGGTTCTCGAGCATCTGCGGGGCGATGTACTTGCCGCCGGCGGTCTTGAACAGGTCCTTTTTGCGGTCGGTGATCTTGAGGAAGCCCTGAGCGTCGAGCTCACCGATGTCGCCCGTCGCGAACCAGCCGTCGTCCAGCAGGACCTCACGCGTCGCCTCGGGTTTGTCGAAGTAGCCCCGCATCACGTTCGGACCGCGCGCCAGGATCTCGCCATCGGCGGCGATCTTCAGCTCCACGTTGTCGATCGCTCGGCCGACGGTGCCGAAACGATACGCGTCCGGTCGATTGCACGTGAGCACGGGTGCGGTCTCGCTCAGCCCATAGCCCTCGAGGACCAGGATGTTCGCCGCATGGAAGAACAGCGCGATGTCGCGGGACAGCGCGGCCCCGCCGCTCACGCCGAACCGGAGTCGACCGCCGAGGCGCGCGTGCAGCTTCGAGAAGACCAGATCGAAGGCGACCTTGTACTTCAGCGCCAGGAGGCCCGACGGCTCACGCCCCTTCTGGCGCTCCGCGCTGACCGCGCCGCCGACCTCGAGCGCGTAGTCGATGAGCCTTCTCTTGAGCGGCGATGCGGCGGCCCGCTGCGCCATGAAGTTCGCGTAGACCTTCTCGTAGATGCGTGGCACCGAGCACAGGACCGTCGGCCTCACCTCGCCGAGGTTGTCGACGAGCTTCTGCACGCTCTCGGCGTAGTAGATCGTGGCCCCGGCAAAGAGGAGCGCGAGGTAGTACCCCGCCATGCGCTCGAAGCTGTGCGACAACGGCAAGAAGCTGCACATGACCTCGTCGGAGGTCATCGGGAGCGCGCGCACACACGCCTCGCAGTTCGCGAGCATGTTCCCGTGCGTCAGCATGACCCCCTTCGGCTCGCCGGTCGTGCCCGAGGTGTAGATGAGCGTGAGCAGGTCGTCTCGGCCGAGCGCCGCCACACGGCGGTCCACCTCAGCCTTCGCCTCGGTGTCGGACCCGAGCGCCTCGAGCTGCGACAGAGAGAGACACTGAAAGGTCGTGCCCGGCGGCGCGACGAGCTCGTCGTCGAAGCAGACCACGTGGGTGCAGCCCGGCATCGCGGCGCTCACGCTCGCCAGCTTGTCGAGCTGCACCTGGGTGCTCACGAAGCAGACGGCGCTGCCGCTGTCGTGCACCACGTACGCGCTCTCTTTGGCCGTGTTGGTCGGATAGATCGGCGCGTCCGCCGCGCCGACGCTGAGGGTCGCGAGGTCCGCCAGCACCCATTCCGGTCGGTTCTCGCTCAGGAGCGAGACCCGGTCCCCGGCGCGCACACCGAGCTTCACGAGGCCGGCCGCGAGCTGGTCCACGCGCGCCCGCGCCTGGGCCCACGTGATCGGCGACCAGTGCCCGAGCACCTTCGCGTAGAGCATCGGTCGACTCTGGAAGCGCTCCGCCTGCTCGCGGAAGAGTGCCGGGATCGACACGTTGTGAATCGGGGGCACCATGCGCGGCGCATCATGGCCACCGACCGGTGGGCGTGCAACGTCCCCGACACCTGCGCGCCATCGGATTCGACACCCACCCTGACCCGTGGTGCTATGCTGGCGACGCCATGCCGCCAAAGGACTTCCCCGCGGGTTACAAGCCTCGTCACCTCCTCGGTGAGGGGTCGATGGGCACGGTGTGGCTCGCCTACAGTCCCCAGGCGCAGGGCCACTGCGCGGTGAAGGTCCTTCACCTGCGGGACGACCGCAAAGGCTCGGCCGAGCGGTCTTTCAACCGCGAGGTTCGGGCCATGGCCCGGCTCAGCCACCCCGCGGTCATCGAGATCCTCGACTACGGCCGCACGCCCCAGGGCTCCCCCTTCGTGACGATGGAGTACGTGCCGGGCGTGAGCCTGTCGCGCTACGTCGGCGCGCCGTGGACGTGGCCGCGGCTGTGGTCGTTCCTCGACGAGCTGCTGGATGGCCTCGCCCACGCGCACGCGCGCGACCTCATCCACCGAGACCTGAAGCCCGGCAATGTGCTCGTGATTCCCGACCGGGCCGCGGGCGGCATCAAGCTCGTCGACTTCGGCATCGCCCTGGCCGCCACCGAGGCCTCGACGGCGAGCCGCCGCATCGAGGGTACGCCGGCCTACATCGCCCCCGAGGCGGCGTCGGGCGAGGTGGCGAACATCGGGCCGTGGACCGACCTGTACTCGCTCGGGGTGATGCTCTTCGAGATCGTGACGGGCGAGCTGCCGTTCCACGGCCGACACCTGCTCGCGCATCACCAGCGTACGCCCCTCCCCCCGATTCGTCCGCGCCCGGACGTCGAGGTGCCCGAAGGCTTCGTCGAGATCGTCGAACGCCTGCTCACGAAGTCGCCCGTCTCGCGCTTTCGGTCCGTGGCCGACCTGCGCGATGCGATGGAGCGGGCGAATCTCACGTCGGCGACCCGTGTCGCCCAGGGCCCTCCACCCGCAGAGATGCAGATGGATGAGGACGACACCCAGGACGTGACGCTGGCCGAGCCGCTGCAGAACCCCGGGGGTGTCGCCGGTCCGGGGCTGATCTTCCTGCGGGAGCCCCGCCTCGCCGGGCGCGAGAACGAGCTGGCGCTCCTGGACGCGGCCGCCGACGCCGCGTTGCGCGGTGAGGGCCCTCGCGGTGTGCTGCTCGAAGGAGACGCCGGCCTCGGCAAGAGCCGACTCGCCGCCTGGGCGCGTGAGCGGGTCGAAGAGAGCGGTCGCATGCGCACGCTCGTCATCCGCAGCGAGCCGCACACCCGCGCCGGGGGCGGGCTTCGGGCCGCGATCCTGCGGTTCCTCGGGCTTCCGACGGCGACTCGCAACGAGTTCGAGCAGGTCCTGCCGCTCCTGTTCTCTGATCCGGAGTCCCAGAACAACGCCCTCGAGGTCCTCTTTGGCGCCGAGCGTGTCGAGGACCAGACGACGGAGGCCCATGTTTCGCGCGCCGCGCGCCTCGTTCGCGACGTGGCCGCCGATCGACCCTTCCTGCTGTGGGCCGACGACAGCCAGTGGTCGCCCGAGGGCAAGGTCCTCCGGCTCGTGCATCGACTGCTCCGTCCGGACGGGCCGCGTCACTTGCTGGTGCTCGTCACGTTGCGTCCGAGCGCGCGAACCACCGTGCGCGCGGCCCGGAAGGCCCTGCTCACGCTCCCGAACCTGCAGCACCTGAGCCTCGGCCCGGTGAACCCGCTCGAGCTCTTCCCTGCCCTCGAGGAGCTCGCCCCGCTGCCGGACGGCCTGTCCATCGCGGCGAGTTTGCAGGCGGCCGGGAACCCGCTCATCGCCCTCGAGGCCGTGCGCGGCTACCTCGAGGACACCGGGCTCTCGAGTGTGCCCACGGACCCGAACGCGGTGCTTCAGGCCCGCATCGACAGCGTGACCAAGGGCGAGAACGGCGGCGCGCTGCGAAGCGCGCTGGCGCGGGCGACTCTGCTGGGGCGCTCCTTCACCATCGCCCCCCTGGCGCGGCTGTGCGCCGTCGAGGGGGACCCGGACGCCGAGGGTCTCACCACCGACCCCACGGAGCTCGAGGCTTTGCTGGAGAAGAGCGTCGGCGCGGGCGTGCTCGTGGAGCAGGGGCCCGGCCGCTGGCGGTTCAGCCACGACCTCGTGCGCGGTCAGCTTCGGCAGGTGTGCCGCCAGCTCCCGAACTGGGGCGAGCTGAACCGGATGTCGGCCGAGCTCAAGCAGGCGCGGGCCGACCAGGACCACACCGGCATCGAGCTCGAGGTCGTCGCGCGACACTACGCGGACGCGGGCTTGCTCGGTCTCGCGCTGCGGCTCGGTCGCGAGAGCCTCGGTCGACTCCACGGCAGCGGGCTGATGGGTCATGCGGCGTCCTTCGTGCGGCGCGTGCTCGAGTGGGACGACGCCGGCCAGGTGCTGAGCGCGGAGGAGCGCGCGGACCTTTGCCTCCTCGCGAGCGAGGCCGCGGAGCACGCCGGACAGCCCGACGAAGCCGAGCGCTACGCCGTGCAGGCCGTCGACATCTCAGGCCGCAACTACGCGTTCTCTCTGGGGGCCCGGGCCGCGGCGCGCCTCGGTGAGCTCGAGCTGCGCGCAGACCGCCTCGAAGAGGCCGAGCGCCGCCTCGAAGACGCCCTGCGATTCGCCCGACGCTCCGGGGAGGCCGAGCCGCGGGCCCACGCGCACCTCGCGCTCGGCCGCTTCTACCAGCACACGCATCGTTACAACCAGGCGCACGCCGCCCTCGAGGCCAGCCTCGAGAGCGCTCGGAGCGGTGGTCTCAAGCGGCTCGAGCTCGAGGCGCGCAGCGTGACCGCCCACCTCGCGCGCCTCGAGGGGCGCGTCGACCGCGCCGAGGACGACCTGACCCGCATCGCCGCGGAGGCGCAGGCCGGCGGCTTCGAGGTCACGGCGCTGACCGCGCGCCTCGAGCTCGGCCTGTGCGCCTGGTCGCGGGCCGACGCCGTCGCCGCGCGCGCCCAGTTCGAAGAGGTCCGCCAGGGCTCCCACGGGAACCTCTTCGCGCTCGAGTTCTACGCCAGCCTGGGCGAGGCGTGGGCGCTCGCGAGCCTGGGGCAATGGGGCGAGGTCGAGATCCTGCTCATCCAGGCCGAGGACCTGAAGTTCGACGTGCGCATCCACGACGCCGAGGCCGAGCGCCTGCGACGCGCGCTTCGAGAGCTCGCGTCGAAAGCGGGGCGCAACCAGGTCGTCGAGCGCGTCGACCGACTGGACGTGCTCACCACACGCACCCACTCCACGACCCACGGCGCGGACGCCCCCGGCGACGGCTGATGGGCGCGTCAGAGCGCGGCTTCGACCTCGTCGCAGGTCCGACGCGCGCTGCCTGCGGACTTCTCCAGCGCATCGACGAGGCGACGCACCCGCACCGCCTCGCCCTGTAGCTCCTTCGTCCACTCGCCCTTGCGCTTCTCGAGCTTCGCGTCGAGCTTCTCCTGGGCGTCGAGCACCCCCTGGGCGAGGGTCCGGTGACGCTCTGCGAAGGTCCCGAGCCCCTTCAGCCGACGCCAAAGCCCCTGCCGCTTCTCGTCCCCCGTCGCGAGGGCCGCGCCCCGCTTGGTCAAGCGCGCGATACGAGCGACGAGGGCCGCGGCCTCCTTCTCGAGGCGCTCGACCTCGTCCGCCACGCCTTCCGCGCCGTCCTTCGCCCGCTGGCTGTCCGGCACGCAAGGCGGCGCGTTCTCGAGCTTCCACTTGCCCTTGTCGAGCTCGTACAGGTCGTTCAAGAACTCCAGGCGACCGCGCTCGTCCACACGCGCCGTGTAGTACTCGAGGTGCACCGGCACGGGGGACTTCAGGTTGACCGGGGTTTGCAGCTCGATCGCCTGACGCAGCGCCAGGCGATACTTGTCCTCGTCGTAGCGCGCGGTGAGACGGCCGATCTCCTCCCACCGGGCGTAGAGGTCGTCGAACCGCTGAGGTTCCCACTGACCGTCCCGCTCCAGCAGGAGCTGGGCCAGCGGCCGGGGCTCGTTCAGGCGCACGCACCCGTGTGAAAACGCGCGGGTCTTGCGCTCGAAGCCGGCGCGCTGCGGCGTGTCGTGCAGGTAGACCGCATGTTCGTTGGGGAAGAGCATCTTCACGAAGCCCAGGGAGTTCTTCGGGCCGGGCAGCTGCCGCACCCACTCGGACGGCCGGCCACGCTCGATGACCTCGTAGCCGTTCTTCTCGTAGTACATCGGGTCCCGCGCGCGCTCCGGGTCGTACTCCTTCTCTTTGATGTCCTTCGTGACGAGCCAGTAGGGCGCGAAGACGAGCTGCGACATCTCGGCGCTGAGCGTGGGTGTGGCGTACGCGAGCGTCAGCTTCTTCGTCTTCTCGTCGCACCGTGTGCCCGCGGACTTGCCCACCACGACGCGCTGGCGCATCAGGCGCTGCCCGTCGGCCCAGACCTCCAGGTGGAAGTCGGGGATGTTCACGGTCACGAAGTAGGTGTCGTCGTCGACGCGGCTCGCGCGGACCGTGTCCAGGGCCCGGTCGAGCTTGCGGATGCGCTGCCCGACGGGGACCGTCAGCTCCGCCCAGGTGCGCTTGTCGATGCGCCCGGTCACGTCGAGCTGCACACGGTGTTGAAACGCCTCGACGGCGGCGACGGTGGCCGCGTCGAAGACCCCCGACGGCGGGCCCTGGAGCAGGTCGTCCTGGGCGAGTCGGCGCTGCACTTTCTCGACCAGCGGGTGCTGCGAGCCGGCGCCGAGGGCGGGCTGGGCGGCCTCGAACTTCACGTAGCCGCCGGCCTCGGCGACCTTGCGATGCCGCGCCAGGGCCGCCTTCAGGGGCGCGTATTGCGGGTGCTTCGGTTGCGCGGCGTCGAGCACCGCGTCCACCTCGGCGGCCGTGCTCGCACGCGCCAGGCCAGCCCGTAACCTCTCGGTCACAAAGGCTTTTCTGTCCGCGAGTACCGGCGGCAGGCTCGCGCCGGCGGGCACGGGGGGCACCGCCTCGTCTTCGCGGTCATCGGCGAGCCCGCCCCGCTCCTCGTGCGCCGCGGGGGTGGACTCGAGCGCTGGGGGCGGCGCCGGGGCGACCTCACGCCGAGCGAGCCGCGCCTCGGTCGTCACGTTCCCGGGCGCGAGGAGGCGGAGCGCGTACAGCAGCCCGTCGGCCAGCACGATCTCCCACCGCAGACGCGCGGCCGCCCGCTCCTGGGTCGCGTCCCGCAGGGCCGTCCACGCGCTCGACCACGCGGGGAGCGGTCCCCCTTCGCTCAGCACACGCTCGAGCAGGGCGGCCTCCGTCGCCTCGCCCGGGAGGGCGCGCGCCGCCGCGAGCAAGGCCTCGACCTCCGTCGCCGTGAGCGGCGGGGGCAGGGCGACGGCCTCGAGGTCACGGAGCGTCTGTTCGAACCGGCGGCGGATCTTCGTGTGCTCGTCCACGTGCAGGCGGGTCGGCCGCAAGCCGTCGGCCTGCAGCCCCGCGAGCCGCTCCGTGAGTCGCCGCCCCGCCTCCGTCAGGCCGTCCGGCCCCACGAACTGGAACGTGCGGTCCGCACCGCCGTAGACCGCCTCGAGGATCGTCGGCTCCTGGAATGGGAACTTCTTCGAGGGCCGCGCCCGCAGGAAGAGGTCCGCGGGCACCTGCGCCTCGGCGTGGGCTCGAAGCGTCTGGTTCAGGCGCGCGGCGAAGGCTGGGACCCACTGCGCGGGGTCGCGGGGCGCCGCGGCGACGCTCGCGTCGGTCGAGGGCGCCGGGGTCGACTCGCCGCCGCATCCGGCGACGCCCCAAACGCCGACCGCGCAGACCCCCCACCGAAGCGCCCTGCGCCAACGCCCTGAAAATCGCATCGAACCGCCCATCGGGCGGGCGGTTTATCAGGTTGGGCGGAGCGTTTTCATCAGGTTTCGGCCGAGCATGTCCGAGGCGCACAGGATGCCGCCCACCATCGCGCCGGCCACGCCGCAGGTGGCGATATCCTGGCCCGTGAGCCACAGCCCGGGGACCGCGGTGCGCGGCTTGAGCCAGCGCTGGCGGAACCGCTCCGGCGTGTGGTCGATCCCGTAGATCTCGCCGTGCTCGTAGGCTGCGAAGTGTTTTGTCGAGAGCGGCGTCGACAGCTCCGCGTGCACGATGTGGGGGGCGACCTGCGGCTCGAAGCGCTCCAGCGTCGCGCGCATGCGGGCCGCGAGCCGCGCCTTCAGCGCCTCGTACTCCTCGCCGCGCTTGTGCCACTTCGAGCCGTCCCAGCGCGCGAACCACGACCACGGGGCGACGGTCACGACCTCGATCGTGGCCTTGCCGGGATGCCGGCGCTGGAAGTCCGGGTCTTTCGCGGACGGGAACGAGATGTACGCGAGCGGCAGCGGCGCCTCCGAGTCCTGCGCCGCGTCGGCGAGCGCCTTGTCGTAGTCCGCGTGGGGATAGACCCAGTAGTTGTGCTTCGGGAGCCGCAGGTCTTCGGCCGTGCGGTCGAGGCCGAGATAGAGCGAGACGTGCGACGCCGAGGGGCGCACCGTCCGCAGTCGGTCCTGGGCCCCTACGGCGGCGCGGCCGGCCTCGGGCAAGAGCGCGCCGAGCGTGAGGCCCACGCCCGCGTCGCTGACGACCCGCCCCGCCCGAAGCTCCCTGCCGTCCGCCGCCATCTTCACACCGACGGCGCGGCCGTTCTCGAGCACGATGGACGCGACCTCGGCGGCGACCAGGACCTTGCCGCCCCGGGCCTCGATGAGCGGCACCACGGACTCGGCGATGCGCGCGGAGCCACCGACGGGGTACCACCCGCCCTGGAAGTAGTGACTCGCGACCATGGCGTGAATCGCGAAGCTCGACTGTTTCGGCGGCAGCCCGTAGTCCCCGAACTGGGTCGTGAGCACGGCCTTGAGCAACGGGTTGCGTGTGAGCCCGTCGAGCACCTCGGCGGTCGTGCGGTCGGACTCGGCGAGCAGCTTGCGCCGCATCAGCCCACCCAGGAGGAAGCCGATCGGCTTCGGCACGATCTTCTCGGCGTAGAACATCATCGACGAGCGCTGGACGCGTCGAATGGCGTCGAAGTACCCGTCGATGGCCGCGTGCTCGTCGGGGAACCGGGTGCGGAGCGCCTCTCGGAGTGCGCCCTTGCCTTTCGGGAAGTCGAAGACCTCGTCTCCGATCACGGCCCGGTCGTAGACCTCGCCCATGTCGGCCCACTGGAGCGAGCCGTCGGTGATCTCCGCGAAAAGACGCTCGAGGAACGCCCCCTCGGAGAGGCCCCCGATGTAGTGCACGCCGACGTCCCACTCGAAGCCGGGTCGGTGGAAAACGTGGGTGTAGCCGCCCGCGGTGTAGTGCCGTTCGAGCACCAGCACTCGCTGGCCGTCGTGCTTCGCGAGCAGCGCGGCGGCCGCGAGACCGCCGATGCCCGAGCCGATGACGATCGTGTCCCAGGGGCCGGCGAGCTCGGCCGCGTCCGCACGCTTGTAGGTCGACCAGGTCTTGCGTTGCTCGGACACGGGGCCCTCCGGCAGAGTGAGCGTGAATTTCGCGTTGTATCTCACGTCCGCACGGCGCCGGCACACGCATCTGAAACTGGGAGTGAGCGGAGATGCGCACCGCTTCGCCGATCGAGTTCGACGGCCTGCTTTGGCGATACGGGGGCCCTTCGAGCTGGGTCTTCGTCACGGTGCCCGAGGCGATGGCGTTCCCGCCGATGAGCGGGTTCGGGCGTACACCTCTGCGCGCGCGCGTGAACGGGGGGGCCTGGTGGCCGACCAGCACCTGGTGGGACACCCGCTCGAGCGCGACGCTCTTGGCCGTGCCGAAGCGCGTTCGCGGCCCGTTGGACCACGGTGACCGGGTCCACGTCGAGCTCGAGCTCGACCCGTCGCGACTGTAGCCCTCGCTGTAAGTTCCTGATCGACGCCGCGTCGGGTCTCTCGAAGCCCACCTTCGGAGACACCGATGTCCACTCGAACGCGCACCCTGACCTCGCCCCTTCTGGCCCTCGTGCTGGCCGCCTGCGGCACACCCTCGGACGACCGGGACGTGGCAACGCGGCCACCGAACCCGCCAACGCCCCCGACAACGTCCGAGAGGGCCGCGGCGACTCCGGCGATCAGCGGCGGCACGCTGGCGCAAACCCCGGATGGCGCCGTCGTCATCGCCGCGGACCCGGACCGGAACCAGGTCTACATCGTCGACCTCGCCGCCGGACGCGTTCGCCACACGGTCTCGGCCGCGGAGGGCGAGCCCGGGCGCGTCGTCGCAGACGACAGCACCGCCTACGTGGCGTTGCGCCGAGGCGGGGCCGTGCTCGCCATCGACCTCGAGAGCGGCGTCTCAAGGCGCCTGGACACCTGTGCGTCGCCGCGGGGTCTCGCGTTGCAAGGTGATGCGCTCCATGTCGCGTGCGCCGAAGGCAGCCTCGACACACTCGACCCGGCCACCGGAGAGCGCACCCGTCGAGTGTCCCTCGACGCCGACCTACGGGACGTGGTCGTCGTCGGCGACCAGCTCTATGTCAGTCGGTTCCGCGCCGCCGAGCTCCTGAGGCTCGACGCGAACGGCGCCGTCGAGGCGCGGCTGAAGCCCGCGCCGACACTGGACGAGCGTTCCGGGGACAGTCTGGACGCGCCCACGGTGGCGTGGCGCACGCTCGCTCTCCCCGGCGGTGAGATCGTGATGCTGCATCAACGCTCGAGCCTGCGCGAAATCCATCCGCATCAGGAGAGCGCCTACGGGGTCTCCGAGGACGCCTGCGCGCAGTCCATCGTCTCCGTCGCATTGACCGTTTTCGGGGCCGACGGCGCGCCGCGCACGGTGGCCAAGTTCAATCACACACTCGCGGTCGACGTCGCCCCGAGCGCGAACAGCTCCGGCTTCGCGCTCGCCACCCCGGGTGACGCGCTCCCGGAGGCCCAGGAACGGGTCGCAGAGCTGACCTGGACGGCTTTCGACGTCGGCTCCGAGGGCGTCCCGTGTTTCCGGCCCGGTGAGTTCGTCGGCGACGTGCCCTCGGCGCCTGTCCCCGAGGTCGTCGCTGCGCTCCTGGACACCACCGGACGCTTCGTTTTCCAGTCGCGCGAGCCGGCCGTCCTCATCGACAAAGAGGGTCGGGTACTCGTCCGCCTTTCGGAGACGAGCGTGGCGAACCCCGCCCACGCGCGCTTCCACCGAGACGCCGGCCGTGGCCTGGCGTGCGCCTCGTGCCACCCCGAGGCGGGGGACGACGGTCACACGTGGCTCTTCGAGGGTCAGGGCCTGCGCCGCACGCAGTTCCTGGCGGGTGGGCTCAAGGGCACTGCGCCGTTCCACTGGGCCGGAGACCTGTCGACCTTCGGGGTTCTCATGGACGAGGTCCACGGCCGACGTATGGGTGGTCAGCCCGTGCCCCCCGAGGACCAGGTCGCGCTGCTCGACTGGATCGACGCGCAACCTGCCCCTCCGGCGCCCACATTGGACGCCGACCGGGTCGAGCGGGGACGCGCGCTCTTCGAGTCGAGCACGACGGGGTGCGCGGACTGCCACACCGGGGCGCTCCGTACGGACAACGCGGCGCACGACGTCGGGACGGGGCGCGCCCTGCAAACTCCGATGCTCCGCGGCCTCGCGAGCCGAACGCGCTTCATGCACAGCGGCTGCGCCGACGAGCTCACGGACCGCTTCGACGCCGACTGCGGCGGCCGCGCGCACGGGCAGGTGGAGCACCTCGACGCCGCCGCGCTCGGCGACCTCGTCGAGTACCTCCGTTCTCTCTGAACCTGACACCGAGGACCCGTCATGACGCCTGCAAAAACGACCGTCACCGTCACCCTGTCCAGCGCGCTCATTCTCCTGACGGGGACCGCGGCGCGCGCGATGCCGGCCCCACCGCTCGAGTGGATGTTCGAGGGCAGCGTTCCAGCCAACGGGGCGACGGCGGTTCACCCGGACCAGCCCCTGGTCATCGTCGCGGGAACCTTCGGGAACGCCCTGAACGAGGAGGACCTCACCAAGACGCGGGTCGATTTGTTTGGGGCCGAGGGCGAGCAAGTCACCGGCGCACTCCGGCTCGCCCCTTTCGGGCAGTTCTTCGTCTTCGAGCCCTCGGCACCCCTGCGGCCCGACACCGACTACCAGTGGACCGTGACCCACCCGCACCCGCACCAGTTCGGCATAGAGGTCTCCGAGAGCTTTGCGTTCCGAACGGGCCAGGACCTGTTCGAGGTCGCCCGCGAGACCGCGGTGGTCGGCTTGCACCTGACACCCTCGCTGGAGCCCGTTTTCGGAGAGTGTGCACCCGACGACTCCAACGACGACCGCGGGGCGTGCGAGGCGCCGCAGGTCGGCGAGCTCTCGGTCATCGGCGTCTGGGCACATCTCCAGCTCGGGACCCACACGCCGCAGGTCTTTGGAACGCGGATCGGCCTGGGCGCCACCGCAGATGAGGCCGTCGCGGTTGCCGAGCGGACCCCGATTCAGCCGCTCTTCTCGCTGACCGACGGCACAGCCAACCTCGGGGCCGGACAGGCCGAGGCGCGCTCGTGGGGCAGCGACCAGGCCTGCGTCGCCGTCATCGTGACCGACATGCTCGACCGCATCTGGCTCGAGGGCTCGATGTGCGTTCTGCTGCCGGCCTGGGTACCCGTCGAATGGGAGGATCCGGTCGACGCGCCTGCTGACGTCGACGCGGGGTCGCGCGGGTGCAACGCGCGAGGCGCCACCTTCGCGCCGCTCCTCGGACTCCTGTTGCCCTTCGGCCTGCTGCGTCGACGCCGCACGAACTCGCGGTAAGAACCGCTCCGGGGCGGCGTCCAGTGGGCGAACCCAAACGACGGAGCCCCCCATGAAGTCCATCCAGCGAAGCCTCTCCCTCTCCGCCCTCTGCGCAGTCGCCTTCCTCCCGCTCCATGAAGCGCTGGCCTGCAGTCTTGCGCCTTTGGATTTGGATTGGCAGTTGGTCGGTACCCTGCCCGCAGATGCGGCGACCGAGGTGCCCGTCGACCAGCCGCTCGTGATCTTCGCCGAGAGCGGTCACGAGAGACTCTCGGAGTACGACCTCGCCGAGACCACGCTCGAGCTCGTCGGACCCAGCGGCACGCCCATCGACGGTGAGCTCCGACTGGCGCCGTTCGACGATTTCCTCCTCTTCGAACCGACCGCCCCCTTGGACTCGAACACGACCTATCAGTGGACCGTGAGCAACTCGAGGCTGCGGGACTCGCCGGAGCCCGCCGTATGGACGTTTTCCTTCACGACGGGCGCGGGGACCTTCGACGTCGGGACACGCACGGCGATCGGAGACTTGGAGCTGCGCCCCCGGGTGTCCCCGGTCTTCGGCGGGTGCGACCCAGAGGGCGGCTTCGACTCGTGTGATGGCTGCGTTCGTCAGCAGACGGGGCAGGTCTCGGAGATCGGAGTCACCGCGCCGCTCACCCTCGAGAGCCCGTCTCCCCAGGCGTTCGGCATCCGTGTCGGCCTCGGCGCGACGCGTGAGGAGGCTCTTGCCGTCGCAGACCGCAGCAGTCTCTCTCTATGGATCAGTCGGCGGGAGGGCTTGTTCGAGGTCGGGGCCGGGCCGGTCGAGTCTCTGGCCTGGGGTGCCGACCAGGTCTGCGTCGCGGTCGTCGTCGTCGACTTGCTGGAGCGCACGTGGCTCGACGACGTGCGCTGCGCACCGCTCCCCGAGTGGTTGCCTGTCGACGAGGTCGACCTGGAGACGCCCGAGGCCACTGACCTCGAAACGCCGGTCGGCCCGGAGTCGCCCGGCGATCCGGAGGGCAAGGGGGCTTCGGGCGGCTGCAACACCCAGAGCACGGCCTTCGCGCCGCTCCTCGGACTCCTGTTGCCCTTCGGCTTGCTGCGTCGACGCCGCACGAACTCGCGGTAAGAACCGCTCCGGGGCGGCGTCCAGTGGGCGAACCCAAACGACGGAGCCCCCCATGAAGTCCATCCAGCGAAGCCTCTCCCTCTCCGCCCTCTGCGCAGTCGCCTTCCTCCCGCTCCATGAAGCGCTCGCCTGCAGTCCTCCGCCCGATTCCTGGATGCTGGCGGGCACGCTGCCGGCCGATGAAACGATGGCGGTCCCCATCGACCAGCCCCTCGTCATCGTCACCCAGACCTTCGCAAGCCCCCTGAGCGAGGCGGACCTCGACGAGATGACCCTCGAGCTGGTCGGGCCCGATGGTGTCCCCGTCGAGGGGGCACTCCGCCTCGCGCCCTTCGGCGAGCTCATCGTCTTCGAACCAACGGAGCCGCTGCGTCCGAGCACGAAGTACGCGTGGACCGTCACCCAACCGAGTCCGTGGGGGGGAGACCAGCGCGAAGAGCAAACCTTCGACTTCGAAACGGGCGAGGCCCGCTTCGAGGTCGAGCCAGGGGCCGCGCTGGCCGACCTCGAGTTTCTGCCTCAGGTCGAGACCGTCTTTGGCGAGTGCGACCCGAACGGCGGCTTCGACTCGTGTGGCGGCTGCCAGCTCTTGGAGGTCGGTCAGGTCTCGGTGATCCGAGCGCGGGCCCACGTCGACATGGGGACCCGGGCCTCCCAGGCCTTCGGCGTGCGCATCGGACTCGGCGCGACGCCTGAAGAGGCCGAGGTGGTCGCCGCACGGGCCTCACTCCAACCCCTGCCCGCACGGCCCGATGGCACGGCCGACCTCGAGGCCGGTCGGGCCGAGGAACGCACCTGGGGTGCCGACCAGGCCTGCGTCTCGCTCGTCGTCGTCGACCTGCTCGAACGCACCTGGCTCGAGGCCTCGACCTGCGCGCGGCTGCCCGCCTGGCTGCCCGTCGACCCGGAGGCGCCCGTCGACCCGGAGGCGCCCGTCGACCCGGAGACCACCGACGCCGACGCGGAGGTCGATGGCTCTTCGGGCGGCTGCAACACCCGGGGCACGGCCTTCGCGCCGCTCCTCGGGCTCCTGCTGCCCTTCGGCCTCCTGCGCCGCCGCGCGCTCAGCAGGCTGCTGAAAGAGCAGCCTGCCCGGGCCAGGACGGCCCGGCGGAATCATCGAGGCTTTGGAAAAGCCGAATGATTCCGGGAGCGTCCTGTCAGGGCGCCGCGGGCACCGGGACGATGACGAACTCGACGCGCCGGTTCTTGTCGTCCGCCGCGAAGTTCTTCCGCGGGTCGAGGGGCCGGGTCGGGCCGTAGCCCTCCGACTCGAGCCGGTTCTCTTCGATGCCCTTCGAGATCAGGTAGTTCTTCACGGACAGTGCGCGGCGCTTCGACAGGTCCAGGTTGTGCTCGGGCGGACCCCACCGATCGGTGTGCCCCTCGACGCGAATCCGCTGGATCTGCGTGTTCGCCTTGAGCACCGAGACCACCTGGTCGAGGATCGGGAAGCTGACGGGCTTGATGGTGTCCTTGTCGTTGTCGAAGAAGACCTTGTCGAGGATCTCGATCTTCGTCGAGGTGACACGCACCGAGGACACCCCGGCGTCGGGGCAACCGTCCTGGTCGTCGAGACCGTTGATGGTCTCGGGCTCCTTCGGGCACTTGTCGTCGGCGTCGAGGACACCGTCACGGTCGTTGTCCGGGTCCGGGCAGCCGTCGGCGTCCTCGAAGTCGTCCTTGTCCTCGGGCACGAGCGGACACGCGTCCGCGGCGTCGAGCACACCGTCGGCGTCGTTGTCGGGGTCCGGGCAGCCGTTCTCGTCCTCGAAGGCGTCCTTGTCCTCGGGCTCGTTGGGGCAGGCGTCCTCGGGGTCGCGCAGCCCGTCGCCGTCGGTGTCGCCCTGGTCGGGGCAGCCGTCTTCATCCTCGAAGCCGTTGCGCGACTCGGGCTGGTCCGGGCACTTGTCGACCGTGTCCAGCAGGCCGTCGTCGTCGTTGTCCGGATCGGGGCAGCCGTCGTCATCACGGAAGCGGTCCTTGTCCTCGGGCTCCGTGGGACAGGTGTCCACGTTGTCGAGGAGCCCGTCGCCGTCGGTGTCCTTGGAGCGCGGCTCCCACGCGAGGCCGACGAAAACGCGGTAGTCGGGGGAGCCGTAGTCGGAAACGACGCCCGCGCCCGCACCGGCCGTGGCCGTCAAACCGTTCTGCGCGTAGTACCGCAGGCCGCCGACGGCCTCGAGGGGCTTGGCGTTCTCACCACCGTCCACGTCCTCGGCCGGGGCGGCGCCGAAGACCTCGCCCAGAATCTCGAGCGACTCCGTCCCCGGGTGCACACCGAAGCCGGCGGAGTAGGCAAATTCGTTGCCGACCTCGACACCCTTGGTCGCGACCGCGCCCTGAGTCGGCGCGCCCGGATCGACGGTCTTGTTCTCCGTGCGAATGCGCATGCCGAAGTTCACGCCCACACGCAGCAGACCGTGGAGCCGCGCCTCAGCGATGGCCCGGGGCGAAAAAACCAGGATGCCGTCGCCCATGCCCTCTTTGTCGGCCGAGGTCGGCAGCGAGATGGGCGCCGAGACTGCCAGCCCGACGCCGCTCGCGTCGCGCGAGCCGAGGAGCCGGAGCTTGGGCACGAGACGCACATCGCCGAGGCCGACCCCGTCGTCGCCCGTGGCGTCGACGACGTCACCGCTCTGCTGGTGAATCGGGACGATGAGGCCCACCTCGACGCGGTCCAGCAAGCCGTAGGTCGCGCCGACCTCGGCCGTCGTACGCTGACCGATGATCGTCTCCACGATCTTGTCGTCCTGGTCGCGACGCACGACGGGGTTCTTGCCGTAGTTCACCCAGAGGCTCGGCACCAGGCGACCATCCGGCGCCACCAGCGCGCTCTCGGCGGTGATGTAGTTCGTGGCGCCCGGCGCGGGCCGGAAGTTCTGGATGTCCTGGGCGCTCGAGACCGCGGGTGTCCCCAGGGCGCCCAGCGCCAGCAGCCCAGCGCAACGAAAATGCCCCCGGTTGGTCACCTTCATCTCGGAATCGCCTCCTCGCTGCCACGCCGCCCCGGTCCGAGCCCACTTGCTCGGTCCGAGATCCCTGGCGTCTCCGTCCACCGCGTCATGCGGGCCCAGAGAGTCTGGCGCGGAACGCGAGGTCGCGCCAGAAAAGCGTTCGGTACGATTCGCGCTTTGTGAGGTATTTCTACCTACCCGTTTCCCGTAATCTTCTCCAGTTCGCGCCACCTCGGTCGATGTCTACGACCGGGGCGTACCTGGGTTTGCCCTGAACGACGTATCCCTCACGGAGGCACTCATGAGTCGATTCCACCGGTGGGGCGCGGCGCTGGCCGCCACCCTGCTCTCCACGGCGCTCGCATCCCCGGCCTTGGCCGGCGCGAATCCACTCGCGGTCGCGACCGTTCCGTGGGTGCCGGCGGCGCCGCAGGTGCCCCACGAGGCGTGGGCGGGCCGCTTCACGTGGTTCCAGGCCTCCGCGACCGGGGGGGCCTGCCAGGCCTACGAGTACCGTTGGGACTACGACGGCAACGGCACCTGGGACTCCAACGGCGGCAACTACTCGCTCGCGCCGAACCGGTGGAACCTGGGCAGCCGGTTCGTTTGGCCGGCGGCCGACGCCGACCGGCTGGTCATCGCGCGGGTCGACGTGCGCTGTGGCGCCGAGTCGGCCCAGGCCGAGATGCCCATCGTGGTGCGTGCGAACCCGTCTCGTCTCCAGAAGGTCTACCGCGCGCTGTCCAACGGCATGTGGTGGGGCCACATCAACCTTTCCCGCGACCCGGGCCAACTGCGCGCCGGCTTCGGTCCGGAACCGCTGGACGGCGCGATGCTGGCTCAGGCCTTCGCGAATCGCGGCCACAAAGCGGGCGCGGACCCGACCACCGACCCCTACGTCGAGAACACCCTGTGGCTGCTCCACAACTCGCTCAACGGGTTGTCCTCCCAGAACCGGGGCGCCAAGGGTTCGGGTGTCGTGCCCGACGTGAACGGCAACGGCTTCGTGCTGCGCTACAACACCGAAGAGAACTACGGCATGGGGCCGCAGCTCGAGCTCGCCGCGAGCTGGGGCGACCTGAACTACGTCGTGCCGCCGAACCTTCCGGCCAACGTCGCGAGCCGGCGCCTGGGTGACATCGTCCAGGATGCCGCGGAGTACACGTTCGCCACCCAGAGCGAGATCGACTTCGGATACGCCGGCGGCCTCGCCGGGTGCTGGACCTACGGCGGCGCGAACGGCGCCGATGGCTCGCAGGTGGGTTGGTCGGTCGTCGGGCTCCACGCGGCCGAGCTGGCTGGCGGCGCGAACGTGCCCGACTGGGTCAAGACGCGCACCTTCAACTGCGCGTGGTACCTCGCCAACTGGCGGGTCGGTGGCCAGAGCGGCGGCTTCGGCTATCAGAGCCCGAACAACAACGGCGCGGGTCACGGCCGCTCGGGTTCGATGCTCAACGCCCTGGGCTTCGCCCTCAACGAGAACGCCGACGACGACCTCGTCAACCGCACGGTGAACTACCTCGGAGACACGCTGCTCGGGCAGGTCGCGAACGGCTGGACGACCCAGATCTTCTCCGGCGCCACGGCCGACTACTACGCGATGTACCAGATCGCGAAGGGCATGCGGTCCTTCGACCCCCCGATTCGCCTCATCGGCACGAACCGCAACGTCGACTGGTACGCGACCTTCGTCGACTGGCTCGTCGACAACCAGCAGGCCGACGGCCAGTGGCTCAATGACAACTTCTGGATGAGCAACCGCGCGATCGTGCACGCCATCGCGCTCCTCATTCTCACGCCGTCGATCTTCGACACCCCGCCCGTGGCCGTCGCTGCCGCCGTGCCGCAGCTCGCGGGCCCGGGCGACACCGTCACCTTCCTGCATTCCGGCTCCTACGCCTTCGACGCCGGGGCGCCCATTACCCAGTATCGCTGGAACTTCATCGACTACCCGACGGGCCTGGACCTCAACGGCGACGACGCCTACGACCTGCCCGGCGAGCACCCGCCCGAGGACTCCAACGAGGACGGCGTCGTCATTGGCGACGAGATCGTGTGGGACTTCGAGACGGCGAACCCCCTCGAGCGCCCGACCTTCGTCTTCGACCCGCCGGGCCTCGACTTCGGCGACGAGGTCGTCTACCGCGTGACGCTCGAGGTCGAGGACCGCCTGGGCCGCAGCAGCATCGACGACGAGTCCGTGCGCATTCGCGTCGCGATCATCAACCACGCGCCGGTCGCGATCCCGCACCCGAGTGGAAACGCCGACGCCGCCTACGAGGTCGTCCCGGGCGCGACGTCCACCCTCGACGCCCGCCGAAGCTACGACCCAGACACCGACGACGAGCCCCAGGCCGGTTTCCCGAGCGACAGCATCACCCGCATCGCCTGGGACCTGGACGGCAACGGCACGTTCGAGGTGGAGGGCGCGACCATCCAGTTCAACACCCCCGCCGAGTGGGAGATCGGCCAGAACCGGACCGTGCAGGTCGAGGTCTGTGACGACGGTCGCTGGGTCGGTGTGCAAGATGCGGAGTGCGAGGGCGGCGACTGCTCCCTCTGCTCGACCCACACGGTTCGTTTCCTGGTCGTGCCCAACGAGCCGCCCGTCGCCGTCTCCACACCCAACGCGCTCGAGATCGGCGAGGGCAGCTTCGGCGAGGCCTTCGCCGATGCGAGCACCGACCCCGAGAACGGCGCTCTCGACTTCGACTGGTCCTGCGACGAGGGCGTCGTCTACGCCGTCGGCGACGACGGCTCGCTCTTCTTCGACGCTTCGGCGATCGACGCGCCGGCCGAGGACCTCGAGACCTACTGCACGCTGACCGTCACCGACGATCGGGGCGCGGCCTCCGCGGTTCGAGTCCCCATCACCGTCTTCAACGTCGACCCCGAGATCACCGAGGTGCGTGCACTCGCCGCCGCCCGCGAAGGGGCCGACGTGCGCATCAGCGCCGAGGCGACGGACGTCGCCGCCGACGACGCCGACATCCTTCAGTACGCGTTCGACTGCGACGACGACGGCATCTTCGAGATCGCCGCGTCGCCGGCCTCCGTGGCGACCTGTCGGTTCCCCGACCAGGGCAATTTCACCGTCACCGTCCAGGTCACCGACGATGACGGCGGCGTCGACACGGCCGACTACAGCGTCGAGGTCCGCAACGAGTCGCCGACCATCGACCCGCTTCAGTGCCCGCCGAGCGTCGAGGGCACGCCCGTGCTCGTGCGCGTCACCACCAACGACCCGGGCACCGACACCGTGACCTGCGGCCTTGCCCCTCCGGTGCCCAACGGCGCGGTGATCAACGAGTGCCTGGTCGTGTGGACCCCGACCTACGCGCAAGCCATCGCCGGGCGGGTCAGCTTCGGTGTCACGGCCGACGACGGCGAGGGCGGTCGTGCCCAGGTCGCGTTCGTCTGCACGCCCCGCTGGCTCGATGCCGACGAGGACGGCCTCCCCGACACCTGGGAGCGCGAGAACGACGTCGACGATCCGAACGGCGACGAGGACGACGACGGCCTGACCAACCTCGAGGAGTTCGAGTCCGACACCGACCCCCGCGCCTTCGACGGCGCGACCCCGCCGCGCCTCATCTCGCCGGTGGACGGCGAGCCGGTCTTCGAGCTGACCCCGAGCTTCGTCTTGAGCAACGCCCGCGACAACAGCCCGGGTGTCGGGGCGCTCCGCTACGAGTTCCAGGTCTATCGGGACGCCGGCCTGCGTGACCTGGTCACGACCTCGCCGCTGGTCAACCAGGGCAACGGCACCACGACCTGGCAGATCGGCGACGGCCTCCTGACCGAGAACGCCGAGTACTGGTGGACCGCGCGGGCCAACAACGGCCGGGCGTTCGGCCAGGCCCCGCCCCCGGAGAACTTCGTCATCAACGCCGACGACGAGGCGCCCGTGCCGCCCGTGATCCTTGCGCCCGAGGACGGCGACGTCGTCGGGACGGCTCAGCCCAGCCTGATCGTCCAGAACGCGGTCGACCTCGACCCGGGCTTTGACGCCCTCGTGCTCGAGTGTGAGGTCGCGACCGACGCCGAGTTCGCCGACGTCGTGACGACGGGCGGCGGCGCCCAGTCCGACGCGGGCACGACCTCGGTGGCCCTCGAGGGCGCGCTCCGCGCCGACGAGAACTACTTCGCGCGCTGCCGCGCGGTGGACGATGCCGGCAACGTGGGTGGGTGGTCCGAGACCGTTGGCTTCAGCGTGCAGATCGGCAACGAGCCCCCGGGCCCGCCCACGCTCATCTGGCCGATGCTCGACGAGGTCGTGATGCGGAACGACGACATCCTCCTGCTCGTGGGCAACGCCATCGACCCCGAGAATGACCCGTTGACCTACCGCTTCGAGCTCTCGCGCGACCCGACCTTCCCCGCGCAGGACACGTTCATCTCCGACGAGATCCCGGGCGGCGCCGACGGCCAGACCGGGTGGGCGCCCCCTGGCCTCCTGGTCGACAACGCGACCTACTACTGGCGAGTACGGGCGCGCGATGCGCGGGCGGCCGGACCGTCGGTCGTGTCGCGGTTCAGCGTCGATGCCGACAACGAGCCGCCGTCCACGCCCACGCCCATCAACCCGTCGCTCGACTCCGAGAGTGAGCCGCGGCCGCGCTTCGTCTGGGGTGCGGCGGTCGATCCCGAGGGCGATCCCGTGGTCTACGACGTCGCGCTCGCGGCGGACGCCGAGGGCACCAATGTGCTCTGGAACGGCGAGACGGATGCACTCGTGCTCGACTACTCGGGCCTCGAGCCGCTCGTGCCCGGCGACTACTGGTGGCAGGTCCGCGCACGCGACGCGCGCTCCGGTGAAGCTGGCCAGTGGAGCGTGTGGGTCCACTTCATCATCGTCGGGCCGAAGCCCGGCGAGGACGCGGGCCCCGTCGTCGACGCCGAGATCCCGATCGACGCCGAGATCCCGGTCGACGCAGCGCCGGCGCCGGACGCCGACGGTGAAGACGCCGGCTTCGATCCCGGTCCTCCGGACATCGGCGGCAGCGAAGAGCAGGCCGATGCGTCGCAGCAGGATCCGTCCCGCGAGGCCGTGACCGGCTCCGGCTGCTCGGCGACCCCGGGCTACGGCAGCCGCAGCCTCGGCGTGCTCGCGCTCCTGGGTCTCGTCACCCTCGTCGGCGCCCGCCGCCGTCGACGCTGACGACCCCGTCTGGCCGCACCGCGCGGGTGAGAAACACCGCGCCTTGATTGCCAGCCCCCTGCCCAGCGTGTAGCCCCTCCCCCGCGGGATTCATCCGCGGGAGGGGCTATCCATGGCGCTGGTCATCAAGAAGTGGCGTGCCGAAGAGACGACGGACGCAGAGGGCAACTACGTCTACATCCACGGCCGCGAGGAGGGTCTGCTCTCGTGGCTGTTGAACGTGGTCGGCATCGACGCGACGACGACGTTTCGTGTCACCGACGAGACGGTGATCTTCGAGCAGGGCTCCCTCGCGGGCGACTCGCAGCGGATCATCCCCATCTCGAGCCTCAGCTCGAGCTTCTTCGGCTTCTTCAAGCCTTGGCGCGAGGCCCTCGCCTTGGGCCTCGTGCTCCTGCCGGCGTTCGGACTCGGCCTCTTCGTCGGGCCGCTCTACGACTACCTGAACAAGAAGCTCGGCCTCGGCGTGGTCGAGGTCTCGGGCCTCACCAGCGGCATCGAGTTCAAGCGCCCGCTCATCGAAGGGCAGAACATCGACGAGAACCAGAGCCGGCGGGTCATTGCGATCCTGCGCACGGTGACCGAGCGCTCGAAGCGCTAGCCTGACCCGCCGGCGGCGCGCTCAGCAGTCGGAGTTGCAGTTCTGCGGGGTCTCGGGGCCACCGCAGATGCCGTCGCCGCAGCACATGCGCTGACCCGGATTGCACGCCGGGAGCTGACCGCCGCCGTTTGCACAGTCCGCCGCACAGTTCTGCGCGGTCTCCGGACCGCCGCAGACACCGTCGCCGCAGCACATGCCCTGCCCGGGCATGGCGCAAGCGACGACACCGCCGCCCATCATACCGCCGCCGCCTGGCTGGAAGTCGGCCGACGCCGCGGCGTGAAAGCAGCGGGGGATGTACGGAAACGTGCCGGTGATCATGTAGTGGTAGGTGACCTGGCGCTGACCACCGACGAAGACGACGCCCTCTCGGCCGTTGCACTCGTCGAGGTCCCCCGAGCCCTCCACGTACTCCCAATCGTTCCCGAAGGTACCGTCGTAGGCGCCGCCAGGGCCCGCGTCGCCGCCGGGTCGAACGCCGGACTTGAGCTGCCAGCTGCCCTGCAGCTCGACGAGCCCGCTGTTGCTGTCGTTCGGATCTGCGTAGCCCCACACCGCGAAGATCGGATAGCCGTCGCCGGCCCACCCGACCTGCGTCAAGGCAGGTTGCGCAGGCAGCATGCCGGTGGGAATGCCATGGTAGTGATAGGCCCCCGTGGGCTGGACGTGCGCGTTGTTGCAATCCAGGCCGAGCGAGGTCGGGTGGCGCGTATCGTCCGTGCCTCCGTTGGCGGAGAAGTAGGGCGGCGCCGTCCCATAGCGGAGCGCCTCGTAGCGCCACGTCGGGTCGTCGTTCCACGTTTCGGCGGTGCCGGGATCGAAGACCGAGCCGCTGAGCGCGATCCCGAAGACCGTGCTGACGCCCCCGACCCCGGCCGGTACGACCGGGACCGAGTAATCGTAGTTCTGCGGAGAGATGGTGTTCGGGTTCCCTGGATTCGGGAACTCACCGATGCTGTGGTTGACGATGCCGTTCGCCGTGATGTCACGGTTCGCGCCGTTCACGACGGCCTGAAAGCGATGTGCCGCGCCGGCCTCCATCGCGAGCTGGGCCGCGGTGACGTTGCACTCGATCAGCTCGACGTTCGGTCCAGTCTCGTCCCCAGCGCCGGGCTCGCCGCCGGCCATCGGCTGGCCGCCCATCGCGGGCTCGCCGCCAGCGCCGGGATCACCGCCCACGGGCGGCGGTGGCATCGTGCCCGGATCACCCCCGACCGGCGGCGGCGGCGGCGGAGGCTCTGTGCCCGGATCACCCCCAACCGGAGGCGGCGGCGGAGGCTCTGTGCCTGGATCACCCCCGACCGGAGGCGGCAGCGGCGGCTCAGTCCCCGGATCACCGCCCACGGGCGGCGGCGGCTCGGTGCCCGGCTCGCCCCCGACCGGCGGCGGTGGGTCCACTGCACCGCCGTCCGTCTCAGGCTTCTCGCCCCCCGCGCCTGAACCCCCGACGCCCGTCCCTCCGGTCCCCGGAGCGACTCCACCGGCGCCCACGCCCCCGGAGCCCGGCTCCCAGGGTGTTCCGGGTGTACCGCCGGCGCCCCCGCTCCCTGAGTCCATCGCGCGGAAGCCGACATCGTCCTTGTCGGCCCCATCGCCCCCGGAGGTCTCGGCATCGCACGCCGCCACGAGGGCGGCGCTCGCAAGCGCGGCCCACAACACACCTCGATTCGATCGCATGCCACCCCCTCGAAAGCTCAACAGTCCGCGTCGCAGTTCATCGCCGTCTCTGGTCCATCGCAGGTGCCATCGCCACAGCACCGCTCCATCTGTCCCGGCTGACACGCCGGGATCTGACCCATCATGCCGCCGCCCATCATGCCGCCGCCCATCATCATGCCCCGCGCGAACGAGGCATCGGGCGCGGTGCTGGTGCACCGCGGGATGTACGGAAACGTCGTCGTGATGACATAGTGATACGTCTCGACCTGCTCGCCGCCGAGGGTGACCACGCCCGTGCGTCCGTTGCATGCGTCCAGGTCGCCGCTGCCCTCGACGTACTCCCAGTCATTGCCGAAGGTGCCATCGTAGGCACCACCGGGTCCGGCGTCGCCTCCCGGCCGTTCCCCCGACTTCAGGCGCCAGCTCGCGCGCAGCTCGACCAACGGAGACGAGGCATCGGCTGCCGACTGATGACCCCAGCGTCCGAAGATCGGATAGCCGTCCGCCGCCCAGCCGATCTGTGTCGATGCCGGCTCCGCGGGCATCAGCCCCGTTGGGATGCCATGGTAGTGATACGCGCCGGTCGGCTGCACGTGGGCGAAGTTGCAGTCGACGCCGAGGGCGCCCGGGTGGAACGTTTCGTCCGTGCCCCCATTGGACGCGAAGTACGGCGGTGCGGTGCCGTATCGAAGCGCCTCGTAGCGCCACGTCGGATCGTCGTTCCAGGTCTCGGCCGTGCCCGGGTCGAAGACCGCGCCGCTCAGCGCGACCCCGAAGACCGTGGTACCGGCCCCGGCCCCGGCCGGAGTCACCGGCACCGTGTACGCGATGGCCTGGGGGCTGATCACGTTGGGATTGCCCGGGTTCGGGAACGCACCGACCGCGTGGTTGGGGATCGCGTTGGCCGTAATGGTGCGCACGCCCCCCATGACCTGCTCGTTGTAGGCGTGCGCCTCGCCGACCTCGGCGGCGAGCGCCTCCGCAGAACGTGTGCACTCGACGACCTCGACGTTCGGCTCGGTGTCGGGTGTCGGCGCGCTGCCGCCGACGGGCTCACTGCCGCCTGCGGGCTCACTGCCGCCTACGGGCTCACTGCCACCCACCGGCTCACTGCCGCCCACCGCCGGCCTGCCACCCACCGGCTCACTGCCACCCACCGGCGCGCTGCCGCCTACGGGCGCCCCCCCTGCGGGACCTCCGCCCGTGCCGGCGTCGACCCCACCGCCTGTTCCTCCGCCCACCGCCGACTCACCGCCCGCGCCGCCTTCCGACTGCGCGCCAGCGTCGTCGTCACAGGCGCACATCGCCACGGCGACGACCGCCCAGACCAGATGCCTCTTCATGCGTTCCCCTGTCCGTCCAACGTTCGCCGAGACGCCCACTTCGGCAGCAGCAACAGCGCCGCGGCCGAGGCCAACAGCGCGATCACGGCGGGCCAGAGGGCCAGATTCGGTGCGCCTTGCACCACCGAGGTCACTGCGCTGGCCGCGGCCCCATCGGCGCGCAGCACGACCACCTGGGGGTGCTCTACGGTCAGGAAGGTGCTCTGCCGTGGGCCCACGAACTTCATCAGACCGGGCTTGTCGGACCACACGGCCCGCGCCGCCAGCACGGTCACAGGATGGTCGGGCGTCACGAAGGACACGCCGAGCTGCAGGGCTGTGGGGTCCGCGTCGAAGCGGCCCCGCAACGTGTAGCGCACGTGGTCCTGAGGTGTTCCCGCGGGTCCGTACGCCGGCGTGGAGACGTCGACACCGATGATCTCGAGGCGAGCGCCTCCGAGGTCACGCACGGTCAAAGCGCGGGTGACTGCGTCCTTGATCCAGGCGCGGTGAGCGGCCACCTCTTCGCGGACCAGGAAGAGGTCACCGTTCGCGTCGGCCGCCCGCAGATACTCCGCGGGTGGCGTGACGACCAGCTCGAGGTCTCGCGCCCGAAGGACGGCCTCAATCCGGTTCGCGTCGAGCCCGTGGGCAAGTACGACGCCAGGGATGAGCGAGGCCAGGACCAGCCACAGACTCGTTGTTTTGACCACGCGGCAGGGCAGAGCAACGACCGTACCGCGGGACACGCGCCAGAGAAATGAATGATTACAAGGACTTCAACCAACGCCCCGTGAAAGTGCCGCCAAGTGGGCTTGGCGCCCTGTGTCCATCCCCCGCAACGATTGCGGTCAGGGGCTCGACGCGGGCGCGGGACCGAAGCCCTCGAAGCCCTTCGGCTCACGCCCCCCGCTTCGGTGGGCTCGGCTCGCGTCGTAGACGAACTTCCGGGCCCGGTTGATGTGCCCCATGGGCTGATGCGCCGGCAGACCGTGCCACGGATTGAACGAGAGCTGGCCGCAGAGTGTGTCCAGACCGGCGGCGGCGGCGTCTTGCGGCGGCAGGACGATGCGTCCCAGGGGGATGAAGGGCGAGGTGGACTCATCCCACTCCACCGCGGCGTTCTCGATGGGCGTGCGCTCCGGATCGGCCTGGAGCTGCACGCCGAAGGTGAAGCAAATCCCGGCGTTGGCCGCGGCCAGCAAGTCGTCGCGCAGGTAGTTCGGGCTGTCGTCGTCCAGGGGTTCGCGCTTCAGTGTGCCGGGGCACGGGCGCGTGCCGAACTTCACCGCCTGGTGGGCGCCCAGGTGGTAGGCGCCGCCGCTCCAGAAACGCTCGTTGAGCAGGCTGTCGATGGCCCCAGTGCGGGCCAGCGCCGGCGCGCCGCTCCGCGGATGGCGTGCGCCGAAGAAGAGCCCCGACGCGAGGCCATTCGCGTTCGCGTGGGCGAAGTCCATGAACTCCACGGCGTTCTTGCCCACGGGTGTCGGGCTGTTCGTCATGAGAAAGTCTTGGGTGCCCTGCTCATCGGGCATCAGCTTCTCGCCGGGCACCCCCATCAGCTTCACCGCCATGCCCCGGGCGTCGAGCTCATCGTCGTTTTGAATCCAGCCCACGCCGTTCGAGAAGCGCACCCACACCGGCCACGCGGCGTACTCGGCCGAGAAGACCCCGTGCCGCGTTCGGGGGTCCCGCTGCGGGTCGAGCTCGAAGGTGCCGTACAGGCACACGTGGTGCTTCGCATGAAAGCCGCGCGCCATCGGCTGCCCCCGCTCCTGGGAGATCCGTGTCTGGAGCGCCTGCATCTGCGCCGCGAAGGCCTTGAAGCTCGCCGCCTCTTGCTCGGCCGAGCCCAGGTAGTACTCGGTGTTCATGGACTCGACGCCGTCCTCCGGGGGCACCTGCGGCGGCGCCGGCAGGTCGTTCGCGGCGCGCACGGCGTCCGCGGGGGTCGGTCGCGGGGCGGGTCCCCCACACGCGAGCAATGAGAGGGCGACGAGCAGGTTTGGACAGCGCATGGGGCGCATCTTGCCCGAGTCTCTCGCGGAGTCGAACCCTGGTCGCGCCCCGAACCGCAGCCCGCCGAGCGGTGCCCGCCCTCAGCCGACGGTGACGCCGGGGCGACCGGCCTCGACACGCACGGTCGTGGCCGTCGTGACCCCGCTGTCCTTGCGTTTCTCGTCCACCACACGCACCCGCGCCTCGAGGCCCTTGGCCGTGACGTCGAAGACCACGTAGCCGCGCTGGCGACCGTTCACATACTTCACGTGCGCGTTCTCTTTGCGCACACCGTCCTCGTCCTCGGCGGTCCAGCCGGGCGAGGTGAAGCTGGTGCCGCACACCTCGGACGCCACGATCTTCGAGCGCGGATCCTGCGGCGACGCGTGCACGTTCGCCACGACCGTCGCGTGGATGTCGCCACCGACCACGAGCGGGTTCTGGACCTTGTGCCGTTGCAGGCGAGCGAGCACGTCCAGGCGCGCGGCGGGGTAACCGTCCCAGCCGTCCGTCCAGAAGGTCGGGCCCTTCGCCGACGGCCGACGCCCGGGCGCCATGAAGGTCTGCTGCGCGAGCACGTTCCATCGCGCCGGGCTGTCCTTCAGGGCGGCGTCCAGCCAGGTGGTCTGAAGCTCACCGAGGAGCGTGCGTTTCGGGTCCTCGTAGCCGGGGCACTCCGCCGGCGTCACGGAGCGCGAGCCGCCGCCCTTCTCGGGCTCGGGGCACGCTTGAGGCGAGCGGTACTGGCGGTCGTCCAGCAGGCAGAAACGCGCCAGCGTGCCGTGGTCGAGGGCGTCGTAGATGCGCATGCCCAGTGGTCCGGGACGCATCGTCTCCGGCAGCGGCATGTTCTCCCAGAAGGCCTGGAAGGCGGCCGCCCGGCGTTGGGCGAAGCCGGTCTCGAGCAGCTCCCCTTGCAAGCCGGCCCAGTCGTTGTCGACCTCGTGGTCGTCCCAGACCATCGCCCACGGCACAGCCGCGTGCAGGCGCTGCAGGTCGGGATCCAGCCGGTGCTGCGCGTACCGGACGCGGTAGTCGCCCACGGTGTAGGTCTCGATACCCACGTACTCGCGCACGAGCGTGGGATCGCCGCTGCGCCGCTCGTACATGTAGTCGCCGAGGAAGAGCATCAGATCCACCTGCTCCGCGAGCAAGTGCCGGTGCGCGACGTACCACCCGAACTCGTAGTGCTGGCACGAGCCGATGGCGAAGCGCAGCGTGTCCACGGTTGCCCCTGTGGCCGGGGCGGTGCGGGTGCGCCCGATGGGACTCACCTCGCCCGCGGCCAGGAAGCGGTAGAAGTAGGCGCGCCCCGGGGCGAGGCCGCGCACGTCGGCGTGCACCGAGTGGCCCCACTCCGGCACCGCGAGCCGCGTCGCGCGGCCCACGACCTTCGTGAAGGCCTCGTCCTCGGCCACCTCGACCTCGACCTTCACCCGGGCCGGCGGCATGCCCCCGTCGGGCGCGAGCGGCATCGGGGCCAAGCGTGTCCAAAGTGAGATGCCGTCGGGGCGCGGGTAGCCGGACGCCACGCCGAGGGAGAACGGCGGGCCCACCAGGCGTACGGGCGACTGCGCGAAGACGTGCCGCGGGAGGACGAATGCCGCGCCCAGCAGGGCCCCCGCCCCCAATACCCCTCGTCGCGTCGTGCCGTGCATGGGCGCTCCGTGTCGTTGCGTGGTCGCGGGCGAGGGTCGCCGGACCGACGCCCACTTGCAACCTCAGTCGAGCGACCAGGTCGACGCGAACGGTCCGAAGCCGATGGCGAAGCGCCCGAGCACCGGCACGTCGAAGAAGAGCGTGCCCTCGACGCTGTAGGGGATGTCGAAGTTCGGCAGCTCTCCGGCCGTCAGGGCGTCCACCGAGGACTCGGCGACCTCGCCCAGGATGGACGTGATCGCATCCACGCCCAGGTCGAAGCGCACGCGGGCCTCGACCGCGCCGTCGCACTGCTCGCAGAACAGGCCGGCCTCGTTCTGCCCAAGACTGCAGGTCGAGGGCAGCACCACCGGCGCGTCGTCCCCGCAGCAGACGGTCGCTCCGGCACCCTCGGCCACCCCGGCGTCGCCGGCCGGCGCATCGTCACCACACACCTCGCAGGACGTGCCCTCGGGTCTGCAGCGCTCGAAGGTGCGGCCGGGGATCGTGCGGAAGCTCAGGTTGTCGTCCAGCGTGCCGGCGACGGCCTCTGATGCAAGACGCACCAGATCGTCCACCGTCGGCACAAAGTCCTCGAGGCTGCGCACAGTGGTGTCGGGGGCCTTGCACGCCTCCTCGGGCGGGCGGGCCGCGCAGTCCTCGGCCTGCGGATCACAGAACGAGATGCAGAGCGTCGCGAGCTCGGACTCCGCGCGGCCCTCGAAGACCTTGAGCGCCAGCAGGAGCTCCACCATCGGCACCGAGAAGCTGTTCGGGTTGCCGAGCTCGAAGACGGTCTCGAAGGAGAACTTCAGCGAGGTTTTCTCGGGCGGCGGGTCATCAAAGAAGAGGTCGCACGCGATCGACGACACCAGGTCGCGGCAGTAGAAGTTCGCGAGCGTGTCCGTCGGCGGGCTCTCGGTGAGCGCCACGCTCGCCAGGCTGCCGTAGGGCGGCCGGGGCGGCTCCTCGGCGATGGAGTTCGCCAGCTCGCAGGCGGGCAGGGAAAGCAACGTGAGGAGCAGGGGCGTGCGATTCATGCCGGGGAGACTACAACGGGTCGACACGTCCGCTTCAACGGACGTTTTCGAAAAGGAACGCGAGGGCCGCCCAGTGCTGGGGTCGAAGGAAGGAGGTTTGCCATGGACGGTAAACTCGCGACGTGGGTGCTGTTGGGGATTTGGGTGGGGGCATGCGGCGAAACCGCTTCACGCGTCGACCCGGCTGAAGGCGTGCCGGACGCCGAGGTCGAGGTCGACGCATCGGTGCGGGTGGACGCGGCGGACGCGGCGGGGCCATCGTCGGACGCTGCGGAGCGACTGGACGCCATGACGCCTCCGGACGCGACGTTGCTTCCCGACACCACGACACTTCTGGACGCCGCGAGCCCTCCAGATGCCGCGGTCCCTCTAGCAGGCTGCTTTTTCAGCAGCCTGCTATGTGGACGGCTTCCACAATAGCGCCGAGCTCTGCGCCTGGAGGCCGCGCGGCCTGGCCCCCGCGGGCGGGCGGCTCTCCAACGTCGACTCGCTCATCATCAACGGCGTCGAGTTCGACGCGCTCGAGGTTGAGCCGGGGGACGCCGACGGCGCGCTCTTCGACGCCCTCCAACGCGCCGCCGAGGCCGGGCAATTCACGGTGATTCGAGGCGACGACGGCGCTCATCGACTGCTCGGGTGGCCCGGCCAGGGCCTTACGGTCGAAGCGCGGGGCGACGCCGCGGCGATCAGCGGCCTCCAGACCGGCAGCGCCGCATGTCCCGGCCCCGAGTGCGGCCAATGCCTTACGGGCCCGAACGCCGAGCGCGCTTGCGTCGATTTCGCGCCCGTCCTCGTGCCCTCGATTCGGCTCAACGTTTACGACAACGTCGTCATCAACGGTCGAACGTTGGCAGGACTCGACTTGGCCGCCGGTGACGCCACCGGGGCGTTCTCGTGGGCGATTCGCGCGCTCGATCTCGGTCTGCGCGACCAGGCGTTGCCTTTCGAGCGTTTACACCTCTGGGGGCGACCCGGCCGAATCGTCGAAGTCAGCACAAGCGGAAACGGTGCGAGCCTCGGCTTGGGTCACTCCGGCATCTGGGCCTGCACCAGCGCCCCGGGCACCTGCGGACTCTGTCGGGACTGAGACCGTCGATTCGGGCGGCCATCCGAACGCGCGGCGCATCGTCTCGGCGTCAATCGTCAGCGCCGCGAGGCGGAGCTGGAGCTCGCGTTCCGACGCGTTCGGGTGCTCGCTCCGTAGCCGTGCGAGCGCGAGCTGACGAACCGCCAGGCTCAGGTCGCAGGCGCGGGCGAGCCGCTCCGCAGGCGTCATGCGTCGGTATCCGGCGATGAGGATCGCCTTGACCTCGGGTGAGGTGTCGTCACCGAAGAGTGCGGACATGGAGGCACGTGACCACACGGGTGGGGACTGCATCGCCGACGCAACGCGAAGGGAGACCTCGGGAGCTTCGGGCCCTGAATGGCCGCTTCCGAAAACGGAAAGGCGGAGGCAGAATGCCGGCCATGCGACTACACCTCCGCCTGGCGACTGCCCTGCTGCTCGTCGCGTGCGCCGCGCCTGAAGATGAGGCGGCGGACGACCGCTCGCTCTGTGACGATGCGCGCGCGAAGCTGGCGAGCTGCTCCGGTCTGCCGGAATCGCCACCCGTCGCAGACTGCGACCCCGAGCTTGCGCGGCGCCTGCTCGAGGCCGAGTGCGAGGCGGTGTCGAGCGCCGTCGCCTTCCCGAAGGCCGATGGCGCGGGCCCGCTCGCCACGGCGGCCTGCGCGCTGGGCTTCTTCGCGGCGTGCGAGACGCCCGCCTGTGACACGGCCCCTGCCGACGACACGCCCCGCGACGACGCCGACGATGCGGCGGGCGCCTGTGGACATCTCCTGGCCGCCGACGACTGCGCGCTGTGTAGCTACTACGACTGCCGCGAGGTCATCTCGCAGTGTGGCGACGAGGGCTACCTGACGGGATACGTCGGCAAGTACTGCAGGCGCTACGCGAGCGTGACGGAGCCGCGCGTCAGCCCCAGAGCCGCGGCGTGGCTCGGGCGGGTTCGACACTGCCTCGTCGACTACCTCGAGGCCCAGGTCCCCTACGACGCCGACTGCGAGACCATCGACCGCCGCGGCACGGACTCCCACGCCGAGTGTTACGTCCAGACGGGGTTCTGCGAGCTGTCGCCGCTGGATTGGTTCCACATCGTCCAGAGCATCGACCTGGGCGATGCCCCCCTCCGCGTGGTTCTGCGCACCGCGCACGGGTGCCTGGATCGCTGGTTCTGAGAGAAACGAGCCCGCCCGGGTGCGGGCAGTTCAGCGTGTGAATCGTTCGAGTCGCTCGGTGATTGTGCAGTCGGGCCACGTGAGGTCGAGCAGGTGCAGGCCCTGATTCGGCTCGAACCGGTGCAACTCGTTCAAGTCATTGGGGTCCATGCCGCCCCGCGGATAGACTTGCTCTGAGTCGCAAACGACCAACAGATCGCCCAGTACCCGCCGGTCCCCGGCGTTCCAGAGGCCGAGGCGCAGCGTCGAGCCCTCGGCGATCGGGGCCTCGGGTGTGTCGAGCGCGACGAGGTCCGAAACGCCCCACATGCCCGCTTGATCATAGCCCGGCGGATAGGCCTCGGCGCGAAAGTCCGCCGCCCCCTCAGGCATGATCCGCACGGCAACCTCGGTCGACCCTCGAGTGGCTACGTAGTTCGGGGGCAAGTCGGCCACGATCTCGACGACGGTCCTCGCTCCGGGGCATTGCTCGGGCCCGCGACCCAGAGCGTCGCGTACACGCAACTCGAGCACGTACCGGCCCGGAGAGTCGACGAAGAATCCGGCAATGGGTGTGACAGGGTCATCTGGACTGCCCGTCGCCGGGTCTGCTGCGTTTACAGACTCGCAAGGTTGACTCAGTGAGCCATTGGGTCGCTCGAGCACGATCCACTCGAATGACACCGGCCGGCCCACCCGCGGCCCGCCGTTCGAAGCCCCCCCATCGAGCAGGACGATGCTCGACGGAACGACACGGTACGCAGGCGGCGTCGCCACAGCGACCGGGCACGGCGGCATCGTTACGCGGCCTTGCAGCGGCACCTCGAAGACGGGCTCGAGCGGATCGTCGGTCGTCACCTGAAGGCGGGCCGCGTAGAGCCCTTCGTTTTCCGCGGTGAATTCGACCGAGAACACGAATGGATACGCCCCCTCGACCTCGCCGCCACCCACGTCGACCGGGAACGGATCGATGCTGCTGAACCTGAACATGCCGGCGTCGGGCCCGTCGATCGACGCGCTCTCGAGGCGGACTCGGCGTGACGCGCAGCCCCACACTTTCCCGCCCTGATACTCCAGGTATCCAAGACTGGTCTCGAACTCGAGCGAGGTCGGCTCGATCCTCGCGCACGACGGTAGAGCTCGGCCTGCGACGGGGAGCTCGATGGAGCCTCCGCGCACTTTGGCGCATTCGTACCGCACCTGAAGCGTGCCCGCGGCCTCGATTGGACCCCCGGTGTTCAGAAGGACGATGGCCTCGATCGTGCTCCCAGGAGCGATCGGTCCCGCGTCGTTCGGGACCACGGTCAATCCGTCCGATCCCTCGACGTCGAGAGTCACGGCGCTGATCGACTCGTCGCCCACGTTCTCGAGCACGACCCGAGACCCGGACGGCTGACCCACGAGCACGTCGTCCAGCTCAACGGCGCGCGGGCGCGCTTCGAGCGCGCACGCGCCGCGGGCCGGCGGATTGCCCGCGAAGGACACGTCGGGCTGCGCGGGTACTGACTCCCACTCCGCGCACCCCGCGAGAATCGAGCACATCAGAAGAGACCTCATCGTCCGCGACACT
>JBMOFP010000027.1:0-42665 GCA_049318805.1 Bradymonadia bacterium
CCACGACCGCGCGCTCGGATGCCGACTTCGACCCCTTCGCGGACCTCGCCGCCGAGCTCCACGCCCTCGATCCGGACGCCGAACTCGGCGATATGGACGAGGGGGGAGACGGCGGCTCCCTCGAGCCGATCCTCGGATACGACTTCGCGCCCATCGAGGACACACCTGTTCCGGCGTTGCCCGTAGAGGCGCCGCCTCCGCATCCCGTGACCACGCCGGCCGCGTCTCCGGTCGTGAACCCGCCCAGCATCGCGCCGCCCTCCGACTCGATGGGCGACCGCTTTCGACCCACCCGCGGGCGCGTCGAGAAGTCCATCCGCCCCGCGCCGCGCGCGCCGGACCTGTCGAGGCCGCTCCCGCCCGCACCTCGGAGCGCCGCCACCTTCGCGGTCCTCGCCGACGAGCTCTCATCGGGACTGCATGATCCGTGGTCGGAGCTCGACATCGGGGATCTGCGGATGTCGGGACACCCCGGCCCGCTGCCGCGGGGTCGCGCCCCCGAGACGGTGCAGGCCGAGCGGGCGCGGGCGCAACGTGCCCCGCGCGCAGGTCTCTCGGCCAAGGTCGGCATCGAGTACGGCAGCACCTTTTTCACGGGGTTCAGCGGGAACGTCAGCCGCGGCGGGCTCTTTGTGGCCACGCCGAACGCCCTGCCGCACGGCGCCCGTGTCGAGGTCTTCTTCGAGATGCCCGACGGCCACGCGATCTCCGCCCCCGCGACCGTCTGCTGGCACCGCCCCGCGGAGCAGGCCGCCCTCGAAGGGCTCCCGGCCGGTCTCGGGTTCCGGTTCGTGGAGCTTTCGCACGACGACGAGATCGCGCTCGAGCGGTTCATCGGCGCCCAGGAAGCCTCGATCCTCTACGAGGGCTGACGGTCGCCGCCCAGGTGGACCCGGTCTCGTCGACTTGTGACACGCGCGCGAAGTCTGTATTCACCGCGGCGAAACACGTTGGTCCGCCCCTTGCTGAGCGGTCGTTCGAAGCGCCCGACTCGGGCTCACTGGAAAGGACACTGGCCATGGCCATCCTCGGAATTGGACGCTCGTCGGCGCTCTTCGCCCTCCTGGCGTTGGGCTGCTCGGACGATGGAACGACGGGGTCCAAGGACCCCGCCTCGGAAGGTGTCAAGGACCCCACCCTCGACGTCGAAGGCACCGAGAGCGGCAAGGGTGCGTTCGACACCGACGGCTACAAGGCCGACTGTCTCGACTGCGACCCGGAAGGCCCCAATGCGCTCGCCCAGCTCGGGCTTCGCGGTGACTTCTGGTCGCCGGGTGAGCGCTGGCAGGTGGCCTACGTGCTCAAGAGCGACAAGCGCATCCAGATGCAGGACCTCGCGTTCGGCGAGGACCTGAAGGCGGAAGCGGGGCTCATCGTGCTCGACTTCCGAGTCAAGGCGAAGGGACGCGCCGTCATCGCCGGCAAGGATCGCGAGACGATCACGCTCGAGATTACCCAAGGCGAGGCACGAGGCTCCGTCGGCCAGCAGCTCGCCGACGCGGACATCCTGCAGGCCAGCGAGGTCACCGAGCGCATCGAGCTCGTGATGGACGACCTCCTGCGACCCGTCTCCGTCACCGAGTTCAGCGGCACCCGCGGCGCGTTCCCCAACGGCCGGACCCGCGCTCTCGACCCGCGCGAGGTCGTCCGCAGCCTCGACACGAGCTTCCCCTACGTCGTGCCCAACGCCTACCTCGCCGCGGCGAAAAAGCGCCTTCCGGGTCTCCCGGACACGCTCGCCCCGGTGGCAGATGCAGCCGCCCCCGGCTGGGCCGAACGGGAGTACTTCCACTTCGACCTTCGCGGCCGCAGCCTCCCCGGACAGAACGCCGGCGTGGTGCTCGATGCGCAGGAGGACGTGTACTGGGCGGCGGGTGATCCCTGGCCGTTCTACGTCGAGACCCCGAGCGCCGTCGGCGTGCTCATCTCGAAGGAATGAGGAGGGACCACACCATGAACACCCGAAACACTCTGTCCCTGCTCGCCGTCACGACCCTGCTGGGTTTCTGCGGCACCGCAATGGCGCAAGACAACGCCGTCTACGGCGAGACCCGCTTCAACCAGCTCCCGGCCCGCGCCAAGGCCGCCCACAAGCCCTGGGTGGGCTCGTGGTGGGCCTACACGAAGAACGGCATCTCGGACCGCCACAAGCTGCGCGTCTTCGATGAGTGCCGCGGCGTGGACGCGGCCGCCGAGACGAAGGCGATCGTCGACCAGGGCAAGAGCTTCTGCCTCTCGGCCTCCGAGAAGCTCGACCTGCTCGAGGGGCGCGTCGAAAAGATCGAATGGACGAAGATCAAGGACTACCACCGCATCACCGACGAGCAGCTCTCGCCCAAGCAGACGCAGCTCCGTGACCTGGTGCGCAAGCTCAACAAGTACATCGCCGACAACCCGAACAGCGACTGGCGCGAGACGGACGACGGCAAGGCGTACTTGCGCATCGACGGCGAGATCACGACCGCGAAGGCGATGCTCCCGAGCATCACCGTCGACACGGCGACGGAGTTCGAGCAGATCGAACACGGTCATGGCGTGCCCGGTGTCCAGGGCTGGTGGGGACACTGCAACGCTTGGGCGGCCGCCTCGCTCATGGAGGCCGAGCCTCGGGTTCGCGGCGCCGTGACCCACAACGGCGTGACGGTCGAGTTCACTCCGGGCGAGGCGAAGGGCCTGCTCACCGAGTCCTGGATGGAGCACGCTTCGTCGTTCCACGGCAGCCGCCACGACGACCCCGAGAACGAGGGCGCGGCCTACGAGGACCTGACCCCGGCGGCGTTCCACATCTACTTCGGCACCCAGCTCGGCCTGCAGCAGAAGGGCTTCGTCATCGACCGGTTCACCGGCGACGAGGTCTGGAACCAGCCCGTCCGCAGCTATGTGTGGCGGACGGAGAAGCTCTACACCGACAAGGCCGTCAAGACGAAGGTCGTGCAGACGACCTACGACCGGACCTCCGGGGATGCGAAGAAACGAGAGCTCGGCGAGATCGAGGTCTACCCCGTCCAGGTCACGGCGACGTTCCACTGGATCACCGACGGCGTGCCCCACGAGGAGCTCACGGTCGAGAACGTGAACGTGGATGCGTGGCCGACGACCTCGAACGAGCTCCACTCGCTGTGGGGCAACCAGGTCGAGATGCGGACGCTCACGTACACGCTGTATCTCGACAAGCCCATGGACGACGCGGCGGCCCGCATCGTCGGCGACGGCACCTGGTCGAACGCGATGGCCAAGGACGACCACGCGTGGCCCGACTTCGCCTGGCAGCCGCTGTCGCAGGGCCCGTCGCGGCGCAACTACGAGAACCCGCACATCGCGTACGACACGATCATCGAGGCCAAGATTCTGCCGGCGACTTCGCAGCCGGTGCCGGTCGGCATGGGTTCCGAGGAGCTCTCGGCCGCGGGTCTGCCGCTGGACATTCCGGACAACGCCCCGGGGGGTGTCTCGGCGAGCATCGACGTGCCCGACCGGGGGGCCATCGTCACGGCGCGCGCCCGGGTGAAGCTCACCCACACCTACCGCGGGGACCTGCGCGTGGTGCTCTCGCGCGGCAACGACTCGGTCGTGCTGCATGACCGCACGGGCGACGGCGACGACGACCTGGACCAGACCTACGACCTGCCCACCTTCGCGGGCAAGGCGTCGGCCGGGACTTGGAAGTTGGAGGTCTTCGACCTCGCGGCCCAGGACGTCGGCCGCTTGACGAACTTCACGCTGGACCTCGTCACCGCGCAGGGCGGCGGCATGGTCGAGCCGCCCGCTCCCCCCGCGGAGCAGACGCGCGAGTTCGCGGGCGCGGCCACACCGAAGGCGATCCCCGACGGCAACCGCAGGGGCATCACGAGCAAGGCGGAGTCCAACGCCGAGGGCACGCTGGTCTCCGCGCGGGTCATCGTCGACATCAAGCACCCCTACAAGGGCGACCTCGTCGTCGCGCTCGTCCGCGATGGCCAGACCTACACGCTCCACAACCGCACCGGCGGCGGCACGGACGACGTCAAGCAGACCTTCGACGTGGCCGCGCTGGCGGGCAAGGCCGCGAAGGGCACGTACACGCTCAAGGTGCAGGACGTCGCGAAGCAGGACGTCGGCACGCTGAACGGCTGGCGACTCGAGCTGACCTGGCGCTGAGCGTCAGCGCTCGAAGATCAGCAGGTACTGGCGCGGCAGAAAGCCCTCAGAGCGGGTCTTCAGGCGCCATCCCGCCTCGGCCATCTCACCCGCCACCTGGTCGGCCGTGAGGCGCATCGCCAGGGGCGGCCCCGGAATCTCGGGGTCCGTCTTATAGTCGACGAGGACGACGCGCCCCCCCGCCTTCACCTTGCTGGCGAGCGCGCGGAAGTATCGCGGGCGGTCCGGCAGGTGGTGGTAGGTGTTGACGATGAGCACCACGTCCACGGGCTCCGGCAGGCGTGGGTCGTCGGGCGCGGCAACGACACCCTGAACCTGTTCGAAACCGCCCCGCCGGGAGCGCTGGACCGTGTAGTCGACCATGGCGGCCTCGACATCGACGGCGTAGACCTTGCCGACCGGCACCTCGGGCAAGATGCGCATCACGAAGTAGCCCGTGCCCGCCCCGAGATCGGCCACCACGCTGTCGCTCGACAGCTCCATGTGCCGAACGACCTGCTCGGGCTTTTGCCAGGCGTCCCGCTCCGGCGAATCGAACTGCTCGGCCCAAGCCTGGGGGTTGTCGAAGCTCGGGTGCTCGTGCCCCCCGCCGTGCGGGTGCGCCCCCCCGCAGCCAAACAGGCCCACGGGGGGCAGGAGCAACGCACCCAGCACAAGTCGATTCAACGCACGCATTTTCACTCCGGAGATCATGGGTCGACCCCGCTCAGGGTCCGGGCCTCGGCGCTTCCGTGACGAGCTGCCGCCACGATTGCTGGTTGTACGCCTCGACGACCTGCGCGTAGACGCGGAAGCGAGCCGTGGCGATCTTCGCGCGAGCCTGTTGCTTGAATGCCAGGTCGAGGCGCGGCGCCAGGGCGTCGACCGTCGCGAGGGCCTCTCGAACGGAAGCGAGCCGTTCGGCTGGGCGCGGTCGGGCCGGGTCGCGGCCGACCAGAGCCTCGGCGCGCGCCACGAGATCGCTCGTCGCACGCTCGAATCGAACGGGGGTGAGCGCCCGAAAAAACGGGACCCGGCCATAGAGCACGGCGGCGCCACCCCGGGGCAGCTCGACCCGCTCGAAACGGACCAGGCGCCCGGTACGGTTGAGCTGGCTCATCCACGTCGGCCCGCCCAAGAGACCGTCGTCCAGGTGCAGGCGCAAGACGTGGTGACCGATGACCTGGCCGTCGGTGTATCGAAGCCCCTCGGTCGCCGACAGCGACTCTGGGGGCAAGGGCTCCAGCGGTGCGGTGCTCAGCTCGATGCGCCCCCGAAGCTCCAAGGCCGAGAGCACGGAGGTCAGCGCCTTCTCGACCTCGGCCCGGTCCGCGACGGCGTCTGCGACGACGGGGAGCCGCGTCGTCGCCTCGACGGCCTCGAGCATCCGTTCGGCCTTGTCCGCATCGCGGGCGAACGACTCGGCGTTGGCGGCAAAGGCCTCGTGGGCCGCGCGGAACTGCACCGCCTCGCGCCACAGAGCGTCGAGCTGGTCGTCGGCGGCCGCGGCCTGGACCCCGGGGCCCCCGTCGGGTACAGCGGGGGTCACGGGGCCCCCAGGCTCTCGTGTACAGCCCGTCGCGCCGATGAAGAGGGCGAACGCAGCGTGGACCAGGCCCGTTCGGAGCCGGGTGCGGTAGACTGCGAAGGCCGAAACCCGAGGCTGGAAAAAGTCGTGCACGCGCCTACGCTGCCTCTCAACGCAATGTCCGTCGACCTCGAGGACTGGTTCCAGGTCGAGAACTTCGCCGAGAAGGTGCCACGAGACACGTGGGACCGCTACACGCCGCGCGTCGTCGAAAACACGCGGCGTCTCCTCGATCTCTTCGACGAGACCGACGTGCGGTCGACCTTCTTTGTGTTGGGCTGGTGCGCGCGCAAGTTCCCGGACCTCGTGCGCGACATTCATCGTCGCGGCCACGAGATCGCCTGTCACAGCGACCTGCACCGGCTCGTGTACACCCTCACGCCCGACGAGTTCCGTGAGGACACGGCGCGCTGCAAGGGGCTGCTGGAGGACCTCGTCGGCACGCCCGTGCTCGGCTACCGAGCGCCGTCGTACAGCATCACGGCCCGCAATCTCTGGGCGCTCGACGAGCTCGCGGCCCTGGGCTTCGCCTACGACTCGAGCATCTTCCCCGTCCACCACGACCGTTACGGCATTCCAGAGTTCTCGCGCTGGCCCGTGGCCGACTACCGCACCCCCGGCGGCGCGACCCTGCACGAGTTCCCGTTGACGACCTTCAAGGTCGGCTCGATGAACATGCCGGCCGCGGGGGGTGGCTATCTGCGCCTCTTGCCGATGCCGTGGACCCACCACGGCATCCGCGCCGCCCACCGCGCCGGACACGCCGCGATCCTCTACGTGCACCCCTGGGAGATCGACGACGGGCAACCTCGAATGCCCGGTCTGAAGCCCCTGCGGCACCTGCGCTGCTACCACAACCTCGCCGGCACCTACGACCGCCTCGAGCGCCTGTGCCGTGAGTACCGGTGGGGCACCGTGCGCGAGGTCCTGTCGCGTGAGATCGGCCGCCCCGTAGGGTGAGGCGACCCTCTCAGTCGGCGTACAGCAGGTCGACGTAGTCGCGGACCTGCCGATGGGCGGAGAAGTTCGGGGTGACGGTGGCGATTGCGTGTTTCGCGCGGGCGATCCACCGATGCGGGAGGCCGTCGGGCCCCCGGTCGAAGTACAGCGGGAGGACCTCACGTTCCAGGAGACCGTAGAGTGAGGCGGCGTCCGCGGCGTCCTGCTCCGCCTCGGTCGCGTAGGGCCGGATTTCGCCGATCGCCCAGCCGTTCTCACCGTCGTAGCCCTCGGGCCACCAGCCGTCGAGAACGGACAGGTTCAAGCCGCCGTTCATGCCCGCCTTCATGCCGCTCGTGCCGCTGGCCTCCATGGGGCGCCGCGGATTATTGAGCCACACGTCGACGCCCCGTGTGAGGGCCCGCCCGAGCTCCATGTCGTAGCCCTCGATGAGGACCACGCGCCCTCCGGAGGCCGCGGCGGCGCGATGGACCTGCTCCACGAGCCGCTTGCCGGGCTCGTCCGCGGGGTGGGCCTTGCCCGCGAAGAGGAACTGCACCGGTCCACCCGCGCCCTCGAGGATGTGCTCGAGCCGACCCGGCTCACTGAACAGCAAGGCCGCGCGTTTGTAGGGTGCGAAGCGTCGCGCGAACCCGATGGTCAGCGCGGTGGGGTCGAGCTGCGGCGAGGGTGTATGGAGTCCCAGGCGCGCGTTTCGCCGTGCATGCCGGCGCTCGACCAGGGCGAAGAGCGCGCGCTTCGCTTCGACGCGCCACGCCCAGTAGGCGGCGTCGTCCAGGGACTCGACCTTCTTCCAGACCGGCGCCCCGGGCGCGCGCTCCGCGAAACCGGGGTCTCCCACATGTTCGCCGACCAGCGCGCGGAGGTGCGTGCACTGCCAAGTGGGGCCGTGCACGCCGTTCGTCACGTGGGTGATGGGCACCTCGTCCAGTGGCCTGTCGCCGTAGTACCGCGCGAACATCTCCCGCGAGACCTCGCCGTGCAGCGCAGCGACGCCGTTCTGCCGCGCACAGCCATGCAGTGCGAGCAGCGTCATGTTGAACTCGGCGTTGCGGTCGAGCTCCTGCGGCCAGTGTCCCCAGGCCATCAACTTATCGAAGTCGATATTGAGGTTCCGAGTCAGCACCTGCAGGTGCTGCTCGATCAGCCCGCGCCCGAATCGGTCGTGGCCCGCCTCGACCGGGGTATGGGTCGTGAAGACCGTGCCCCGACGGCCGAGCTCCATCGCAGCGGCGGCGTCGGGCGCGGCCCCAGTCTGAACGGCGAGGCGTGCCCGCTCGAGCAGGAGGAACGCCGAGTGCCCCTCGTTCAGATGCCAGACGGCCGGCGCGATGCCCAGCGCCGCCAAGGCGCGCGCGCCGCCGACGCCGAGCACCAGCTCCTGCCGGATGCGGGTCGTGCGGTCGCCACCGTACAAACGGGCGGTGATCGCGCGGTGTTCGGCGTCGTTTTCATCTGTATCGGTGTCGAGCAAGTAGAGCGGAACCCGCCCCACCCGAACGACGAAGACCCGGCACCGCACGGGTCGCTCTCCGATCTCGACCGTCACGACACACGGCTCACCGCTCGACAGCCGGGCGGGCGTGACGGCGAGGCGCGCGAAGTCATAGGTCTCGTAGGCGTTGAACTGGTGCCCGTCGGCGGTCAGCTCCTGCTGAACGTAGCCCTCTCGGTACAGGAGCCCCACGGCGACGAGCGGCACACCCAGGTCCGATGCGCTCTTCAGGTGGTCACCGGCGAGGATGCCCAGGCCGCCCGAGTAGGTCGGCAGCGACTCGTGGAGGCCGAACTCGGCGCTGAAATACGCGACGGGCGCGCTCAGGGGCCGACCGATGAGGGTGTGCCAGGTCGTCGTGGTGTCGTCGAGGTACGCGGCGTGTGCCGCGACGAGCGCATCGAAGCGCACCCGCAGCCGCTCGAGCCCCGCGACACGCCGGGCGTCGTCGAGGTCGGCGACCAGGGCCACCGGGTTGTGGCCGGTGCGCGCCCAGCCGACCGGGTCCAACGCCTCGAAGAACGCCGGTCCGTCGGGCTGCCAGCACCACCAAAGGTCACGCGCCAGGGTGTCCAGCGCAGCGGCGTCTGCGTTCAGGGACGTCGTCTTCATCGTCTCTCCTCCCTCACCAGGGCTCGCGGAGGCGTCGCCAGCTCGCGGGGCGTCCCAACGTGAGGAGCGCCTGTGCGGCGCCGCCCGGGGTCGCCAGCGAGCGTTTGGCGAGCGTCTTCTGAGGCACGAACGGCACGAACGGTGGCCACTGTGTCGGCGGATCCGGGGCCTCGGGCGCCCGTTCGTCGGGGTGGGCGCGCGTGTAGGCCTCGGCGAGCGCCGGCTGGATCGTGAGCACGAGCGGTCGACAGCGGTCGTGCGTCGGGTAGCCCATGAGCTCTTCGAGGGCCGCGTCGAAAGTGCGCGTCGCCCAGGCGTGGGTTCGCGCGGCCTCGTCCTGCGGCAGGTAGGCCGCCGCACCATGGGCGACCTGGGCCTTGCGCAGGTCCTGCGCCGGCCACGTCTCGGTCAGGTACTCGAGGCGCTCCTTGCGGGTCGTGCTCGGCTGCTCGTGCGCGACCATCCACCGCGCGTGGTTCACCAGGCACGCCCGAGCCCAGGCGTAGGCCGCATCGAAGGCCGCGAGCCCCTCCTTGAGGTGGAGATAGCGCAGCAGCGCCTTCATGAAGACGGTGTAGGACCACCTCGCCTCGGCGTCCAGGAGGTCGTCGCTGCCGGGATCTCGCTCGGGGTGGACGCACCGCTGCACGAGCCGCTCGGCGAGCGAGAGCCACCGCGCTTCCCCCGTGAGTTCGAAGGCGTCGCAGCACGCGTTGATGCTGTTGCCGGCGCCGCGGCCGGGGCCATGAAAGTCCGGCGTATAGCTCTGAGAGGCGGCGCCGGTCGGACCCTCCACGAGGAGACCGAAGACACTGCGGGCGCCATCGTCCATGGCTTCGACCCAGCGCGCGAGCGACAGCACCGCTTCGGCCGCGAAGGGGTCGCCGGTCAGCCAGTGGTACAGCAACAAACCGCTCGTGTAGTTCTGCTCGTTGCTGAGCCCGCCCCCGTAGGTTCGGGACCGGCCGTTCTTGCGGGAGTAGCACCTGTGCGTCGACGTCCCCACGTCGACGTAGTGGTCCGTGTGCCAGAAGAGGCCGCCGTTGAAGAGCGCCCGATCCTCCTCGGTGTGGTAGAGGTCGATGTCCACGACGTGCCGGGCGAGCGTGTCGGCCAGGTGCCAGAAGCGCACGTCCCCGCTTCGGAGCTGGCAGAGCAGGAACGCGTACACGCAGTCGTACTGGTTGTTGTAGTGGCTCACGAACGGCGTCGGCCCGGTGTGCCGAACGGCCTCGTGGTCCGCCCAGAGGTCGCCCCAGTTGCGCCACCCGAACTCGTCGATGGCCTCGCGTCGAGCGGCGAGGCCCGTGCCTTCGTCGACGATTCGGGCGAGGCGGGCGGCGATGTGGGGCGCGTCGTACTCGACGGGCCCTACGTCTCCCAGCACGCCGGCGGCGAGGACCTCGGCGGGCGGCTGGACCGCGCGTCGCGGCGCGTGCACATGCTCGAGCGGCGCCCCCCGACCGACCCAAACGACGTGCCGCTTGCGTTCGCCCGCCTGGAGTTCGTGCAGGTCGCCGTGCTCCGCCGGCAGCAACCCGATACGCACCTCGAAGGGCTGCACCTCGATGGCCCGCGGGAAGTTCTGCCAGAACTCGGTCAGCGCGATGGAGAAGCCGGGTCCCCGCAGCTCGGGCTGTGCTCTGAGTCCCGTGCGCTCGCCCGCCCGCCAGCCTCGGAAGCGGAGCGGTACGACCCCGTTGGCGTTCTGGTGGTTGTGGCAGTTCCAGTGCTCGCCCCCGCTCGACGCCTGGAAGAGGAGCCACGGGATCGGGGCGACGGGCTCGAAGGACGCCTCAGGCTCGACCCGCGCTTCGATCTGCTCGGGGGCGGGGAGCACGAGCGAGAGGTCACGCAGAAGAACGGAGCCCGGATCACCGAGGTCCCAGAGGCCCCCCTCATGCTTCGCGCCGCGGGGGTTGTGCACGAGGAGTTCGAGCCGCGCCGCCTCGAAGCCCGCCCAGACCGTGGCCCGCAGGCGCACGTTCAACGGGCCGAGTGTGCCCTCGGCCCGAAGCGTGGCGCGCACGGGGCCGCCAGACTCGACGTTGACGGCCGGCGTCGAGAACTCGACCACGCGGGCGTCGGCGAAGCTGGCGACGAGGCGCGCGTCCCGGGGCAGCCCAGAGGGCCAGTCCCGTAGAGAGAGCGAGACCGACCCGCCCTCGGGCCGCCAACGCCCTGGAACGACCGTGTAGCGGCCGCCCTCGGCGTCGGCGACGAGCTCGACGAGGAGCCAGCGTGTGGAGCCGTCCGGCCACTTCGAGGCCGGGGTGAGCTGCGCGGCACACGGGCGCCCACCCGGACCGAAAACGGAGACCTCGCCGCGCGCCTCGCCGGCACGCAGGGCGAGGCCCAGCGCGATGGGCTCACGGTGGCCCGGAGGCACGTCGAAGGAGGCGAGGACACGCATCGTCAGCCGTCCACCCGGAAGACGCGGTGCCAGAGCTCGAGCATGTAGAGAATCCACAGCTCGTTCGCGCGGTCCTCGGCGCCCGAGTGGTGGGCCTCGAAGAGCCGTCGCATCGGGGCCGCCGCCAGCCAGCCGCGCTTGCCGAGAGACTCGAGCGCGGCTTCGAGCGGCTCGGCGAGCGGCCCACGGAGCCATGCGGCCAGCGGCACGTCGAAGCCCCGCTTGCGCCGATACAGGATGTCGTCGGGCAGGTACGGCTCGAAGGCCTTCTTCAGCAGCCACTTCCCCTGCCCGTCGCGCACCTTGAGGTCGCTCGGCAGTCGGAAGCCGAATTCGACGACGTGGTGGTCGAGGAACGGCGAGCGGACCTCGAGGCTGTGCAGCATCGACATCTTGTCGACCTTCATCAGCATTCGGTCGGGCAGATACGTCTTGAGGTCGACGTAACCGATGCGCGCCAGCGGGTCCTGCGTGTGCACACGATCGGCGTGGGCGTCGAGGACCGATTGACTGTCGTAGTCGCCCAGGAGCGCCGCGAGCTCAGGGGTGTAGAGCGCCCGCTTCTCCGGGTCACGGAAGTACGAGACGGAGCGGAAGTGGGCCGTTCGAGCGTCTCGCGAGAGGTCGTCGGCCGCGGTCCGCCAACGGCCCCGGGGCAGTGCCGCCGCGAGGCCCGGGAGGACGTCGCGCTGCAGCGTCGTGGGCAGGAAACGACGCACCGAGTTCAGGAGGAGGTCGGTTTGGTACCGGTCGTACCCTGCAAAGACCTCGTCCCCGCCATCGCCGCTGAGCGCAACGGTCACAGACTTCCGCGCGATGCCGCTGACCCGGTGGGTCGGGATCGCCGAGGCGTCGGCGAAGGGTTCGTCGAGGTGCCAGACGAGCCGCTCGAGCTCGTCCTCGGACGCGGCGTCGACCCGCACCCGCTCCGTGCGGTGCTGCGTGCGGAAACGCCGCGCCACACGCTCCGCGTAGTCGCTCTCGTCGAGCTCGGGCACGTCGAAGCCGATGTTCGCGGTGCGCACGCGGTCCGAGTGGCGGGACATCAACGCGACCACGGCGCTGGAGTCGACACCGCCCGAGAGGAAGGCGCCGAGCGGGACCTCGGACTCGAGGCGACACGCGACGGCGTCGTCGAGTGTCTGGAAGAGGATCTCCTGCAGGTCCCGGCGAGGTCTCGGATCCACACGGTCCGGGTTCACGTCCCAGTACTCGGAGACACGGACGTGGCCGCGCTCGACGACCAGCAGGTGTCCGGGCTGCAGCTTCTGCACATGGGCGAAGATGGTGCGCGGCCCGACGACACACAGGAAGCTGAGGTAGTCCGCGAGGGCGCGCGGATCCATGGTCTTGTCGAAGTCCCGGTCCGCGAGCAGGGCCTTCAGCTCGCTCGCGAAGGTGAGGCGCCCGTGGCGATGGGACCAATACAGCGGCTTTTTCCCGAGGCGGTCCCGGGCGAGGACCATCCGCTTCCGCGTGCGGTCCCAGAGGGCGAAGGCGAACATGCCGCGCAAGCGCGTGACGAACTCCGGGCCCTCCTCTTCGTAAGCGTGGACGAGGACCTCGGTGTCGCTCTGGGTCGTGAATCGGTGTCCCCGACCCTCGAGCCAGCGGCGGAGCGCCTTGTGGTTGTAGATCTCGCCGTTGAAGACCACCCCGACGGATCGGTCCTCGTTGAAGATCGGCTGGTCACCGCCCGAGACGTCGATGATCGACAGGCGACGGTGACCCAGTCCGACGGGGCCATCCATGAGCGCCCCGAAGGCGTCTGGACCGCGATGAATGATGCGGTCGCACATGTCCTCGACGAACCGTCGCGAGGCGACGGCTTCCGGATCGTCGTACAGGACGCCTGCGATGCCGCACATGCGCTTCTCGGTCCTTTCAGGTTCAGTTCAGGGCAGGTGTTTGACGATGCGCGGTCCGAGCCACCGCGTCACGGGGAGCGGGAGATTCTGCCACGCGCGGATGGCGAGCGCGTATCGGGGATTGCCGGGGTTGAGCTCCGGCAGTGGTCCCCCGTCTCGGAGCCAGTAATGCCAGTGCAGGGGCACGGGCACCGCACCCCACTGTCGTTTGAAATCGAAGGTCCCCTCACCTGGCGTGCTGCGCCCGAAGTCGAATCGGTGATGTCCCGTCTCGACGGCGTGCTCGAGCAATGTCCAGTACAGGAGCATGTTGGGGCTGTCGACGTTCGCCTCACGCACGGTCGAGGCCCAGGGGATCTCGAGCACGCCCCGGTCTGAAGCCACGATGCCGGCGCCGACGGGCAGACCGCCGCGGTAGACGACGCACACCCGCGCGCGGTCGTGCAGGTGCCGGAGGAAGGCGTCGAAAAAGCCGAGGCCGTAGACCGGTGTGCCCAGGTCGCGCATGTTGCGCGCGAAGACCTCGTGGAACGCCTCGAGGAGCTCCAGGCCGCCGACGCGCGCGTAGAGGCCCGCCTTGCGCGGCCGCCGAATCTGGGCGCGGAGCTTCGGCTTGAAGGCCTGCCACAGCGCCGCGGGGGTGTCGGGCAGGTCGAGCATCATCTCGACCTTGTGGGTCTTCTCGGCCCAACCGTGGGCCGTCACCACGGGCCTCGGACCCAGGTGCCGCAGCTCGATGTGGCTCGCGCCCAACCATCGGGCGCGGTCCACGGCCGCGTCGAGCAACGCGTGGGTGGCTTCGTCGTCGGCGGCCGCGACGCCGCCGTGATTGAAGTACGGGAGTCCGTAGAACGCGTTCCCGAACAGCGCGCTGCGCATGTGCACGAGCGAGAGGACGCCGACGAGCGCCCCACCGCGGGTCGCGCGCAGAAGCTGGGGAGCGTGCCCGGTCGCGTCCAGAATCAAGCGTCGAAACACGCTGCGGTGGTAAAGGCCGGCGTCGGCGCGGCCGTCGACGAACGCGTCCCATCGGGCCTCCGCCGCGAGGTCCGGGGGCAGCTCGTCCACCGAGGTCACTTACGGCTGCTCACGACACGGGCCGGATGGCCGACGGCGACGGACCAGTCCGGGATCGGCTTCGTGACCACGGCGCCCGCCCCGATCACGCACCCCTCACCGACATCGGCGAGGATGCGCGCGCCGTTGCCGACCCACGTGTTCCGGCCCACGACCACCCGCTGCAGGCTGCCCCCCTGGGCGTTGATCGGGACGCCGGGATCATCGAAGTTGTGCTGGCGTGTGCCGCTGAGCACGTGCACGTCGCTGCCGAAGAGGACGTCGTCCCCGAGGTCGCACAGGCCGATGTTCCCGTGCGGCCCGATGTAGACACGACTGCCGAGGCGTGTGTCCGGGTGGCTCAGGAGCGTGCCGAAGCTGGTTTGTCCGTCTTCGCCGCAGGCCTCGAGGGTCATCCTGTAGAACGCCCGCCGGGCGTAGATGCCCGCGTAGCCGGGCACGAGCGCGAGGGTCTGGCTCGCGTGGTGGAACGCAATGGTGCGGTCCCCGACCCGGCTCGCGAGCACGTAAGCGAGATACTCCGGTGTGACCGCGGCGCGGGCCAGGCCATCGGCGCCGCGCTTGAGCAGCGACTTGAGGTTCATGGGGTCGCAGCCTCCGCCGGGGCGTTCGGACCCTGGGGGGCAGGGCCCAGGCGCGCCTCGAGCTCGCGCGCCGGGACACCGGAGTACTGCCCGACCGCACGTTGAAGCTCCGCGTAGAATCGACGACCGACGTCCGTCCACGAATTCGCCCGGGCATATCGGACGAGCAGGTCGCGGTCCCAATCGCGCATGAGTGCGCGCTCCAGCGATTGGGCGATCGCCTCGGGCGTTCGCTGGTCGACGAGGAGCCCATAGGCCTCGCTGTTGAGGCACTCGGGCGTGCCCCACACGCGGGTCGCGACGCAGGGTGTGCCGCAGGCGAGCGCCTCGAAGAGCACGTTGGGCCACCCTTCTTTGTCACTCGCGAGAGCGAAGACGTCGGCCGCCGCGTAGTGTCGGAAGAGCGCGTCGTTTCTCACGGCGCCCTCGAACCGCACGTACGACTCGAGCCCATGCGCGGCCACCCGGGCCTTCACCTCGGGCGTGAAGTCCCCCTCCTCACCGGCCGCGCCGACGAAGACCATCGTCACGTCGTGGAAGCGGGGGTCGCGCCGCAGCCGGGCCAGCGCGTCCACCAGCAGATGGAAACCTTTGCGCTCGACCATGTGGCCCACCGACAGGACGATCCGGCCCTCGAGAGGCAGGCCGAGCGCGCTCCGGGCAAGGCCCCTCTCCATGGGATGGAAGAGCGCCGGGTCGACGCCGTTCGAGAGCACCGTGCACTTCTCTGGCGACGCGCCCGCGGCGATCGCGCCGTCGATCAAGGCTCGACAGACCCCGAAGACCCGGGTCGCCCGAGAGAGAGCCCACTGAACCTGGCGCCACCGCATCGGGTGACGGTCGAGCTCGTTGATGTCGTGTCCGCGCAGCGTGATGGTGAACGGCAGCGCCCGCGCTTCCGCCGCGAGCGCCACGCCGAAGCCGTCCGGGTAAGCCAGGTGGGCGTCGAGCACGTCCGGCTGGAAGCCCTCTTCCTTGCGAAGTCGATCCATGACCTCGAGCACGGCGCCTCGCAAGGTCACGCCCTCGACCGGCTTCGCGACCGCCGGCACCGAGAAGTGGCGCGGGTAGTCAGCCTTCAGCTCGACCTCGCCATCGGGGCTTCGATGCACCTGCCGCTCGGGGATCTTCAAGCGGGTCGAGTATTTGGGCACCAGGCGTGCCACGAGCGGGAAGTCGGGCACGGGGCAGACGACCCGCACGTCCGCGAATCGCGCCAGCGCGAGGAGGCGGTGACGCACGAAGACGGCGTGCACGGGCAACGCCTCCGAGGGGAACATCGTCGAGACCGACAGGACCCGCAGGGGCCGCTCGGGAATCCGCTCAGGGCGCAACATGCCGCCCGAATCTGCCCGAATTCTCACACGCCGCAAACTTGAAACGGGCCGTTCATTTCCTCGGCCGAGTTGCCGTTGTACAAGGCGGGCCGAGAACGCCCAACCATGACCAGTCTCCTCGTCACGATCGATGTCGAAGAGGACATGCCGAACTGGCAGGTCCAGGCGCAGACGACCCTGCGGAATCTGCAGGGTCTGCCGCGCTTCCACGACCTGTGCGTCCGGCTCGGGGTCCGCCCCACCTACCTGTGCACTTGGCCCGTCGTCACGCGGCCCGAGGGCGACCCGCTCGTCGAGTGGCACCGGCGCGGCGAGTGCGAGATTGGGGCCCACCTCCACCCCTGGACGACGCCCCCCTTCGACACCTCGGAGACGCGCCTCGAGGCCGTGCAGCCGAGCCGACTGCCGGCCTCATGGATGGAGCGGAAGCTGGAGACGTTGACCGACGCCCTGGTGACACGCTTCGGCGTCCGGCCGGAGAGCTACCGCGCCGGTCGCTTCGGCTTCAACGGCGCGGGGCTACAAGCCATCGAGCGTCTTGGCTACCGAGTCGACTCGAGCGTCACGCCCTTCGTGGACTGGCGTTCAGAGGGCGGTGTCGACCACCGCGAAGGGCCGGAGGTGCCGTACTTCCCGGATCGCCAACGACCCACGCGACGCGGCACCTCTCGGGTGCTCGAGGTCCCCGTAAGCATCGGGCCGACGGCGGTGCTGCCGGACTTCGTCACCCGCTCGCTCGTCCGGGCGCCGCGCGGCCTGCGTATCCCGGGGATCACCCAGCGCCTGACGGGCGTCGGCCTCCGTTGGCTCTATCCGAGCGCGGCGACCTACGAAGAGATGTGCGCCCTGGCCGACACCTCGACCCGGCGGGGTCTGCCGATGTTGAACGTCTTTTTCCACTCCAACGAGCTCTGGCCCGGCGAGTCGCCTTACTGCCTCACGACCGAGGCGGTCGACCGTTACCTGGAGACTCTGGAGCGCTTCTTCGGCTACGCGATGTCGACGCTCGGGGCCCGGCCCCGCACCCTCTCGGAGTTCGCGACGGCCTACGTCAACGGTTGACTCCTCAGAGAGGACCCTATGCTGATCCTGGGAATCTCGGCGCTCGACAACAACAGCTGTGCCACGTTGCTCGACGGCGACCGGATCGTCGCGGCGGTCGCGGAGGAGCGGCTCTCGCGCGTCAAGATGCAGAACGGGTTCCCGCGGCGAGCCATCGATGAGGTCCTCCGCATCGCAGGGCGCAAGCCGCACGAGGTGGAGGCGGTCGCCTACCCCTTCTTCGAGTGGGAGAAGGAAGCGCAGCAGATCGGCCGCGCCTACGCCCGCAACGTCGTCGACAACGCACGCACCGACACGCCGCTGGCCAGCAGAGTCCGGCACCAGCTCCGCTTCAGCGAGTGGGCGGCCCGGGCGGTCTGGGACCATCGCAAGTTCAACGCCGAGCTCGATGAGGGCCTCGCTGCGCTGGGCCTCACGGACAAACTCAAGCGGGTCGAGCACCACCTCGCGCACCACGCGTCGGCGTTCTACTGCAGCCCGTTCAAGCGCGCGCTCATCTGCTCCTTCGACTGGTACGGCGGCGGCCTCGCCGGCGCGATTGCGCTCGGTGGGCCGTCGGGCATCGAGCGCCTGCACAAGTTCGACTACCCGAACTCCCTCGGGCTCTTCTACGCCCAGGTCACCTCGGCGCTCGGCTTCAAGGTCTCCCGCCACGAGGGCAAGATCGTGGGGCTCGCGGCGTTCGGAGATCCGGCCGTCCTTCGGGACCGCGTGCGGGCCCGCTTCCGGGTCGGCGACGGCGACTTCACGTACGAGTCCGGCATGGACGACCTGTTTTCGAAGGACCTCGCGAAGCGCTATCGGCGCGAGGAGGTCGCCGCCGCCTGGCAGCGGGTCCTCGAGGACGTGGTCACCGAGGTCGTCGCGCACTACGTCGACAAGTACGAGACCGAGAACGTCGTCCTGGCGGGCGGCGTGGCCGCAAACGTGAAGATGAACCAGCGCATCTTCGAGATCTCGGGCGTGCGCGGACTCTACGTGCACCAGGCGATGGGAGACGACGGCACCGGCACCGGCGCCGCGCTCTGGGTCGCCCGGCAGGCCGGGGCGCTGCCCGAGTCCTTCGAGCTCCCCAACGTCTATCTCGGACCGGAATACTCGGATGCCGAGCTCAAGCGGGCGCTGGCGGTGGCCGGCATCACGGCCGTGCGCCACGACGACATCGAGACGCAGATTGCCGAGAAGATCGCCGCGGGCAAGGTCGTCGCCCGTTTCGACGGACGCATGGAGTACGGCCCGCGCTCCCTCGGCAACCGCAGCATCCTGTACCACTGCCGCGACCGCACCGTGAACGACTGGCTCAACGAGCGCCTGCAGCGCACCGAGTTCATGCCCTTCGCGCCGGCGACGCTCTACGAAGAGCGGCACAAGTGCTATCGCGGTATCGAGGGCGCGGAGCCCGCCGCGGTCTTCATGACCTGCACCTTCGATTGCACGGACTACTTCCGCGAGACCGCGCCCGCCGCGACCCACGTGGACGGCACCGCGCGACCGCAGCTCGTCAACGAGGTCGTGAATCCGAGCTTCTACAAGGTGCTGAAGGCGTACCAGCGGATCACGGGGCTCGAGAGTGTGATCAACACCTCGTTCAACATGCACGAGGAGCCCATCGTCTGCACCCCCGAGGACGCCATCCGCGCCTACCAACTGGGGCACCTGGACTACCTGGCGATCGGGAACTACCTGGCGTCCCAGGACACCGGCGGCTGAATCAGCGCGGGCCCGAGTCGAGGACTCGACGAACCTCGACCTCGACGCGCTCCACGACCTGAAACGCGGAGCCTTCGACGGTGGCGCCGGCGGCGCGCGCGTGTCCGCCCCCACGGGGCGACAGGGTCTGGGCGACTCTGGCCACATCGACACCGCCGCGGCTGCGTAGGCTCACCTTGACCTGTCCGCGCGCGCGCTCGATCACGAGCAGCCCGACCTCGACGCCCTCGATGAAGACAAGGTCGTCGACGAGGCCGCCCGTCTCGACGTCGACGCACTCCGCCTCGTTGAGCACCGCCCACGCGAGCCGCCCGTCCAGCGCAATCTGGAGCCGGTCGAGCATGCGTCCCCGCAGGCGAATCTTGCTCAGGGGTTGGTCGAGGAGCACCCGCTCGACGATGACCGCGTGGTCGATCCCGGTCTCCATGAGCCTGGCTGCCGCGCGGAGCGTCGGGGGGCGCGTGAGCCGGTACCGGAAGACATGGGTGTCGAAGACGAGCCCCGCGTAGATCAAGCTCGCGAGGCCCGCCTCGAGTTGGACACCCCAGTGGTCGCAGAGCTGCAGCACGAGCTCGGTCGTGCTCGCCGCCGACGGGTCGAGGAAAGCGACGTCGACGGCCTCGGGATCACTGCTCTTATGGTGGTCGATCTGCGCGCGTCGCCGCGCCGCCCGAAAGGCCGTGGTGGCCGAACCGAGGCGGTCGACGTCCCCGTCGAGCACGATCGAGAGGTCGAAGACGACCGAGGTGGGGAGCGTGTCCGCGTGGACGAGCACCTCGGCATCGGGCAGGAAGGCGTACCGCTCGGGCAGGTGCTCCCCCGCTGCACAGGTGACCTCCACGGCCGGCCAACGAGCGCGGATCGCCCGACGCAGGGCGAGCATCGCGCCGACCGCGTCGCCGTCCAGATCGAGGGGCCCGACGAGGAGCACCGTTCGGGCGCCGGTCACGGCATGGGTCAGCGCGTGCAGCGCCTGAGTCAATCGAGCCGCCATTCGACAATTCTCCCAATCATTCCATGCTTGCCGAGCCCGGGGGCGTGTGGTTTGACGCGCCTCGGCGACGCGACCCGCTCGGCCTCCGCCCGGGTGGTGGAACTGGTATACACGGGGGACTTAAAATCCTCTGCCGCGAGGCATGCGGGTTCGATCCCCGCCCCGGGTACCGGCGGGTCGTGACGCCGCCCACTCACGGCCCGAGGGTCGTCAGCATTTCGACGACCCGATCGTGCTCACCCTCGGTCATTTGAGGGAAGAGAGGCAGCGCCAACGAGAGCCGGTCCCCGATCCACGCGCCGGGAAACGCGTCCGGCCGCAGGTCGTACTTCCGGGCGTAGACGTCCAGGAGCGTGACGGCGTGGGTGCCCTGCCGGGTCTGGATGCCCTCGGCGTCGAGCGCCGCCATCAGGCGGTTGCGCCCCGCGTGCAGCACGTTCAGGTCGTCGACCCCGGGGGGCGCGAATCGGCACACGTAGGATTGCTGGCCGTGACGGGCATGTTCCGGCAGGCCGGCGGGTCGGACCAGCCAGTCGAGCGGCTCGAGCAGTCTGTCGTAGCGTGCCGCGAACCGGCGCCGGCCCTCGAGAATCCGGTCGGCCTTGTCCATCTGGGCGACGCCGACGGCGGCCTGAATGTCCGTGAGCCTGTAGTTGTAGCCGACCTCTTCGAAGGCCGGCAGCAGGAACGGGCCACCCACGTCGCGCGGCTTCGACGCCCCATGGTCACGCAACGATCGGTACCGCTCCGCGAGCGCTGCGCTCTCCGTGGTGAGCATGCCCCCTTCACCCGTCGTGATCGCCTTGCGCGGGTGGAAGCTGAAGCACCCGGTGGCCCCGAAGAGGCCGACGTGGCGGCCGTTCCAGACCGCGCCGAAGCCGCACGCGGCGTCTTCGACCACAGGCACGCCGTGTCTCTCGGCCAGGGCCATGATCGCGGTCATGTCCGCAGGCCGACCGAAGAGATGAACGACGATGATCGCCCGCGTGCGGGGTCCAAGACAGGCCGAGAGCCCCTCGGCGTTCACGTTCCAGGTGGCGGGGTCGATGTCACAGAAGACCGGGCGTGCGCCGCACATCTCGACGACGTTCGCCGTCGCCACCCACGTCAAGGCGGGGACGACGACCTCGTCGCCGGGTCCGACACCGAGGGCGACGAGGGCCAGATGGAGAGCGGTCGTGCACGAGCTGACGGCGATGGCGTGGGGTGCCCCGACGAACGCGGCGAACCGTTCCTCGAAGGCGCGCACCCTCGGTCCCTGGACGACCCATCCGTCCGTGAGCGGCCCGGCAACGGCCTGCAGCTCCGCGTCATCGAGCAAAGGTCGGGCGATGGGGATTTTCGGTGACGCCGGGGTGGACGCAGACATGCGCGCGAGCATACACCGGAGGCGGATGCTTACACCCAATTCGGCCATCGTCGCTCTCGTGCTGCTCGTCTCGGGCTGCGGTGCGGTCCCGCCGGTCGAGGAGACTTCCACCACCCGCGAGACGCGGGTCCCGGCCGTCGACGCCGACGCGGCGCAGGTCACGGGCATCGATTGGATGGTCTACGCCGAGCTGCTGGCCATCGTCGTCGACGCCGATGGGGGCGTGGACTACGAGGTGCTTCGGCAGGTCCGCGAGCCGCTGGACGCCCTCGTCGAGGCGCTCGCGCGCTACGGGCCGAACGCCGCGCCCCAGGACTTCGCCGGTCGCAACGAGCGGCTCGCGTACGACATCAACGCGTACAACGTCTTTGTCCTGCGGGGTCTCGTCGACCTGTGGCCCATCGGCACACTCGCGGGCCGACAGGCGGAGCTCTATCACGACCGCGAGTTCACGCTCGACGGCGAGCCGATGAACCTGGAGGCGCTCGAGACGCGGATTCGAAATCGGTTCCACGACGTGCGCGTTCGGTTCGCGTTGGCGAACGGCACGGTGGACGGCCCGCCCTTGTCCATGGAGCCGTACCTGCCTGAGCTGTTGGAGATGCAGCTCACACGCGCGGCCACACGCTTCCTGAACCGCAAGGGGTCCGTGGAGGTCGTAGACGGGCGTGTCGTGTTGAGCGGGCTCTTCGCGTGGTACGCCGACGAGCTCACGCCGACCCCCGTGGAGTGGATCAAGCGCCACGCGCCGGGCCTGATTCTGCCTCGAGGCGCCCAGCACGACTACGCGGAGTTCGACTGGGCGGTGAACGTCAAGGCACCGCCCGACCTGAACCCCATCGTGCCCGCGCCGCTTTGGTCGGCCGAGCCCGAGGCAGCGCCCGAAAACGAGGCGACACCCGAAAACGAGGCGCCGCCCGAACCCGCCGCGCTCTGAAGGCCCGGCGGGCCGAATCGTCTATCGCAGGAAGACGATGTCGACGCGACGGTTCTTCTCGCGGCCGTCCTTCGTGCGGTTGTCGGACACGGGCTCGGAGTCGCCCTTGCCGAAGGCCGACATGCGGCTCGCGTCGATGCCCTTGCTCGCGAGGTAGCTGAGCACGGCTTGAGCGCGGTTCTGGCTCGTCGAGAGGTTCGCGTCCTTGCGGCCCTGGTTGTCGGTGTGCCCCTCGATGGCGAGCTTGAACTCCCCGAACTCCTTGGCGAGCTCGACGACCCGGTCGACCGCGAAGATCTGGTCGGCCTGGATCTCGGCTTTGCCGGGGGCGAAGGTCCCGCGCAGCGTGAGCACGAAGCCGCGCTGGACAATGGTGCCCCGAGCGCCGGGCACCGAACCGCTCTTGTCGAGCAGCGCTCGCAGGCGCGCGTCGAGGTCACGCTCCTTCTTCTCGGCCTCGTACTTGGGCTTGACGAGCGCGAGGAGCGCGTTGGCGTCCACGTCGGCCACGTCCGCGAGTTTGTCGGCTTCCTTCAGCTTGCCGCCGTTGAACGCGTCCTGCGCGACCTTCAGGCTCGCTTGGGCCTTGCCGAGCTCGGCCGGCCCGTGGCGCGCGGCGTCCATCGCCATGGCGTCCTGGACCTTTTGGCTGACCGCGTTGACCTTCTTGGCCTTCTCGTCGCGGATGACCTGGGCCTCGAGCGCCTTGATGCGCTTCGCTTGCTCGAGCGCATCCACAGCGGCCTGGTGACGGCGCTGCGCGTCCTTGAGTTCGTCCTCGGCGAGCTTGGAGCGGTTCTCGGCGGCGAGGGCCGAGTCGTGCGCGTCCTGGGCGCGGCTGAGCTCGGCGGCCGTGCGCCACTTCAGCGACGCGATGCGGGTGTGGTGCAGCACGAGTTCGTCCTCGCCGTCGGCGAGGGCTTCCTCGGCCGCGCGGTAGGCGACGGTCGCCTCGTGGGCGAGGTCGGGGTGGCGCTCCTTGACGGTCTCCGCGTCCGGATCGGCGCGCATCGCCTCGTACTCGACCATCTCGGTCGACTTGCGCGGCGGACCGCCACAGGCGGCGAAGGTCAGGCCAGCGAGGAGCCAGACGGTGGTCTTCGAAAAAGCGCGCATCTCAGTGGGCTCCCTTCTCAATCGCTTCACGCTCACGCTCGAGCTGACGCGTGGCGGCAATCTGCTCGGCGACCTGCTTCTCCTTCGCCTCGGCGCGAGTCTCGGCCTGGCGGGCCGCGGCCTCGGCGTCAGCGCGCTGCAGGGTGGCGTCGATGCACTGCGCCGCGGCGCGAGCGCGCGCGAGGGCGGTCTTCACCTCGTCCTCGTCCTCCTGCTCGTAGAACGCGCGCGCTTCCGTGAGCCACGCGCGGAGCAGGCCGACCTCCTGGGTCACGGCCTTGGTCGAGTCTTTCGCCGAGTACTCCTCGGCGCGGACCATGAGGTCCTCGATGTCCTTCTTGGGTCCGGCGAAGGCCGTGCCCGCGGAAAGCAACACGGCTCCGAAGGCGAGCAGTCTGACGATTCGCGACGTCATGGAGTCCTCCTGAAAGCAAAAGCGGCGCACCCTAACACTTCTGGAGGTCATCGCGCGAGGCATGCCCGCAACGTATCGAGGGGCAGCGCCTCCGCTCTGTGCCCGTCGCGCCCGACGATGGTCGTCGCGGCGCACAAGGAGTCGAGGATCGCCTCCTCCGTCGCCTCGATGGCCGCGCGAAACAGGTCGTCCAGGGCGGCATCGGTCACGACGAGCGACGAGCGCACCGGCCCCGACTCGAGCCGCGGCGACCGATGCGTCGTGGAGAAGCCGAGCACGATCTCGCCCGAGGCGTGGGCCGCGAACGCCCCGGTCCGCGCAATGCCGAGGGCGGCGCGGCGGCACAGGCGCTGGAGCTGATGCGCGTTCATCGGCGCGTCCGTGGCGAGCACGATGATCACGCTGCCGTGATGTCGGCGCAGGGCGCCCTCGTGGCCGAGCGCCTCGACGAGCCGCCGACCCACGGGCAGGCCGCCAAACCGCAGGTCACCCAAGATGCCGAAGTTCGTCTGCACGAGCACGCCGACCGTGAAGCCGCCGCGTCTGTCCTCGACTCGGCGCGAAGACGAACCGATGCCGCCCTTGAGGCCGTAGGTCACCATGCCCGTGCCGGCCCCGACGGCGCCGAGCGCCACAGGGCCGCCGGTGGCCGAGTCCAGCGCCGCGCGCACGTGCTCCGGTCGCACGTGTCGCCCGACGATGTCGTTCAGCCACGAGTCGTCGCACTCACCCACGGCGGGGATGACGACGTCGAGGCCGCGCCCGACCCCCGGGTGACGGTCGAGGGTCCAGTCCACCAAAGCATCGGCCACCACGGGCACACCGAACGTGTTCGTGAGGCCGATGGGCGTCTCGAGACACCCCCACTCCAGGATCTGCGCCAAGCCACCGAGCTCGCCCGCGCCGTTGAGGACAAACGCCGAGGCGGCCGGCCGCTCGAGGTAGGGGTCCAGCTCGCCGGGCAAGACCACGGTCACGCCGGTCCGAACGGCGACTTCACGGCCCGAGGCGTCCACCCGATCCTCGAGGAGGGTCGTGTGCCCGACGCGCACCCCCGCGACGTCCGTGAGCGCGTTCAATGGACCGGTCGGGAGAAGACCGAGCTCCACGCCCAGGGTGCGGGCGCGCACACGCTCATCCACGGCGCAGACCCGGGGTGGCGCGCTGGGCATGGAAGCGGCGGATCGCCGGCGCGATGATCTCACCGACGAGGTCCCGGTAGCTCATGCCGGCGCTGCGCGCGACCATACACAGGTCCGACCAGTCCGGCGTCAGGCCGGGCAGCGGGTTGCACTCGATGAAGTTCACGCGGCCGTGCGCGTCCAGGCGGAGGTCGATCCGCGCCACGTCCCGACAGCCCAACGCCGTGAACGCGCCTCGAGCGGCCTCCTCCAGCGCGAGACGCAAGGCGTCGTCGACCAACGCCGGCGCGTCGTAGCGCACCTCGTCCGTCGTCGTGAGCTTGTGCTCGAAGCTGTAGACCGGGTGCTCGACCCCGGCCTTCTGGAAGACGATCTCCATCGGCGGCAGGACACGCGGTCGGTCCTCGCCCAGCACCCCGACGGTGAACTCCCGGCCCGGGAGAAAGGTCTCGACCAGCGCGCCCTGGCTGTACTTGCCGATCAGCTCCAACGCGAGCGCGCGAAGCTCGGCCTCGTTCCGCACGACGCTCGCCTTGAGCACGCCTTTCGAGCTGCCCTCCGCCACGGGCTTGCAGATCGCGGGGAACTCGAGGTCCGGCGGGAGCCGTTCGTGGCCCGTGCGAAGGACGGCGAACGCCGGCGTGAGCACACCCGCCTGCCGGACGATGCGCTTCGCGAGCGCCTTGTCCAGCGTGATCGAGAGGGTCGCCGGATCGGAGCCCGAGTACGGGATCGAGAGGAGCTCGAGCAGCGCCGGCACCTGGGACTCGCGATTCCGTCCGTGCATGCCCTCGGCGATGTTGAAGACCACGTCGACCCGGGAGGCCCCGAGGACGGCCGGCAACTCGGGCGTCGCCTCGAGCTCCACGACCTGATGGCCGTAGGACTCGAGCGCGTCTCTCACGGCCGCGATCGTCGTGGGGGCGTCGAACTCGGCGTGGGTGTCGTCGTCGTCGGCCGAGCGTGGCACCACCCGCTTGAGGTTGAAGGTCAAGCCGACGCGCAGCCGCTCGGGTCGAGAAGCGCCGGGCGCGGTGCTGAGCCCGTGGCGACGGGCCGCCGAGGCGAGGATGAACTCCATGAGCCGCGCATGCCCCGCGTGCGCGTCGACGGCGCCGAAGCTCGCCACACGGTGCAACGAGCCGCCGAGATGCAGGCTGGGCAGCGCCGTGACGCTGATCACGAAGAGCCGACCGTCGGGTGTCAGCCGCAGGTCGATGCGTCCGAAGTCCCGCAGCTCCAGCGCTTCGGCCGCGCGGCGCGCGAGCGCGAGGGCCTCCGAGGTGACCGACGCCGGCAACGCCGCCGGGAGCTCGAGCTCGACCTCGGCCGCGCGGGTGTGCTTGAGCGCGTAGTCGTAGAGCCCCGGCCCCTGCGCCGGGACAGGGTAACGATAGATCCCGACGCCGCCGATCCCGTCCGTCGCCCCGGGCAAACGCTCCAGAAACGGCACGACCAGGTCGATGCCCTCGACGTACTCCTCGACGAGCACGCCCGCCGGCCAGCGGTCGAGCTGACGACGAAGAAGTGCGGGCAGCTCGAGCGGGGACCCGCACCATGCCGTGGCGTCGATGCCGATGGAGCTGCCCTCGAAGTTCGGCTTGACCAGGAAGGGACCCCGGAGCGCGCCGAGTCGGAACGCATCCACGTCGTTGACGTAGCGACACCGCGGCGTCGGCAGACCGGCGTCCGCGAGGACCAGCTTGCACAAGCGTTTGTCTCTCGAGATCGCCGTCGTCTGGGCATCCGAGCCGGCACACGGCAGCCCCAGATGCTCGAGGAGGTCCGGAAAAAACGCCTCTCGACCGCGACCGACCCGCCCGGTCGCGGTGTTCACCACGAGGTCGGGTGCGAGCGCCTCGAGCCGAGCGACGAGCTGCGCCGTCGGGGTGCTCGTCTCGATGGCGTCCACCTCGTGCCCCAGTCGAACGAGAGAAGCGCACACGCGCTCCACGGTCTCCGGGGGGTCGAAGTCGCCCTCCTCGACGTCGTCACCCCGGCGCAAGGTGTGAGTGAATGCGATGCGCATCTGCTCTCCTCAGACCATCTGCTCGGGCGGCGGACGCGGCGCCGTGCCTCGACCGCTCCCGAGCGCCTTGAGAACACGGAACCCGAAGTCGCGCCGGATGAACGCGAACATCAACGCGACGATCGCCACGGCCATGGCCCCCGCGAGCACGCGGCTCTGCCCCTGCTTGGCGAAGACCTCGCCCTCTCCGGGCGCGGGCACTTGGGTGGGCGAGATCGGCAGGCCGAAGCGGCGCGCCAGCTCACGGACCTTCACCAGATGGATGACCGGGACGCCGTCCCGAACGAACCGCGCCATCACCGAGTCGATCTCGCGCGGCCCGGCCGGCGGTGAACGGTTGATGCCCGGCTCGAAGGCGAGCTTGCCGACACGTGTGCCCACCGACGTGGTCCCGCCGCCCACGTTCACGTAGGCCTTCACGCCCCCTGGCGCGGCCCGCTCCAGGTACATGGCCATGCGCAGCTCGACGCTTTGCGCGTAGTCCGTGGGCTTGAGATGCGTGAGCCCGGCGCGCTCGATGGCCGTGTCCAGGAGCTGCCGACCGGCACGACTCAGCCCGAGGCCCTTGTCCTCGATCCCCCCGCGGGAGGCGGCGGCCGAGCGAAACGTGAAGACCCGTTTCTCGAAGAGCAGGCGCTCCATGTCGGCCCACGTGAAGGTCGGATCGTTGGCCCCCCACTGGCTTCCAGAGACACTGGAGATGACGATGGGCTGCAGCTCGAGCGTCTGGATCGCGGCGAAGACGGCGAGGTTCAAGCCCGGGAAAGAGCCGGAGAGTCCGACCGCGACGGCGTCCCCGCGTTCCAGTCCGATCCGCTTGAGGTAGTGCACGACGACGGCGGCGAAGTTCGGGTTCAACGAGGTCTGCTTGGCGTCGAGATGCCCGGTGTTCGTGGTGATCTCGGACATCACGGGACCGATGAGCCCGGTCTGGGCCGGATCGATCGTCGGGTCGATCTCGTCACCGCGGCGCAACCGCTCTTCGCGCACGACGTCCATCGCGCGCCGCGCCAGCCGCGCCGCCTCGACCTTCTCGACCCGCCACGGCTGGTCCTCCTCGAGCCGCACGGCGTGCACGCCGGCCAGCGCGAGCACCGAGAGCAGCGCCACCAGCACGAGCTCGAAGCGGGAGACCTTGTGGGGGCGCCAGTAGATCTTTTTCACGGGAAGGCCTCCCCGCCGGTGGCCGCCACGAGGACGAGACGCACCACCACGGACGCCGTGACGAGGACCGAGAGTGTCTCGACCAGCCCCTGCCGCGAGAGCCAGATCGCGATGAGCCCGGGAATGATGTAGCCGATCACGGACGCCGGGCCGTCGACGAGCTCGGCGTCCCCGACGGCGGACGCGACGAGACCGCGTCCGGCCATCCCGACGAGGTAGCCGACGAGGATCATGAGCACGGTTCGGCGGCGGCCGTAGACGATGAGGAGGCTCTCGAGCCCTTGCACGAGTCCCCAGGTCGCGATCCCGGCGCCGACCGTGACGGCGACGTCCAGGGGCCGGTGCAGGTAGAGCGCGACGTACCCCGGCACGACCATGCCCCCGGCGGCGAGCCCGAAGAGCTCCGAGAAGACCAGGCTGACGACGAGCCCGACGCCCACCGACAGGGAAAGCAGCTCCATCCGTTCACTCCTCGGGCGGCGGCTCGCGATTGCGAAAGTGGGCCACGAGCTCGAGGCCCGGCCCCCCGATGTTGCCCATGCCCATCACCAGCGCGTTTCGGCCGACCCGCGAGATGATCGCCTCGAAAATCCGAGCGACGTCGAGGTCTTCGGCGAAAACGAGGCGCGCGGGATCCAACCCGGCTTCGACGGCGGCGCGTGCGAAGAGCCACGTGCCGGAGCCGATCAGCACGACGTGTTCGGCCTGAGGCCATGTCGGGTAGGCGCGCCCGAGCTGGACAGAGCGCTCCACGCGGTCCGCGCGACAGTTGAAGACGGCGATCCGGGGGCGCGCCTCGGGGTGCCGCGCCCACGCCATGCTCCAGATGTGCGCGGTGGACTCGGGATCGTTGGCGGCGAAGCCGTTGACGAAGACGATGCGTCGGCCGAAGAACTCGATGACGTGCTCCGTGAGCGCGCCGGGATCGGGGCTCGCCGACTGCATGCCGCGGAGAGCCACCTCACGCGAGACGCCCAGGTCCTCGGCGACCGCGAGGGCGAGCGCGACGTTGTCGGCGTGCTCCCTGTAGCTGAACGCCCCGAGCTCCTCCGCGGTGACCCGAGCGGCCGCCGCCTCATCGACCGCGACGAGCGCCGAGCCCCGATCGAGCGCCGCCGATCGGAGAACGTCGAGTCGTCGGCGCTCGGCGGTGAACAGCTTGCCCCGAACGGGCACCATGCCGCAGAGCGCCCAGGCGACGTCCTCTTCCGTGGGCCCCATCTGTTCCAGGTGGTCTGCGCGCGCGTTCGTGATGACCCCGTGGGTCGCGTGAAGAAAGCGCCCCTCGCTGACCCACTGAAGCTCGGGCTGGACCGCCATGCACTCCACGACGAGGGCCTCCGCACCCAGGTCGGCGGCCGTCCGGACGATGCGGAGCTGCTCGATGACGTTGGGTCGAGACGGCCGAAATACGGGGACCTCATGCCCATCGGGCAGGATCATCCGCGCCAGGGTGCCGGTGGTCTTCGCGCACGTTCGAACGCCCGCCGCGCGCAGCGCAGCCGCGATGAGACGCGTGACGCTGCTCTTCCCGCGTGTGCCGTTCACATGAACGCGGACGGGGATCTTGGCGAGCACCCGCTCGTGCCGGACTCGCTCCGCAGCCCCTGCGGCGAGCACGAGCCCCGTGAAGCCGAGGAGGAGCTCACCGCCGGTCACGTGGTCAACACGACCTTGCCGAAATGACCGGCCTCGGCCAGGTGGGCGAGGGCCGCGGGGAGGGCCTCGAGGGTGAACGTTTGGTCGACCACGGGACGGACGTCATGGGCGACGAGCGCCTCGTTCAGGTCGAGGAAGTGCCCGCGATGCCCGACGAAGACGCCCTGCAAACGCAGGTTGCGCATCAGCACGGGGCCCAGGTCCACCTCGCCGACACGTCCCCCGAGCACACCGATGACGCTCACCTGCCCGGAGGTCCGGACCGCGGCGAGGCTCTCGGCGAGTGTGTCGATGCCGCCGACCTCGACGACGAGATCGGCCCCCACCCCGCCCGTGAGCGCACGCACCTCACGGGCCCAGCGCGGGGTCTTTCGATACTGGATGCCGTGGGTGGCCCCCATCGCGAGCGCCCGCTCGAGCTTCGCGTCGGACCCGGAGGTCACGATGACCCGCGCCCCGAAGAGCCGGGCGAGCTGAAGCGCGAACAGCGAGACGCCGCCCGTGCCCTGCACAACCACCCAGTCGCCCGGTTGGACAGGCCGGCCGCCGACGAGGGTGTGCCACGCGGTGACGGCGGCGCAGGGCAAGGTCGCCGCTTCGGCGTCCGTGAGGTGCGCCGGCGTGGAGACCAGATCGCGGGCGTCGACCACGAGCGTGTCGCGCGCAACCCCGTCGACGCGATGGCCCCACGCGCGCGTCGCGGTGTCTTGCGTCGGTTCACCCGCGTACCACCCGGGCACCATCACGGGGCAGACACGGTCTCCGACCTTCCAGGCCGTGACACCGTCACCGAGCGCCTCGACGGTCCCGGCGCAGTCGGACAACGGGATACGGGGCAGCGCCATGCGCGGATCGTATTGCCCGCGGACCATGAGCACATCGCGGTAGTTCAGCGAGATCGCGCGCACGCGCACGCCGACCTGGCCTGGGCCGGGCGCCTCCGTCGGGGTGGTCTCGAGGCGCAGTGACTCGAAGCCGAAGCCCGAATGGACGCGCCAAGCCCGACCGTTCACACCACTTCGTCCGGTCCGTCGTCGTCCTCGGGCTCGGCGTACTCGACGGGCTTACCGACGTTCTTCTTCGGCTCGACCGTCGCGCAGACACCACCGCCCTCGAGGGTCGGGCGCTGCGTGACGATGCCGATGTCGGCGAGCTTCGCGAGGAGCGCGTTGAGCTGCGCTTCCCAGCGCTCGGTGACGGCCTTCTCGCGGCCGCGCATCCGCACGATGAAACGGACCCGGTCCCCGTCCTCGAGGAAGCCGCGCGCGTGGCGCAGCTTCGTCTCCAGGTCGTGCGGGTCCGTCTTCGGCCGCAGCTTCAAGATCTTGGTCTCGGCCTGGTGCTGCTTCTTGTGCTTCTTCCGCTGTTCGTAGCGGAAGCGGCCGTAGTCCATGATCTTGCAGACTGGCGGCCGGTTGTTCGGAGCGACCTCGACCAGGTCCATGCCTCGCTCGAAAGCGATGCGACGACCTTCCTCGGGCGTCATCAGGCCGAGCGGGTTACCGCTCTCGTCGATGACCATGATTTGAGCAATGCGGATCTGTTCGTTGATCCTTCGGCGTTCTTCCAAGGGGTCGGGCGCTCCTCTTTCGCGAGTCTCTGGGCTCTGAAGGCTCCTTACCCGCGTGCGCCCGGGCTGTCAACGAGTGCGGCCGCCCGACGCCGTTGCCTCGACGCCTGAGAATGGGCTAACCGTGCGCAACGGAGGTCTGTCGAAGATGCGAACCTTGAATGCTTGGCTCACGCCCGGTCTCGTCCTTGTTCTCTCGGCCTGCGGCGGTGGCGACGACGCCGCCGATCCGACGCCGATCGGCGGCAATCCGGACGCGGTCGCGCCGGACTCCACCGTGGAAGCCGATTCCGGCCCTGTCGACATGTCGGTCGAGCCCGACGCCGAGCGGCCGCCCCAGTGCTTCAGCGCCAACACGGGCCCCCTCGAGCGCGCGCGGACCGAGGCGATCCCCGGTCTCTGGAACGTGCGCGCGGACGTCGACGCAAACGCCGACGGCGCCTCCGACCTCGCGCTCTTCGTGCAGACCGCCGAAGCCAACGAGGTCGTTTTTCTGAACGGCGCCGACCGCGCGGAGCTCTCTCGGTTCCGAACCCCCGCCCGTGAGCGCATCGAGCTCCTGCCGGGTTTTGTGCCGACGATCGACCGGTTCGGGCCCGTGGACGCGGGCGGCGGGCCTTCCTGGATCGTGCTGGGACGCCTGGCCGAGACGGCGACGCTGCGGGTCATCGACGCGACGAACGGCACTGAACGGCTCGCGGTCGCGCTCGCGGGTGTGCCCGAGTCGGTGCACTTGCTGCCCGGCGGGCAGGGCGGTCTCGCGCTCGTGAACTTCGTCGGCGGCGCCTACAGGCTCGTCGACCTCGGCTCGCCCGACACGGGTCCCTCCGGCAACTTCGGGCGCGTCTATCCAGGCTGGGACTACAACGGCGACGGCAAGACCGAGGTCGTGCAGCAGGTCGGCGCGGGGATCAACGTCCTGGACGCCCTGTCGCTGGAGGTCGCGGGCAACATCGCCCTCGAGGGCGCCCTTCTGGGCTTCGTGCCTGTTTCCAACGCCGCGGGCGCGCCGACCCCCGGCGGCAGTGACCTGCGCGACTCCGGCGCCGAGGTGCCGTCCGCGCGCGTCGAGCAGGGCGGGATCCGCGTCGCGTATCACGACCCTGAGAGCCTGCGGAGTCGCTACGACGCGATCCCGTTCATGGCCGACGTGGCCGAGGTCGAAAACGTCCCGCAGCTTCGCTTCGTGGCGTCGGCCCAGGGGCTTCGTCTCCAGACCGTCGAGCAACGCGCGGCCGCCCGCATCTTCAAGCTCTACGAGCTCGCGGACCGCCAGGTCCGAGGTGAGATCGGGCCGTTCGTGAACCTGACGCTCCGCGAGGGCGTCGACGTGGACGGAGACGCCTACGGCGAGCTCGAGTTGCGCACCGGACCCCGCCCCGACGGCATCAACGGCGAGGTCTCCTACGTGAGCACCGCGAACGGCGCGGAGCTCGTCCGCCTGCCCGAGGAGCGCAGCGCGCGGTTCGACCCCGTTTTCCTGCGCCAGGATGGCCTCGAGCGACTCGTGGACCTCGATGGCTGCGCCGGCGCGGAGTTCCTGCTGCTGCGCTCGCAGGCCCCCAACGCCGAGGGCGCGCGCCTCACCCGGGTCCAACTGCACCGGCAGGATGGCACGGCGGTCTTCAAGGGCGAGGCGACCACCCGCCGCGTGCATGCGCTCGCCCTCGGGCACCTCGACGGGGACACCATCCCGGAGATCGTCGAGGTCCTGGATGCCGGGGAGGGCGCTGCGCAGCTGGTCGTCTACGGTCGCCCATGAGGCACCTGCCGCTCCTCCTCGGGCTGCTCCTGTGGGGCTGCGGGGCCGCCGTGCCCCCGCCCCCGGCGCGCCCGGCGCCCACGATGCCGGGCATGCCCGAGTCGACGTCCGAGGCCCCCACCTCGGCGGCGCCCGCCCCCGCGTCGGACTCTGGCTGGACCGAACCCCTGCCGGACGAAGCGACCGAGCGACCGGAGGCGAAGCGCCCGCCGCCGTCGTGGAACCCGGACAGCCCCGATTTCGAGCCGGAATCGGGTGCCGAGGCGCCGCCGCGCCCCCTGCCCGCGCCCACACCCTCACGCTTGCCCGAGCAACAGCCGGACGACGGCGTCGTCACCTCGCCGCCCGGAGCGCCCGAGGTCGTGGCCGAAAACCCACCGTCCGCCAACGATCTGGGCGGTCTGCTCGGCACCCCTCGCGGGCCTCCGTTGGTCGTCCACTTCATCGACGTCGGCCAGGGGGATGGCGCGCTCATTCAGACCCCCCGAGGCAAGAACATCCTCGTCGACACCGGACCGCCCTACTCCGCCGCCCGACTGCTGCGCTACCTGAGTGATCTCGAGGTCCACCACATCGACCTGCTCATCAACTCCCACGCGCATGCCGACCACATCGGAGGCGCGGTCGCGGTCGTTCGTGAGGTGACCGTCGGTCAGGTCCTGGACGCGGGGCGGACCAGCGAGTCCCCCGATTTCGAGAAGCTCCTGGCCGAGCTCGAAGCGAATAAAGTGCCGGTGAAGGTCGCGCGGCGGGGTCGCAACATCCGCCTAGACGACGACGTCGAGATCCAGATCCTGGCGCCCGAGGACCCGCCCATCAAGGGCTCACGCTCGGACACGAACGCCAATTCGGTGGTCTTCCGTCTCGTCTACAAGGGCGTGAGCTTCCTCTTCACCGGAGACGCTGAAGAGGAGACGGAGTCCCGGCTGCTCCGCGGCGAGTACAGCCGCTTGCGGTCGACCGTCCTGAAGGTCGCGCACCATGGCAGCGCCTACGCTTCGGAGAGTGAGTTCCTGAGCGCCGTGAAGCCGAAGGTGGCGGTCGTCTCGTACGGCAAGAACAACGTCTACGGACACCCGGCGCCGCCCACCATGGAGAGACTGCGGCGCGAGGGCACCCACGTGCTCGGCACGGGTGAGCACGGCAACATCATCGCCGTGACGGACGGCGCCGTGCTCCAGCTCTGGACCGTGCCCCGGTACGGCGGACCCTACGGCGGCGCGCAGCTGTGGTACCCCGGTCGTCCGGCGCGTCCCGACAACTCGCCCGGACGCGGCCCTCCGGGGAGCCCGGATGCCCAGGCGGCGCCGAAGATCGTGGACCTCAACCACGCGACCCTCGAGGAGCTCACGAAGCTCCCCGGCATCGGCAAGAAGATGGGCGAGAAGATCCTGGAGCACCGCCGCACGCACGGTCGGTTTCAGAAGGTCGAGGACCTGCTCCGCGTGAAGGGTGTCGGCGCCAAGCGGATCGAGAAGCTCAGACCGCTGGTCACGTGCGGACCCGGGGTGTCGAACTGACGGCGGCGGGGCGCGTGCCCACGCCTCGGTCCCTGTAGGGGCGCAGACTGCGCCCGTCGTCCAGCAATGTTCGCCAGCCTGCTAGGCTGGACGCCGCGCCGCAGCCTCGGCGGCCAGGCGCGCCACCCGGGCCGGATCGGCGCCCGGCACACCCGCGAGCGCTCGGCGGGTCGCCTCGGCGAGCAGGGCCGCGTCCGCGGAGGACGACGTGGCGGGCTCGCCTCGGCCCTCTTGCGGCGCACCGAGGCCGGCGTCGAGCCGCTTTTTCACGAGCTCCGCGACGAGCGCATCGGGCAAACGCTTCACGCCGCCGAGGGGCGCCGCCGCCATCGCGATCCGAGCGAGGTGCTCGACGAGCTCGAGTCGGAGGTAGGCGGTCTCCAGGTCCGGCCCCCAGGCCAGCACCCCGTTGCCCGCGAGGAGCACCGCGTCGACCCGCTCGATGAACGGCTGCAAAGCCGCGACGGCCGGCTTGCCGGGCGCGGTCAGCGGCACCGTCGGCACCTCGGCCCCGAGCGAGACGACGGCCTCGGGCAGGAACGGGTGCGGCAACGGCAGACCAGAGACCCCGAAGGCCGTCGCATGGGGGCAGTGGGCGTGCACGACGGCGCCGACCGACGGTCGCCGCGCATACACGGCAAGGTGGAGCGCGAGCTCCGAGAAGGCGCGGTGCGCGCCCGCGACGCGGGTCCCGTCGGCCCCGACCACGAGCAGGTCTTCGAGGCCGACGTTGGCCTTGGAGAACGCCGTCGGCGTGCAGATGAATCGGTCGCCCGCAGGGAGGCGCGCGGACAGGTTGCCGTCGTGATTCGCGACCCACCCGGCCTGGTGCATCGCCTGGCTGTAACGCACCAGGGCGCGCCGCATCGCCGGCTCACTCACGGAACGTCGACCTCGTCCACCACGCCGACGATCACGGAGCGAATCGGTCCAGCGTTCGGCCCGAGGAGCTGGCGCACGCCGTTCCCCTCCGTCAGCACGAGCACGAGGTCCCCGACCCCGGCCTGGGCGCGGTCGACGGCGATGACCTGCTCCCCGCGGGCCTCGCCGGTGGGCGTGACGGGCTGGCACAACAGGAGCGTGCGCCCGACATAGGTCGGGTGCTTGATCGTCGCGACGACCGTGCCGCGCACGCGTGCGAGCCTCACTTGCGGTCCTTCACGCCGGGCACGGTGACCGCGTCGACGATGCCGACGATCGCCGCGTCGACCGGGACGAACGAGGGTTCACACGCGAGCGCGGCCTCGCGACTGCCCACCAGGAAGACCCGCTCCCCGGGGCCGGCCTGGGTCACATCGACCGCGATGTGCGGCTCACCGCAGACGCTGCCGTCTTCGTGGAGGGGCTCGACGACCAGGAGCCGGTAGCCTTCGAGGCCGGGCGTCTTGACGGTGGCGACGCAGGTGCCGATGACGCGACCGAGATACATCGGCGCGACTGTAAGGGGGGTCGCGCCGCCACGCAACCCACCGGGCTCGAGGGCTGGTATGGTTCCCCCATGTCGAAGGTTCGCGAACACGCCTCGAGCCTGCATCGGCGCTGCCAGGCGCTGGTCACACGGTATCTCCAACGCTACTGGTATCGAGCCGCCCAGGGGGCGAGCGGTCTGGGTGACCTCTTCGTGACACTCGAAGAGGTCCGCGCGGAGCTCGAGGTGGGAGAACTCCAACCGCCCGTAGACTTCGAAGAGCCCGAACTCGTCGAAGCCCGACTCAAAAAATCTCGAGCCGAGGAGCGTGCGCTCAGGCTCGCTGATCCCAGCCTCCCCTCGGCCCGACTCGCGGTCGAGGCCGGACTGGATACGGACGCGCTCGAGGCGCTGCTCGTCGCCAACACCCTGCAGGTCTCACCGGGCCTGCTGCGCACCTGCACATTCGCCTGGGCCGACTTCTCGGTGAAGCAGCCCACGGCCGCGTTCCTCGTCGAGCTCCTGTCCGACGACACCGAGCATCGCGCCCGCTTGGAGGCCGCGCTCGCGCCCGACGCGCCGCTCCGACGCCTTCGCCTGCTGCTCCTGGGCGAGGACCGGCGCTGGCAGCCGTCCACGCCGCTGTTGCAGCGCCCCGTCGCGATCCCCGACGCCGTGAGCCGGTTCCTGGCGCAGCAGCCCGTTCAGGACGAAATCTACCCGCCTGGCGCCGTCCGCCTCGAGTGGGAGGGGCCGGGTCCGGACGTCCTGGTGCTCACGGACCGAACTCGCCCCGCGCAGGTGCTCGGTCGCCTTGCGCGCCGCGAGGACACGATGCCGGTCGTGCTCGCCGGGGCAATCGGGAGCGGGCGCCGCACGCTCGTGCGCGCCTACGCGCTGGCGGCCCGCAGACCCCTCCAGGTCGTCGACCTCCAGGCCCTGGCGTGGGAGCTCGAGCCCTTCGAGGCCCAGCTCGCCTCGACGCTGCGCGACGGCCTCTTGAACGGCGCGGTCGTGTTGCTCCGCGCGGAGTGCCTCGAGGAGAAGTCGGACCGCCGCATTGGCGTCCTCGGCCGCACCCTGCGGGCCCTGGGGCTGCCCGTAGCGGTGTCGTGCACCGACGCCCAGCTCGCGCTCTTCGGCGCGGCGCTGCCCGAGATCCACCTGCTGAACGTCGGCGACGTCGGGCTGGAGGACCGCCCGAATCTCTACGTGAAGCTCATGCGCCACCGCGGCTTCGACGCGCCCCCCGTCCTGGTCCACCAGCTCAGCGACGGCTACAGGCTGCGCCCCGGCGACATGGACAAGGCGCTGCGCGACGTGCGGGTCGCGTCGGGGAGCGTGACGGCGCTGGACGTGCCGGCCTTCGACCAGGCGGTGCGGCGGCAGGTGCGCACCAGCCTCAGCGCCCTCGCCAGCCCCGTGAACACGACCCAGCGCTGGAAAGACCTCGTGCTCCCGCTCGAGCAGAAAGAGGCGATCGAAGAGATCGTGATGCACGCGCGGTATCGCACGCGGGTTTTCGAAGAGTGGGGCTTCGCGCAGAAGATCGGCAGCCGCGGGCGTGGCCTGGGCTGTTTGTTCAGCGGCCCTCCGGGCACGGGCAAGACGATGACGGCCACGCTCATCGCCCAGGAGCTCGGCCTCGACCTCTACCAGGTCGACCTCTCCCGCATCGTCGACAAGTACGTCGGTGAGACGGAGAAGAACCTGGCGCGGCTCTTCGACGAGGCCTCCCGGGTGCCCGTGGTCCTGCTTTTCGACGAGGCGGACAGCCTCTTCGCCACACGCACCAAGGTCGAGAGCAGCAACGACCGCTACGCCAACCTCGAGGTGAACTTCCTGCTCCAACGCATGGAGACCCACGACGGCATCTCGATCTTGACGACCAACCTGGGCACGGGCATCGACCAGGCCTTCAAGCGCCGATTGCGCTTCCGCATCCACTTCGAGCTCCCGGAGGCCGAGGAGCGGGAGGTGCTGTGGCGCTCCATGGTGCCGCCGGGCCTCGAGGTCGCGCCCGACGTGGACTGGGGCGCCCTGGCCCGACGCTGGGAGCTCAGCGGCGCGCTCATTCGCAACGCCATGCTCCGCGCGGCGTTCCTCGCGGCGGCGACCGAGTCGATCCTCTCCAACGAGCTCCTCTTGCGCGCGACCCGCGCCGAGCTGATCGAGATGGGCCGGCTCGGGAGCTGAATCAGGCTGCGTCGAGCCTGCGCGCGAGCATGCGCCGCAAGGGGATGAGCGCCGCCACGCGGACGTCTTCCGGGAGTTCGATGCGCGGCTCGAGGTCACGCAGCGCGAGGTAGACCTTCTCGAGGGTGTTCCTCTTCATGTGCGGGCACTCGTTGCACGCACAGTCCGCCTCGGGGGGCGCCGGGATGAAGGTCTTCTCCGGGGCGGCCTTCTTCATCTGATGCAGAATCCCGGCCTCGGTCACGACGATGAAACTCGACTCGGGCCGCGTGAGCGCGAAGTTGAGGATGGCGGTCGTCGAGCCGATGTGGTCGGCGTGGCGCAGCACGTGCGGCTCACACTCCGGGTGGGCGAGTACCGGCGCGTTGGGGTGCTCGACCTTGAGCGCCAACAGCTTGCGCTCACTGAAGGTCTCGTGGACCTGGCAGGTCGCCTGCCACAGGACGAGGTCACGCCCCGTCTGTTTCTGGACCCACGCGCCGAGATTCCGGTCCGGCGCGAAGATCAGCGGCTGCGACTCGGGGAAGAGCCGCACCATGTCGACGGCGTTGCTGCTGGTGCAGATGACGTCGCTCTGCGCCTTCACCGCGGCCGAACAGTTGATGTAGCTGACGACCTTGTGGTCCGGGCGCGCCGCCCGAAAGGCGGCGAACCGGTCCGGCGGGCACTGGTCGGCGAGCGAGCAGCCGGCCTCGAGGTCCGGCAGCACCACGATGCGCTCGGGATTCAGGATCTTCGCGGTCTCGGCCATGAAGTGCACACCCGCGAAGACGATGACCTCGGCCTCGGTGCCCGCCGCGGCCTGCGCGAGCTGCAGCGAGTCCCCCACGAAGTCGGCGACGTCCTGGATGTCGCCCTCCTGGTAGTAGTGCGCGAGCACGACGGCCTTGCGCTCGCGTTTGAGGGCGTCGATCGCCTCGAACAGGTCGAGGTCCGCGGCCACCGGCGCGCGTGCGCCGAGCAAGGGCAGAGACTCACCCATGGGATTCTCCTTTGACGAGGGCCTGGACCACGACGGAGGCCGCGGTCAGGCCGAACGCGCCCGTCACGAACGAGGCGCTGCCGTCGATCCGCGCGCGGCGGTCACACGTCAAGAGCCCGTTCTGACCCTGGGGGCACACACACTTGAAGCCGTCCGCGGCGTCGTAGGCCAACGCGTGCGGGGCCTGGATGCGCTCCTCGCTGTGGACCGCGGGCACGCCCCACTCCGCGTCCCGCGGGAACGCATACTGGTCGCGCAGGATCTCGCGCACGGCGGTCGCCAGCCCGCAGAAGCGGGTCTTCGCGAGGTCGGCGACGCGCACCTTCGTCGGGTCCCAACGGCCCGCCGCGCCCATGGACGAAACGAGTGGGATCCCCCGGGCGCGGCACGTCGCGATGAGGTGGCACTTCGCGGTGATCTGGTCGATGGCGTCGATCACGAAGTCGGGCCGACCGTCGAGCAGCACCTCGGAGGACTCGGCCTGGTAGAACTGCTTGACCGGCTCGATCTCCGCCTGTGGGTTGATCAATGCGCAGCGCTCGCCCAGGAGCTCGGACTTCGCCTTGCCGATGTTGCCCTTCAGCGCGTGCAGTTGCCGGTTCGTATTGGTGACGCAGACCTCGTCGAAGTCGACGAGGCGAAGTCGACCCACGCCGCTTCGGGCCAGCGCCTCGGCGGCGAAGCTGCCCACACCGCCCAGGCCCATGACCACGACGAAGCTGCGTTGCAGCCGCTCCATGCCCTCGTCGGCGGTGAGGCGGGCCATCCGATCAAAGCGGCGGTGGAGCTTGTAGGGCTCGGTGTTCACTCGGCTCTCCTGGCTGCGTTCAAGGACTCGGACGGCGCCGGGTCGGTCGCGTTCGGGGCGGAGTGTGCCGCAAAAGCACCGAACAGTTCAGCGGCGTTGCGGGCGGTTTGCTCAGCGAGCGCCCCGGGGTCCTCGCCGCGCAGCTGCGCCAACGCGCGCAGTATCTCGGGCAGCGCGGCCGGCTCGTTGCGTCGTGGGGCCCCTGGGGGCGCGAGGTCGGGTGCGTCCGTCTCGACCAACAGCCGTGGGCCCGGCGTCGCGCGGGCCGCCCCATGCACTCGCCGCGCGTCGGGGCGGGCCACGGTGCCCGCGAAGCTCAGGTAAAGACCCAGCGCGACGTAGTCCGCGACGAGCTCCGCCGACCCGCTGTAGGCGTGCACGACGCCGCCGCGCCGCGGGAGACCGTCGCCTCTGAGCACGGCCAGCGCTCGACCGTGGGTGCCGGGCCCGTTCAGGTGCAGCACGACCGGCAGGTCCAGCGCCCGCGCCAACGCCACTTGGGCGCGAAACGCGCTGACCTGGGCCTCGAGTGTGTCGCGAGGCACGAAGCGTGTATCCAGGCCCGTCTCGCCGAGCGCGGAGGCGGGCCGGACACCCTGAAAACAGGACGGCAACGCGATGAGGGCCGCCTCGCGCTCCGCGATCGACGCCCGCGCCACGGCGCAAGGGTGCAGCCCCGCGGCCCAACGGATGCCGGGCTCGGCGACGGCGAGCGCGCGCTGCCGCGCCCACGTCGCGGGATCGACCCCGGCGACGAGCCAGCCCACGACCCCCACGGCGCGCGAGCGTACGAAGACCGCGTCCCGATCCGCGTCGAAGGCGGCGTCGTCCAGGTGACAGTGGGCGTCGATCAACGGCGGCGAGCCTCCACTCCGACGCGTTATAGTCGCGCGTGATGCGCACTCTCGCCATGGTGCCCCTCGTCGGCACGATCGTCGGCTGTCTTCAGGGCGGGCCCGAGCCCGTTTCCCCTCGGGTGGTGCGCGTCGAACCTACGCCCGTGCGGCCCGGCGAGCCCCTGACCGTCTACACGGAGCCGCTCGGTCGCTTCGATGCGTCCGACGGGGCCGAGTCCCTGGCCCTCGGCGGTCGACCCCAGGCCGTGAAGCGCTGGGCGAACGGGCGGATCGAGGCCCAGGTCGCGGTCGATACCCCGTCCGGCTGGACCCGACTCGTGGTGACCGAGAACGACGCGCCGACAGCTTGGCTCGACGTCGAGGTCGCGGGGGACGTCCCCTCGCCGGACCTCGCTTTTTCTGAAACCGACAGTGCCCCGACCGTGCGCGACGCCGGCGCGGACGCCGCCGGCGACGCTCTCGTGCCCCCGTTCCAGGGTGAGGTGTTGCCCGATCCGGCGTCCCCCGGGGGCTTCTTCGTCGAGCCGGCGGACGCACCGCCGGGCGAGGTCGCCGTCCGGGTGATGAACGGCGCCGGGGCCCAGGTTTGGGGCGTGGCGTTCCACGTCACCTGGGACCCGGTGCAGCTCGAGTTCGTGACCGCCACGGTCCCGAGCGACGGCCCGTGGGCGGCGAAGGCGGTCAAACCGGGTCGGTTGGTCTTCGGCAGCGTGCTCACGAACCTGGCTCCGGAGGTCGTCACTCTCCGCTTCACGGTCGTCGGCCGCGGCGAGCGCCGGCTCAGCCTCCCGGCGGCCTACGCCGAGGCGCGCGGGGCCGATCGGCTGGCCCTGCCCGGGGTGCGCTTCACCGGCGCCACGGTGCGCACCGCCCCGCCTCCGGAGGCGCCGTGAGTGGGGTCCTCCGGGCCTGGGCGCTCTGCGGGGTCTGCCTCTCCGCGGGGACCGACGCTCAGGCGCGCTCCCCGGCCGACGAAGCGCTCCGCCGCCAGTGGCTCCTGCACGGCGGGCCGACCACCGCGGGCCTCCAGACGGGGGGGCGCGCCCGACCCGACGACGTGGACCTCTTCGACCTCCAGGCCGTGCGGGTCGTGCTTCGGGCACCCGCCACGCGCGGCGATGCCCAGTTCGAGGTGCGCATCGCCGCGACCCGTCCCCTTCCGGCGGCGACCCCCCTGCCCTTCCTCACGCTGGACGTGGACGTGCTCGGCGTGGTCGACGTCGCCGCACGACGCTCGCTGGACTTCGTCACGAGCGAGGCCGGGGACCGGACGGACGTGCTGACGGCCGCCCCCCTGCAGGCCGGCGGTGTGCTCACGCTCCTCTTCGAGGCCCGCTTCGACGCGCTGTGCACCAACCCGGCAACCTGCGACGCCGACGGGGCCCAGGGGCACCTGGCGCAGTTCGGGTGGTTCCCCGCCTCGTGGGCCTTCCCGTTGACGGATCGATTCGCGTTCTCGGCCCGAATCGGCGCAGAGGGCGAGCAACGCTCGACAGCGACCTGCGCGGCCGCGGCCGGCGCTCCGGACGATTTCGAGACCGTCTTCGACACCTTCCTGCCGGCCATGGCCTGGGGCCCCTGGGAGTCGACCCGTGTGGGCTCCGGCGCGCCGCCGCTGGTCGATGCGCTGGCCCCGCCCGACCGTGCGGAGGCGCGGCTCGAGGTCGCGCGCCTCACCCGCGAGATCGCCGCCGCCCACGAGGCGTTCCTCGGCCCGTTTCCCGTGCCGTCGATCACCGTCGCCCCCATCGACGACGCCTCGGGCGTGGCCCTCGCGCCTCAATGCCACGTCCTCTTGCCCGCGCGGGTCTTCGACGCCGACTCCCCCGAGCTCACGCGCCTGCGGAGTGAGATCGTCGCCCACGAGGTCGCGCACCAGTACTTCTTCAACGCGATCGGCGTGACCGAGCCCGGG
>JBMOFP010000028.1:0-42120 GCA_049318805.1 Bradymonadia bacterium
CTTGTTCTTCTCGTTCTTCAGCGGCCCGAACATCACCCGCTGGAACATCCACAGCATGTAGAAGGCCCCGAGGATCACACCCGTCGCGGCCACCGCGACGTACCAGCGCAGGTCCCAGGGACCGTCCGCAAGGAACGCACCCGCGAGCACGAGGAACTCACCCACGAAGCCGTTGGTGCCGGGCAGGCCGATGGAGCTGAGCGTGACGATCATGAACATCACGGCGAACCAGGGCATGACCTTGGTGATGCCGCCGAAGTCGGCGATCTGGCGCGAGTGGCGGCGCTCGTAGATGCAGCCGACCAGCAAGAAGAGCGCGCCGGTGCTGATGCCGTGGTTGAGCATCTGGAGCATCGCCCCGCTGACGCCCTGGGTGCTCATCGCGACGAGGCCCAGCATCACGAAGCCGAGGTGGCTCACGGAGGAGTAGGCGACGAGCTTCTTCACGTCACTCTGGGCGAGGGCGAGCAGGGCGCCGTAGACGATGCCCACGGTGGCGAGCCCAGCGATCCACGGCGTCGCGACGAGCGTCGCGTCGGGGAAGAGCGGCATCGCGAACCGCACGAAGCCGTAGGTGCCCATCTTCAGCAGAACGCCGGCGAGCACCACGGAGCCCGCCGTGGGTGCCTCGGTGTGCGCGCGGGGCAACCACGTGTGCACCGGCACCATGGGCACCTTGATGGCGAAAGCGAGGGCGAAGGCGCCGAAGAGCCAGAGCTGCTCCTGCAGGGTCAGCGAGAGGCCCAGGTAGTCCTCGAGGAGGAAGCTCGGCGCGCCCTCGCGGCGCTGGTAGATGTAGAACATCGCGACCAGCATCAGGAGCGAGCCGACGGCGGTCATCAGGAAGAACTTCACCGTCGCCGCGATGCGGTTCGCGCCGCCCCAGACCCCGATGAGCAGGTACATGGGGATGAGCATGAGCTCCCAGAAGATGTAGAAGAGGAACAGGTCGAGCGAGACCAGCGCCCCGATCATGGCGGTCTCGAGCAGCAGGAAGCAGATCAGGAACTCCTTCACCCGCGTCTCGATGGAGGTCCACGAGCCGAGGAGGATGAGCGGGGTCAGAAACGTGCTCAGGAGCACGAGGAACAAGCTGATCCCGTCGATCCCGAGCGCGTACTTGATGCCCAACGCCGGAATCCACTCCGCGGTCTCGGCGAACTGATATCCCGCGTCTGTCGCGTCGAAGCCGAAGTAGAGGGGCAACGACACGACGAAGACGATGAGGCTCCAGCCGAAGGCCAGGCCCTTCAAGAGAGTCTCGTTCACACGGGGCACCGCCGTGAGCAGCAGCCCGCCCAGGAGCGGGAGCCACGTCACCAGCGTGAGCCAGGGGAACGGCGAAGAGGCTTCGTTGTCCATCATCTATCTCCGCGCGCCCAGGCTCAACGGGCCAACCAGAAGACCAACAGCACCCAGACACCCACGAAGAGCACCGTGGCGTAGCGCTGCACGTCGCCGCTCGTGAAGAGCCGCACGAGTCGGCCGCTCAGGCCCACGACGCCGGCCGTGCCGTTCACCAGCGCGCCGTCGATGAGGCCGTCGTCGATGACCCGCCAGCAGAAGCGGCTGAACGCTTTGATCGGGCCGACGATCACGGCCTGGTAGAGCTCGTCGATCCAGTACTTGTTGTAGACGAGCGTGTAGATGGGCTTGAGGCGCTCGGCGAGCTGCGCCGGCAAGTGCCGACCGCCCCCCGCGTACATGTAGTACGCGAGCGAGGCCGAGGACGCCGCGAGGGCGACGCTGACCGCCATGAGCGTGAGCTCGAGGGAGGTGTTGTCGAGGAAGTTCAGGCCCTCGGCGGCCGTGAAGACGGGGCTCATCCAGTGCTCGAACCAGTTCGTGGGATGACCCGGGAACCAGTGGGGCAGCCCCGCGAGACCACCGAAGACCGCGCCGATCGCCAGAATCACCAGCGGCGCGGTCATGAACGCCGGGCTCTCGTGAATCTCGCCGTGGCCGTGGTCGCCGTGGCCGTGGTCGTCGTGTGCGTGGTCGTCGTGCCCGCCGCCCCGGTACTCACCGAGGAAGGTCAGGCAGAACACCCGCACCATGTAGAACGCCGTACACATCGCGGCGAGCACACCGACGGTCCAGAGCGCCCAGCCCGGGACCAACGTGGTCTGGTTTGCGAAGGCCTTCCAGAGGATCTCGTCCTTGGAGAAGAAGCCCGACAGGAGCGGGAAGCCCGCGATGGCCATGGTCGAGAGCAGGAAGGTCCACGCCGTGATGGGCATCTTCTTCATCAGGCCGCCCATGCGGCGGATGTCCTGCTCGTGGTGCAGCCCGTAGATCACCGAGCCGGCGCCCAAGAAGAGGCAGGCCTTGAAGAAGGCGTGCGTGACGACGTGGAAGAGGCCCGCGCCGAACGCCCCCACACCGACGCCCATGAACATGAAGCCGAGCTGGCTCACGGTCGAGTAGGCGAGCACCTTCTTGATGTCGTTCTGGAGGAAACCCATGGTCGCGGCGAAGAGCGCCGTAAAGGCGCCGACGCAGGCGACGACGGTCATGGCCACCGGCGACTGCACGAAGAGGAAGTTCATGCGGGCGACCATGTAGATGCCCGCGGTGACCATCGTCGCGGCGTGGATGAGCGCCGAGACCGGCGTTGGGCCGGCCATGGCGTCCGGGAGCCACACGTAGAGGGGCACCTGGGCGGACTTGCCGGCCGCGCCGACAAAGAGCAGCAGGCAGATGGTCGTGGCCAGCCCGGCCATCACACTCGCGTTGGCCGCGAGGTCGTCGAAGCTGAGGCTGAGCGGCTTACCGGACTCCGCCAGGGCGTAAAGAATGAAGAAGATGCCCAGGAGGAAGCCGAAGTCACCGACCCGGTTGGTGATGAAGGCCTTCTTGCCCGCGTCCGCGTTGGCGTTGTCCTGGTACCAGAAGCCGATGAGCAGGTAGGAGCAGAGGCCGACGCCTTCCCAACCCACGAACATCAGGATCAGGTTCTCGCCCATGATGAGCATGAGCATCGAGAAGAGGAACAGGTTGAGGTAGGCAAAGAACTTGTAGAAGCCCTCGTCCCCCTCCATGTACTTGGCCGAGTACAGGTGAATCAGGAAACCGATCCCCGTGACGACGAGCGTGAAGATGCTCGTGAGCGGGTCGATGAGGAAGCCGAGCTCGACCTTGAAGCCGCCGCTCGCGAACCACGTGAAGAGTGGCGCGGGCGCGATTGCGGCGACGCCCCCCTGCAAGGCGAGGAAGGCCTGCACGGAGATGAGGAACGGGACGAAGGCCGCCAGGCAGGCGATGCCCGCGATGGTGCCCTCGGAGAACCGTCGGCCGAAGAGGCCGTTGATGGCCGCACCCGCGAGGGGCAGCAGCACGATGAGGTGAATCGGGATCTGGGCTTCCACGAACTCTCCGACGAGCCTCAGTGACGCATCAGGTTCGCCTCATCCACGTTCAGCGATTGCCGCGTGCGGAAGAGGTGAAGGATGAGGGCGAGACCGACCGCGGCTTCAGCGGCTGCGACGGCCATGACAAAGAAGGCGACCACGTGACCGTCCATGCCGCCGCGGAAGCGGCTGAAGGCGATGAACGTGAGGTTCACGGCGTTGAGCATGAGCTCGATGCACATGAAGACGACGAGCGCGTTCCGGCGCACCAGCACGCCGAGGGTGCCGATGCCGAAGAGGAGCGCCGACAGGACGAGATAGTGAGTGAGCCCGATGGTCACGGCGTCCCCTTCTCGACGTGCTTGCCGTGGCGCTCGCGGGTCGTGACCTGCTTGAGCGCCTCGGGAATCCAGGTGGTGCGGGGGTCACGCTTCGCGACGATGACCGCGCCGACCATCGCGGTCAGCAGCAACACCGAGGTCAGCTCGAAGGGCAGCAGGTACTTGTTGAACAGCAAGCGCCCGATGTCCTTGAGGTTTCCGTAGTTCATGGGGTCGGCCAGCTTCTCGACGAGCTGGGCCGAGATGGGCGCGAGGAAGTCGTCGGCCCGGAACTTCGTGATGAGGCCCCAGGTGGTGGTCACGGCCATGAGGCCGCCGAGCATCTTGAAGAAGCCCGGCGGGGCCATGCGCTCGTTGGGGTCGTGCTGCAGGTTCAGCAGCATGATCACGAAGACGAAGAGCACCATGATGGCGCCCGCGTAGACGAGCACCTGCAGGACCGCGAGGAGGTGCGCCGACAGCATCGCGTAGAGGGCCGCGATGAAGAAGAAACACACGACCATGGCGATGGCGCTGTGAATCGGGGCCCGAGACTTCGGGTCCGGCGGCAACACGACGGCGAGCGCCGAGAGCACGGCCGCCGTCGAGAAGAAGTAGAAGAGAAACGCTTCCATGCTCGGCCTGCGTCAGGTGAGTGAGGGGGCGGTCAGCCCTGGATCGGACAGCGTCCAGCGCCGAGGTGGGCGGCCCACTCGTCGCCAAAGCGCTTCAGGAAGCCCTGGATGGGCATGGCCGCGGCATCACCCAGGGCGCAGATCGTGTTGCCCAGGATGCGATTGCAGATGCTCTCGAGGAGGTCGAGCCCGCCGTCGAGCTGTTCACCGTGCTCGAGCTTCTTGATGTTGCGGTAGAGCCAGCCCGTGCCCTCGCGGCACGGCGTGCACTGTCCGCAGCTCTCGTGCTCGTAGAAGTGGGCGATCCGCTGGGCGAAACGCACCGTGCACACGCCGTCCTCGAAGACGGTCAGGCAGCCCGTGCCGAGCATCGTGCCGGCCTTCTTCATGTTCTCGAAGTCCAAGGGGATGTCGATCTCGTCGCCACGGAGCGGCGGGCAGCTCGAGCCCCCGGGGATGTAGCCCTTCATCTTCTTGGGGCCGCGCATGCCCCCGGCGTACTCCTCGATGAGCTCCCGGGCCGTAACGCCCATGGGGAGCTCCCAGAGGCCCGGGCGCTTCACGTGGCCCGCGACGCCCCAGATCTTCAAGCCGCCGTTCTTCTCGCTGCCCAGGTCCGAGAAGGCCTGGCCGCCGTTTTCGACGATCCACGGCACGTAGGCGATCGTCTCGACGTTGTTCACGATGGTCGGGCAGTTGAAGAGCCCGACGACCGCGGGGAACGGCGGTTTGTTGCGCGGCTGGCCGGGCTTGCCCTCGAGCGACTCGATGAGCGCCATCTCCTCGCCGCAGATGTACGCCCCCGCGCCGGGGTGGGCGTGGATCTCGCACTCGAAGCCGCTGCCGAGGATGTTCTTGCCGATCAGGCCCTTGGCGCGGGCTTCGTCGATGGCGCGCTCGACGTGCTTGATGCACTTGAGCAGCTCACCGCGGATGTAGATGTAGCAGACCTTCGACTTGATGGCGTGGCACGCCAGCAAGCAGCCCTCGATGAGCGCGTGCGGGTTGCGCTCCATGATGAGCCGGTCCTTGAAGGTACCCGGCTCGCCCTCGTCGGCGTTGATGCACAGGTAGATGGGCTTGTCGGTGTTCTTCGGCAGGAAGCCCCACTTGATGCCCGCCGGGAAGCCCGCGCCGCCTCGACCCCGGAGGTTGGCCGCCTTGACCTCCTCGTGGATCTTCTCGGGCGTCATGCCGCCCTTGAGCGCTTTGCGCAGCGCGCCGTAGCCGCCGTGCCGCTCGTAGCCGGCCAGCGTGTGGAGTTCGGGGTCGTCCAGGTGCGCGGTGAGGATCTTGAGGTCGGACTTCATCGCTCGCCCCCTTCCTGGGCGCGTTGGCGAAGGGCGTCCATGAGGCTGTCGACCGAGGCGATCGACTGGTTCTCGTGGTAGCGAATCGGCCACTCCCGGTCCTGCTGGTCATTCACCTGGATGGCCGGCGCCGTGCCGCACGACGCCAGGCACTCGACCTCCTCGAGGGTGAAGAGGCCGTCGCTCGTGGTGCCCTTGTTGCCCACGCCGAACTTCGCCTTCAGGTGCTCGAGGATCTCGACGCCGCCCGTGAGCCAGCACGCCGTGTTCGTGCACACCTGCACGTGGAAGCGGCCCACGGGCTTGAGGTTGTACATCGTGTAGAACGTGGCGACGTGCTGCACCTTGATGGGGGGCACGTCCAGCAGGTGGCCGACGTACTCCATCGCCTCGGGCGATATCCACCCGAACTCTTCTTGAGCGAGGTGAAGCACGGGCAGCAGGGCCGCCTGACGATGCGGATAGCGCGCGACGATTCTTTCGAAGCGCTGCATCGCGGTGGCGGAGAACGCCAGACTCGGTACGCTCATCGACTGCACCTGAGTGTGCTGAGGGCGGGTTTGGGCCGCTTCACTAGTGGACTGACCCCCGCCGGTCAAGGAAAAAGCCGGTTCGGCCGTAGTGAGGGGAGATGCGCCGGACCCTAGAGCGGACGCACTCTGCGCTCGCGAATGGGCTCCAATCGAGGCCCCGGGAAGCCATGGAACGCCGAAACCACGTACGCACCCCCGCGATTCTCCGGATCACCTACGAGTCCGCCGGAGTGCTGAAGACCGACTATGCCGAGAACATCTCGCGCGGGGGCCTCTTTGTGTCGACCGACGAGCCCATGGCCCTGGGCGCGCGGGTGCAGCTCGAGCTCTCGTGTGTGGGGACGAGCATCCGCATCCCGGTCGTGGGCACGGTGCGCTGGAGCGGGATGCGCTCCCCGGGCGACGACCAGCCGCCGGTCATGGGCGTCGGCATCGAGCTGACGGAGCTCGATGATCCCGTACGCCGCGCTCACCTCGAGGCCCTGGTCGACGCGGCCTTCGAGCCCGCGGGGCCGGTGGACCCCCGGGAGCACCTGCGGGTGCTCGTCGTCGACCCCAACGCGTTCGCCCGCGAGCTCTTTCGGAACGGCCTGCTGGCGATGGCGAAGGAGCTGCTCGACGTGGACGACTATGTCCAGGTCCACGAGGCCGAGAGCGGTCTCGAGGCGATGGAGCTCTGCCGCGGCGTGCGCTTCGACCTCTTCATCATCGAGCTGCGCACGCCGGAGCTCGACGGGACCGAGGTGATTCGGCGCGTGCGGCGGCAGTTCAGCCAGGTGACGCCCGTCTTCGCCATGAGCCGACCCTACGCGGGGGCCAAGGCGGACGCGATCTCGGCTGGGGCGGACGTGTACCTGCCGAAGCCCGTGCAGCTCAAGCCGCTGTTCAACACGCTGAAGATGCTGCTGAAGCTCGGGGATCGCCGCCCGCCGGGGGCTCTGAGCGCCTGAGCGCGGTCAGGGCGTGTTGCAGCGCACGCCGCGGAGGAGCACGCGCCACTGGCCGGCCGGGGCGTTGGGGCGGGTGTCGGGGAGCACGGCCACGACGCCGGGGCCGGACTCGAAGCCGTCGACGGCCTGGTTGGTCTGCCCCTGGGTCACGGTCCAGAAGAAGGGCTGGTCCGCCGGGGCGTCGATGGAGAACGACTTGCGCAACGCCCAGATGTTCACCCGGCCGTCGCCTCCGGTGCTCGCGGTCCAGAAGTCGTAGCCGGTCTCGCTGCGCGTACGGACCACGACCTGCTTGTTCAAACCGCCGAAGCGCGCGTCGATGGCCTCGCCCTGAATCAGGAGCGGCGTCCACTGGTAGCCGCCACCGGGCGCCTTGATGCGCACCCGGGCCGCGCCCGAGCCGAGGAACTGCATGTGGGCGGTGTCGGCGAGGTCGTAGTAGACCGGGTCGGCGGCGTCGTCCCCTTGGTTCTGGAGGTCCAGCGCGAGGTCCGGGAGCGGGGAGATCTGGAGCCCGGCGCCGGCGGTCGCGAGCACGAGCTTGAAACGCCACGCGCGCTCGGCGTTGCGGTAAGCGACCAGGATCTGCACGACGTCGACCGAGACGCGGGTGATCGTGGCCCACTCGGCCCCTTCGGGCGGGAGGTCATCGAAGACGAGCGTCTCGTCGGGGCCCTGGGAGACCTCGGGGAGCAGGCGCACGACCTTGCGCGGGCAGACGATGATGGCCGACATGCCGTCCTCGTTGTTCGGCACGACCCGGTCCGTGGCGAGCACCCGGGCGCAGTCGTCGACGGGGATCGGGGGGCGGACCCGGAGCTCGGCGACCCGGCTCGGCGCGCCCGTGAAGACGGTCGTGGTGCCGGCGAGGTCCCGAGCGACGAGCATGTTCCAGTTGCCGACGCGCAGGTACTGGATCGGGTCCCGGGCGTTGGTCAGATTCCACGCGGGCTGGTTGTCGTTGGCGACGACCAGGTTGTCGAGCGGGCGCGGCATCTGCTGCACGCGGCGATCGTTGTCCACGAAGAACGCGCGCCACGCCGTGATGCTGTCGTCATCGTGCTGGAAGCTGAGGAAATACGTGTCGCGGTTCGGGACGTCCGCCACGCTGACGCCGACGATGGGGCGCCCGGGCGTGACGGTCTGCTCCCAGCGGGTGTCCGTGAGCTCGCAGCACTGCCCGTTCACCGTCTGCCCGTCGCAGTCCTGGTCGATGTCGTCGCACTGCTCGAGGGTCGGCAGGCAGCCCGGCGGCACGTTGGCCGGGGGGTCCAGGTTGTAGGGTTCGGCGTCGAAGGCGCGCTGCACCACGGGGATCGACCGCACGACCGGGTCGACGGGGTGACCGAACTCGAGCAGCGCCGCGGTCTCGCCGCGACGCACGACCGCGCGGACCGTGCTCCACTCGGGGGGCCAAACGTCGAAGGCCTGCTCAGAGCGCCAGAGCGCATCGACCCCGGGCAGGAAGAGGCGAAGCCGATCGACCTCGGGGTCGTTGCGGTCCCGGGAGACGAGGACGAGCGGCTGGGTGCCGTTGTCCGGGGGGAAGGGCGTCTGAGCGGCGACGTCATAGCCGCCCACGACGAACGGCGTGAAGGACTCGGCCCCGAAGACCGCGGTGACCGCCGCGTTGAGGGCACCGCCGCGCCGCTGCGCGACGAGCAGGCGGGCGTTTCGACCGTTGCTCAGCACGAAGCCGGGCTCGGTCTTGCACACGAAGTTGCCGAGGGGCGTGCCGATCGCGTCGATGTAGATGCACTGCCCGGGGGCGCCGAAGCGCAGGACCGCGGCCTGGCCAATGCCGCCGAGCGAGTCCGGGCGCGCCGAGATGCCGGGCAGCTCGACGGGGGCCGGCAGGGCGTCCGGTGAGGCGTCGGCGTCGAGGACCTGCCACGCGACGGGGCGGTCAGGGTCGTTTCCGGGGGCGCGACCGACGACGAGCACCCGACCCCCGAGCTCGGTGAGCATCGGGCGTCCCGTGACCTCGAGCTCCAGCGGCGGCGTGCCGGGACGGTCCCCCTGGGCGACACGGATCGGGGCGTCGTCCCCCTCGGCCCAGGCCACGAGCGGGATCTCGGCGACCGTGAGCGCGGCGATGCCGACGACGTCGGCGACGGGACCCGCGAGGTCGACGCCGTCTCCCGTGAACTGCAGGTCTCCTCGGAAGGAGCGCAGACGAATCCGGTCACCAGCGCGCCACGCGACGTAGGTGGTCTCGCCGGCCGTGGAGACCGCGACCTCGTCGAAGTCAGGCGCGGGTCCGAGCACGGGCCCGGCATCGGCCGGCGGCCCCCCGTCGGTCGGCGGCAGGTCGGCGTCGACCGGGGGAGGCGTCGAAGCGTCCGCCGGCGGTGGGATCGAAGCGTCGGCCGGGGGCGTCGGCACTTCGGCGTCGGCCGGGGGCGTCGGCACCTCGGCGTCGTCCGGGCGATACACGTCCCCCTCCGGCCGGGCGTCCTCGGAGACCGAGGTGTCCGCGCGCTCGAGGCGCTGCGTGCCGCCGTCGTCCCCGCACGCCGCGAGCAGGAGGGCCATCCCCAACAGGGCGCGGGAGGTCGGGGTTCGAAGTTCGGATTTCATGGACATTTCCGCAGAGTTCGGTCGATGGCCCGGAATGTAGGAGACCGGGGGGGATCGAGGCAGCACAAAACGCAACTCAGAGGGCCGAACGAAATCGGACGACCCTCTCAGACCAGCACCACCCATGCGCCCGTGACACCGAGGGCGACGCCGAGCATGCGGCGCGGCGTGAGGGGCTCGGCGAGGAAGGCCCGCGCCAGCAGGAGCGTAAAGACCGTGGTCGTCTGGTTCAGCACCGCAGCGGTGCCGGCCGCGGCGTAGAAAAAGCCGCCGAGCCACAGCAGCGCCGACAGCCACGCGCCGAGGATCGTCGCCGGAACCAGGAGCTTCCAGTGCGGTCCGGGTCGGAGCACGCCCAGCTCTCGGCGCAAGGTCGCGCTCGGCAGAATGAGGGCGAACTGCCCGACCGTGCCCGCGACGAGGCGCACGAAGCTGATCTCGACCAGGCTCGCGTCGGGTTCGGCCCGGAAGACCGGGCGCGCGATGACGATGGCGAGCGCCATGATCAGCAGCGCCGACGCGCCGTAGAGCGCACCGAGCCACGGTCGCTCCTCGGCGGCGCGTGTGCTCGGGGGGTGGGCGCCGGTGGTCACGACGAGCATGCCGGCGGCGACGAGCCCGCCCCCGAGCGCGAGGGTGGGCGGCACGGGCTCGTTCAGCACGAGGGCCGCCATGATGATGACCGCAGGCGCGTACGTGCACTCCACGACCGCGAGTCGCGCGGGGCCGAGGGTGCCCAGCGCCTTGAAGAACAGGTAGTCGGCCACGGTGATGCCGAGCAGGCCGCTCAACGCGAGGGTGAGCCAGTGGGCCAGCGTGCGGTCGGGCGAGAGGCTGTGCCCGAGCAGCAGGAGCGTGACCCCCATCAGCGCGGTCGCGCCCACGTTCTTGAAGACGTTGAGGCCGACGGCCGAGATGCCCTCGACCCGACGGAACAGGATGAGCGACGCGGACCATGCGAGCCCGCTGAGGAGGGCGCAGGCCTCCCCCAACATGGGAACGGGCGCGGACATGCCGCGACCCTAGTCGAACTCGGCGCGGCGCGCACGCGCCGCTTGCGCTCGGCACCCAGGTCGGGTGAGCTTCCGGCGCTCACTCTCCGGCGCGACGCACGTGCGACTGATCGGTCCTGTCCTCCTACTGCTGTGCGGGCTCTGGCTCACGGACACACTCCTGTCGGAGGACCGGACGGTGGGGTGGGAGCGCAACACCGTGCGCAATGGGCTGCACCGCGTGCACGCGGGCAAGGACGCCCGGGTCGTGCTCCTGGGCTCGAGCACCTCGGCCGACTGGCTGCCGAATCCGTACCTCGCGAAGGTCCTGGGCCGGAAGGTCGAGGACGTGGTCGACGCCCACATGAACGGGTGTCACCAGCCGTGCACGTGGGCCGAGGTGCGCCAGATGCTCGCCCGCGGCCGGCGCTACCAGATCGCGTTCTTCGGCACGAACCTGTTCCAGCAGTGTGAGTTCGCGCACTCGAAGCGCCAACTCCAGGACGAGCTGCTGCTCCCGACGAGCGATCTGCCGAGGGCGTTCGCGCTCTACGCCCATGCGGAGCTGCCCCTGGACTACCTGGGGCGGTTCTTCGCCGTGAAGGCCTCGGGTGTGTACGGCGACTCGGGCTTCCTGCAGGACCAGTGGCGTAAGGCGATCCTGGGCGCGCCCAAGCCGAACGATACGTGGCGCTGGGCGAAGACGCAGGGCCCGAAGCCCGCGGGCACCCACGGGTGCGGCTACGACGACGACGAGATCGCCTACAAGACCGCGGTCACTGAGGCGCTGCTCGATGACCTCCGTGAACTGGCCGAGATCAGCTACTTCATGTTGCTGCCCGACGACCTGCTCACGGAGGGCACACCCGCCCAGCAGGCCGCGTGGGAGAAGCACCGCGCGCTGCACACCGCGCTGGTGGACGCGCGGCCGTGGGTGCGCCTGGTCGATCTGTCGACGGGGCTGCCCGGCTTGCCCGGGGCGAGGCGCCGTGAGGACTTCAAGGACGGCACCCACGTGAGCCCCGCGGGGCTCAAGGCGCAGCAGGCGCTCTTCGAAGCCCGCCTGAAGACGCTGGGGGCCACGAAGTGACCTTCACCACGCCCGCATTCCTGCTGTATTTCGTCGTCTTTCTGAGCGTTTACGCGTGGACGCCGCCCCGCGCTCGGAAGGGTGTGCTGCTCTTCGCGAGCTACGTCTTCTACGGGGCCTGGAGCCTGTGGTTCCTGCTCCTGCTCATCGGGACGACGCTCTTCGATTGGCAGGTCGGCCGCCTGCTGGGTCGAACCGACGACGCCGGGCGCCGCAAGCGGCTCATCGCGGCGAGTGTCGTCGCGAACCTGTCCGTGCTCGGCTTCTTCAAGTACGTGAACTTCTTCGTGGACTCCGCGTCGGGGCTGCTCGCGCTCGCGGGTGTGCAGACCGATCCGCAGGTGCTGCAGATCGTCCTGCCGATCGGCATCTCGTTTTATACGTTCCAGTCCATGAGCTACACGATCGACGTGTACCGGCGGGACCTTCCACCCGCTCGGACGCTCGTCGACTTCGCGCTCTACGTGACGTTCTTTCCCCAGCTCGTCGCCGGCCCCATCGAGCGGGCGACGCACCTGATCCCCCAGTGCGAGCGTGTCGGCACCGAGGCCGATCCCGTCCGCGCGACGGGGCTCACGAATCGCTGGGATGCCTGGGGGCTCATCGCGCTCGGGGCCTTCAAGAAGGTCGTGATCGCCGACAACCTCGCCCCGCTCGTCGAGCTCACCTACGCCGATCCCGAGAACACGCTCGGTCCGGCGATGTGGCTCGGGACCTACGCCTTCGCGGCGCAGATCTACTGCGACTTCTCGGGGTACTCCGACATCGCCGTGGGCATCGGACGCCTGCTCGGCTTCGACCTCATGCAGAACTTCCGCGCACCCTACGCCGCGGACGGGCCCAGCGACTTCTGGCGGCGATGGCACATCTCGCTGTCGAGCTGGCTGCGCGACTACTTGTACATCCCGCTGGGCGGCAATCGGTCGGGTGAGGCGCGCGCGCGCCTGAACCTGGTGCTGACCATGCTGCTGGGGGGGCTCTGGCACGGCGCGGCCTGGAACTACGTGCTGTGGGGCGCGTACCACGGGCTTTTGTTGGTCGTCTTCCGGCCTGCGTTCCTCCGCGCGTTCGCCGAGCGCCTGCCCGCGCAGGGCGCCGTGCGGGTGCTTCGGCGGCTCGCCTTCTTCCACCTGACGTGCCTGGGCTGGGCGCTCTTCCGCGCGGAGTCGCTGAGCGACTGCGGGGCGATCTTCGCGCGCCTTCTCTTCCTCGAGGGCTGGAGCGGCGGCGCGTTCTTCGACGCCGTGCAGGCCTCGGGCGAGGGGCCGAAGCTCGCGCTGCTTACGGCGCTCATCGTGGGGCTCGTCGTGGTGCACAACCTCCGGCGCGAGGACCCGTCGAGCGCCGTCCGTGTCGTCGCGCACTGGCCGCTGGCGGTCCGGGTGCTGTGCGTCCTCCTCATGCTCGCGGCGTGTGTGGCCTTCGCGCCCGAGAAGCCGCCGCCGTTCATCTACTTCCAGTTCTGAGGCGCGGGGGCTCCGCCGTCACTGCCGGCCAGGCTCGGTCCACAGCCTCTCGATCGGCATCGCCCAGAGTCGCTCACCGAAGGGGATCACCTGCTCGCCGTCGTGCAGCAGGAGACCGGCGGCGAAGCGCGGACCGGCCGCCTGCTGCAGGATGCGCAGCCCGCGGAAGTCGGCCGCGGTCGCCGTGGCGCTCGCTTTGACCTCGATGCCGACCAGGCGCCCCTCGGGGTCCTCGAGGACGAGGTCGACTTCTTCGGTCTCGCGCCCCCGGAAGTGATGAAACGCGACCGGGGACTCACGAAACGAGGCCTGCTTCCTCAGCTCGCCGTAGACGAAGGTCTCGAAAACGGCCCCGAGCGCGGTTCGGTCGCGACGCGCTCTCTCCAGCGTGAGGCCCGCGAGGGTCGCGGCGAGGCCCGAGTCGGTGAAGTGCAGTTTCGCCGACTTCGTCAGCCGACTCAGCGCGTTCGTGTGCCACGCCGGCAGCAACTCCACGAGGTACATGGACACCAGGACATCGACGTAGCGCTGAGCCGTCTTCCGGTCCATCGCGAGGTCGGTCCCGAACGCGGCGAAGTTGACCAACTGGCCGTTCGCGACTGCGAGGCGCTCGACGAGTCGAGGCAGGTCCGAAAGCCGGTCGAGGGCCGCGATGTCGGCCACGTCGCGCCGCAGGAGGGCGTGGAGATACTCTCGGTGCCATCGTCGGCGCCGCTCCGGCGCGGCCCGCTGCAAGGCCTCCGGGTATCCCCCCGTGAGGATGCGTGCCGTCAGGGACTCACCCCGAACGGTCGACGTGCCCCCGGCTCGGAACCGCCCCGCGAAGGCCGCGTCGAGGAAGCCGGTCGGTGTCCCCTCGATCTCCGCCTGGGCGAGCGGCAAGAGCGGCACGACCTCCATCCGACCCGCCAACGAATCGGCCACCGTGGGCAGCGTCATCAGGTCCGCTGAACCCGTCAGCAGCAAGCGGCCCGGCCGCGGGTCCAGATCGACGCTCCGTTTGATCGCCAACAGTAGGTCGGGCGCGCGCTGGACCTCATCGATCGCCGCCTGGTCGAGGCCGCGAAGAAATCCCGTCGGATCGCTCCGCGCCGCCTGACGTGTCGCTTCGTCGTCGAGGGTGAAGAAGGGCCGGGACGCGCCGGAGAGCGCGCGGGCCAGGGTCGTCTTGCCCGACTGCCGAGGGCCGCCGATGTAGACCACACGCGTATCAGCGAGGGCCGCGTCGACTCTTGCGGTCGCGTAGCGTGGGTACACGAAGCACGATCCTGGCGCCACGGGCCGCGGTCGTCAATGGCAAAACGGGATTTCGTGGGTGGCAAAACGGGATTCTGTGGGTAACAAATCGGGATTGTGTTCTGGCCCGGTGAGGGGCCCCGTTCATGGACTTCCAGTTCGGAAAGCGGGCGCCCCACCGCGCGGGTTCGCGGCGTCGCGGACCGTCGGCCGCGGCCGAGCCGTTCGCCGCGTTCAACCTGCTCGTGCTCGCCGCGCCCCCCGCGTGCCGCGGTCGCTCTTGCCGCTTGCCGAAACCGACCCGACCGACGCGCAGGCGCCGCGCGTGGGCGCACTCCGCGCTCAAGGCGCGGGCGTCAGGGCCTCCAGCGCGTCGGCGCAGGCGGGGTCGGCGCCGCGCAGAGCGAGCGCGCGCGCCCGGGCGGCGTCCGGTCGACCCGCCGCCGCGAAGGCGAGCGCGGCGTTGCGGCAGGCGGCGGTGCGGGCCCCCGCAAGCTCGGGGGCGTAGGGTGAGGCCTCGGCCGGATTGGCCCGGCGCGCGGCCTCGAGGAACCCCTCGGCGGCCCCGGCGAAGTCCCCCGCGCCGAACGCGGCGGCGGCGGCTTCGTGCAGCGACTCGGCGGCGTCGAGCCCGGCGGGCAGTGGCGCCGAGCCCGCCGGCAGGGCGAAGGTGTACAGCCCGGTGGCGGCGCTGGGCACGCCGAGCGCGGGCTCCGTTCGCGTCTCCGAAGGGTCCGGTGTCGCGCCGCAGGCCGCCGCGAGCACGCCCAGGGCCAGGGTCAGTCCTTCAGGTGCTCGCCGTCGTCGAACCACTTCTTCACCTTGGGGTACTGGTCGTCCAGGAACGCCGGGTCGTTCTTCCAGAGCGAGTAGGCCTCGGCGTACCACTCGCCCATGCCCTCGGCCTTGGCGTACTGCGTGGGCGGGGTGAGCTTCTCCTTGCCCACGAAGGTGCGGAACTTGGCCAGGCGCTTGGACTCGCCGTTCTTCATCTGGGCGTCCGCGGCCGTCTTGGCCGCCTCCTGCGCCTTGTGGGCGGCCACGCGGTCCTCGCAGGCCTTGCCCCACGCGTCCACGTCCGCGTTCGGACCCTTGAAGAGCCCCAGGGCCGGGTGCGTGGCCGACTTGGTCTCCAGCGCCGTGCGCGCCGTCTCGCGGGCGGTCGTCGCGTCCTGGGCGGCCTTCACGTTGGCGTCGTGCTCGGCCGTCTTGGAGTTGTTGGCCACCTTCGCCCAGGCGTTCGTCACGGCGAACGCGGCGTTGGCGAAGGCCGTGCCGGACTTCTTCTCGTCCTTGGGGAGCTTCAGGAACGCGTTGCGCGCGGCCGTGACCGACGCCGACTGCGTATTGCTGGCCGCGTTCGCTTTCGTCACGGCGGCGTTGTGGCCGGCCATGGCGTCGAACTTCGCCGCCGAGGTCTTGCGTTCTTCGGCGTGCTCCACCGCGTGCCCGACCTCGTGCAGGATCGTCTCGAAGCTGGCCTCGGCGGCGTTGGCGGCACCGCCGATGAAGTTCACGCCGTCCGCGGAGAAGGCCGAGTCGGCGATGCTCAGCTTTTCGGCGTGGGTGGCCTTGTCGGCCCCCGTGGCGACGCCGTGTTTGTAGCTGAACTCGCCGGCGAGCGGCGTGCCCTTGCTGCTGAGGATCGTGGCCTCGCGCACCAGGTCGACCCCCTGGAGGGCGGCCTTCTCGGCGGATCCGGTGCGCTGCAACGCGGCGTCCACCTTGTTCAGCTCGGCAAGAGTCCAGGTGGCGCCGCCGTCGACGATGTTCGCGAAACCGAAATCCGCCTTCAGGCCCTTCTTGGCGGCGTCCAGGTCGGCGTACTTCTGGGCGGTGACCACGGCGCCCATGCCGATGAGTTTCGTTTCGGCGTTGCCCTCACCGTCCAGGCGCATCGTGACCTTGCCCACGGGGCGCTCGCCGGGGCCCTTGGGTTTGAAGCCCACCACCGTCTGCAGGTCCACCTCGCTCGCCCAACGGTTCTTGCTGCCGAGCTGGGCCGTGGCGTTGAGCAGATGCGCGCCCAGGGCGTCGTCTCCTTTGTCCTCCGCCTTGACCGTCTTGCCCAGGTCGCCGGCCGTCTGCTTCGCCTCGACGGCCTTCTGCATGGCGGCCTTTTTCGTGCCCTCGGCGGGCGGCGTCACGCTGGTCGTGGCCGTGTCGTACATGAGCGTCTTGGCACCCGCGCCGCCGCCACCGCCGGCGCCCCCGCCGCCGCCCTGCGTCTTGCCCACCTCGACGGGGCCATCCAGCGACGCCCAGGTCTTGGGGCCGATGATGGCATCGGGCGAGAGCGCGTGGCTCTGCTGGTAAGCCGAGGTGGCCGCGCGGGTCTTGGGGCCGAACTGGCCGTCCACGTCCAGCGTCGGCTCGGCGCCGTGAGCGTTGAGGCGCTCCTGGGCGTATTCGACCTCGGCCCCGGCGCTGCCGTGCCGGATCATCTTGCGTTTCTCGGGGGGCACGGCGGCCACCCCCGTGGGTGTCGCGGCGACCTCCGGGCTGGTCGGGGCGTCGATGGCCGCGGTGAGAGGCGTGTTCCCCTCCAGGGCGTCCTCGCTGCCGGCGCTGCCGCCCTCGCCTTGGCCCTGGGCGGCCGAAGGTTCGAGCAGCAGCTCGGGATCCGCACCGGGCGGCGCGGCCTGGGCCTTCCCGGGTCCGGTCCCCGGCGCCGCGCCGCGCCCCAGGCTGCCCAGGTACCTGCGCTGGGCCGCAGCGGCTTCACCGACGCGGGCTTCGGCGGGGGCGAGCGCGGGTCCCTGAGACGGGTTGGGCGCGCGGAGCGCGTCGGTGTGGCGCTGGAGAGCCATGGTTCCCTCGGGGGGTGAGATGAAGAGTCGAGCGTTCGCGAGCATCGGTCACCGGTGAGGCAGAGTCGAGCGCGATGACTTCACGCCCCACCCTGAAGCCGGTTTGCGGCGCGCGGTCGCCTCGTCGCGGAGCCCCTCGCTGACCGGAGACCGAGTCAGGGAGCAGGCTGCTCGGCGACACCGACCGTCGAAGCGGCGCGCCGGGGGCGCACATACGGCGTCTTTGACGGGCCCGAACCGGGGACCGAGCTCGTCCGGCGCCTCGACGGCACCCCTCCGGCCCAGGACCTGGTCGCGGGCGCGCCTTCGAGGCTGATGACCGACCGCGGGATGAACAGGGCGTAGTCGCCGTACAGACCGTGCCCGGCGACCTCGGCCGTCGAGCCCTGGGCGTAGTCCTTGCGCTCGAACGCCTCGCGCGTCCCGTTCAGGTCGGGCTGCATGCGACCGCGCGTGAACTCGTCCGTGGCGTCGGCGGGGACCGGTGGGCGCATCTCGCCCAGGCCGTCGGAGAGCAGGTTCACCGCGCCGTTGACCGACCACGCCCGCTCGGCACAGTCGTCGTCGGCCAGGATCGGCACGCCCTGGGAGCGTCCGAGCCCGATGGCGCCCAGGGGCTGAATGGAGAAGGGGATCCCCTCGTCAGGCAGTCCCGCGGCGCGCCCAGGCTCGCCCCCAGAGAACGATGACGGGCGTGAAGACGAGGGTCGGCGCCATCCAGACGAGCAGCCGCGGCACGGGCAGTTGGCCGTGGGCGGTGACGACCAGGAACGCGGTCCACGCCGCGATGCACGAGCCGAGCACGTTGCCGAGGTGCGCCGCGATCCGCGCGTTGCGCGCAACGGGCGGTGCCCGGTAGGCCCGCGTGTGCTGGACGCCGAAGTAGAGGCAGAGCGCGGAGAACGGCAGCATCAGGACCTGGTCGTCGACGAGGCCATGGACGAGGCCGCCGACGCCCGCGCCGACCATCGCGAGGGCGAGCGCGCGCGCGAACCGCGAGGGCGGCTCGACGGAGAGGACGTTGAGGCCGAACCTCAGGTTGCCGAGCGCGAGCAGCGCGAGCAGCGCGAGCAAGGGCACGCCGCTCACGTTGCGCCCGAGCGCGAGGTTCTGGGCACAGGCCGCCCACGCGAGCACGACGACCGCCGTCATGGTGTGCGCGTAGACGCGGCCCGCGCGGCGATGAACGCGACCGCCCTTCTTCGAGAAGATCGGCACCCACATCGCGACCAGCGCGATGCTCCCGGCGAGCGCATGGAGGGCGACCGTGGCGGTGAGCAGCACCCTTATTGACCCTCTGACCGCTTACCGCTTGATGCGGAGCACGAAGGTGGGCGAGAGCGCGCCCACGCCGCGGGTGATGGTGCGCTTGACGACGAGGTACGGGAAGTAACCGTAGACCTCGGCGTCCGGGGCGAGCTTCTCGATGTCGCCCCCGTCGAAAAAGTGCAGGTGGTCCTTGCGCTGGATACGCTGGGGCGTGAAGCCCACGACGGCGAGCGCGCGGAAGAGCCACGCGTAGCTGTTCGGGGTCGTGAGCACGAGCTCGCCCCCAGGCTTGGTGACCCGCCGCAGCTCCGCCAAAGAAGCCGCCGGTTGCTCGAGGTGCTCGATGACCTCGGAGCACCAGACCAGGTCGAAGCTGGCGTCGGCGAAGGGCAGCGGCGCGTTGGCGTCGACGACGCGGCACGCTGGGAAGCGCTGCTCCACGTCGATGGAGGTCACGGTGTAGCCCTGGGCCTCGAGCCACCGGGTCTGGTGGCCCTCGCGCGCGCCCACGTCCAGCGCGCGCCGGACCTCGCCGGGCGGCACCTTCGGCACGAGGCGCAGCGCGATCTGCTTGCCCTCGGTCGTCTCGGCCACGCTGCCCTGGCCGAGGTCGATGGGGACCTTCTTCAGCAGGCCGATGAGGCGGTCGACGAGCACGCTCAGCCCTCCCCGGTGCCGCGCGTCGCGGTGCGCCCGGCGCCCGTGATGCGTGTGCGCACGTGATACGCCCGCTTGCCCTGGGCCTCGTGGTAGGTGCGCGCCAGCACGTCGGCCACGAGCCCGAGCGAGAGCAGCTGCACGCCCACCATGATGAGCAGCGCCCCGAGCAAGAGCAGCGGACGGTCCGCGAGCGGGGTGCCGAAGGCGAGTCGCGAGAAGGCGAGCCACACGCAGATGGCGAAACCGGCGCCGCCCGCGAGCAAGCCCGCCAGCCCGAAGACCTGCATGGGCTTGACGAGGTACTGCTGCACGAACCGCACGGTGATGAGGTCGAGCACGACCCGCAGGGTGCGGCCGATGCCGTACTTGGTGGTCCCGAAGATGCGGGCCCGGTGGTTGACCTTCATCTCGACCAGGCGGACCCCCATCCAGTTCGCGATGGCGGGGATGAAGCGGTGCATCTCACCGTAGAGCCGCAAGGACTTCGCGACCTCGGCGTCCATCGCCTTGAGGGTGCACCCGTAGTCGTGGAGCCGCACGCCGGTGACGCGCCCGATGATCCAGTTGGCGATCATCGAGGGCAGGCGCCGGTTGACGAAGGTGTCCTTCCGGTCCGCGCGCCACCCCGCCACGAGGTCGAAGCCCGCGTCGAGCTGCGCCAGCATGGCCGGGATGTCCTTCGGATCATTCTGGAGGTCGGCGTCCATCAGAACGACGCGCGCGCCCCGCGCGGCGTCGATGCCGGCCTGGAGCGCCGCCGTTTGCCCGAAGTTCCGCCGGAACCGCACCACGTTCAAGGCGGGGTCGTGGGCTGCGGCGGCCGCCAACACTTCGAAGCTCTTGTCCCGGGAGCCGTCGTCCACCAGCACAAGCTCGTAGGTCAAGCCCGTGCCGGTGAGCGCCGCGTGGAGCTCATCGAGCAGCCGCGGGAGGCTCTCCTCTTCGTTGTAGACCGGAATGACGACCGACAGGTCCATGGGGCGCGCACGGTAGCGGCTTCATTCGCTTGACACAACGCGCGAGTGTCGCGGCCAATCCCGGCCGATGGCCGAACGCCCCCGAGACCTGAGCCTCACCGTCGAGGCGGCGGCGTTGCTCGTGCTCCTCGCGGTGAACTTCGCCCTGCGCTGGCCCGCGCTGTCGACCGAGGGCTTCCACAACGAGGACGCCGCGGGCATCGCCTACAACGCCGACCTGCTCCGGCACGGCTTGCTGCCGCTGCGCGACAGCGTGGAGACGAAGGCCCCCGGTGCGTTCTTCGCGGCCTGGGGCGTCTGGGGGGTCTTTGGCCGCTCTCTGTCTGCGCTGGTCTGGGCGGGCGCGTGGCTCGCCTGGCTCTCGGCCGTGGCGCTCCACGGCACCGCGCGTACGTTGTGGGGGCCCCGGGCGGGGCTGGTGGCCGCGACGCTCTACACGGTGGTCTCGCCCGTCAGCGACAGCATCGACCTCAACTACCAGACGTGGATGGCCCTGCCGTGGGTCGCGTCGGGGTGGGCTTTCGTGGCGGCGCTCGCGCGGGGACGCGTCGCGCTCTACGCGCTGGCGGGTGCGCTGGTCGTGCTCGCCGCCCAGGTGAAACACCAGTGCGCCGCGCTGGGGCCGATGTACGCGCTGCTGGTCATCGCGAGCCGATACGTCGCGCTCCCGGACGGCTTCACCCCGGGTCCGGTCGGGCGCGGGCTCGCGGGGCTCGTCGGCGGAGCGGTGCTCGGCTTCGTGCCGCTGGGCCTCTGGTACGCCGCGCACGGCGCGCTGGGCGACTTCCTCGGCACGTTCTTCCTGTCGGAGGGCGGCTGGAAGTACGCGCGGAGCCCGCTGGACCTGGGGGAGAAGCTCCTGCGGCTCGGGGATGGGCTGCTGGGCTTCTGGGAGTATCTGGCGTTGCCGACGGTCCTCGCCGCGGGGGCGCTCCTGGGGCTGCGCCGCGGGCTGCGGCGACCCACGCTCGTGGGCCTGCTTCTCTTGGGTCTCTTCGGTGCCGGTTTCCTCGCCGCCGCGGTGGGGTTCCGTTTCTACAAGTCGTACTACCTGCACCTCTTGCCCGCGCTCGCCCTGGCGGCGGCGGCTCCGGGCAACCTCGCGGCGCTGTTGCTGGAGCGCACGACCTACCGCTGGTCGCCCCCGGGGCGCCGCCTTCAGGGCCTCTTGGTGGCCTCGGGCGTCGGGGTGTTGCTGGTCTTCGCGGCGGCCCAAGACGCAGGCAACCTGCGGCAGATTCGGCAAGAGCGCCGCTTCGCGCGCGACCTGGATGCGCAACGGGTCGCGAAGGTCGTTGCGGCCCACAGCGCGCCGGAGGACCGCATCTGGGTCTGGGGGCGGTGGGCGTGGCCCGTCTACTTCCACGCCGACCGGCGCGCGGCGAGCCGCAACTACAAGGTGATGAACGTGCTCACCACCCCGCTGACGAACACCTGGCGACGCCCCGGCACGCCCGAGACCTTCGTGGCCGATGGCCCGTGGCGGGAGATCCTCGACGAGGTTCAGGCGGCGCGCCCGGCGTTCGTCGTGGTTGCGCCCAACGAGGACCGGCGGGGGTTCAAGGCCTTCAACGAGTGGCTCGCGCGCGACTTCCGTTCGGTCCCCGTAGCCGGCTCGAAGACGCTCACACTCTACGCGCGCAAGGATGTGCAGGTGCCGACGGCGCCCGCGAAGCCCGCCAAGCCGAAGCCCGCCAAGCCGGCCAAGTCCGCCAAGCCGAACGCACCCAAGTCGAGCGCGCCGACCCCCTGAGGGTCCACGTCGAGAGAGAACCGACATTTCGGTTCTTCGCTCACCGCCATTTCGGTGGGACCGACCCGCGGTTGTCTCGCCTCGGCGTTGCCCACGCAACGGCGCGGCGCAGGGCCTGGCACGACCCGTGCTCTTACGGACCTCAGCGCCGCAACGGCGAACCCCAAAGAGCAACCCAGTCAGGGCCAGGTCGGCCCGAGGAGAAGCGTGATGTTGAGCATCGGAGACAAGTTCCCCGCCTACAGCCTGCAGGCCTGCGTCAGCCTCGAGAAGGGCGAGGAGTTCAAGACCCTCACCGACAAGTCCCACCCGGGCAAGTGGCGCGTGGTCTTCTTCTGGCCCATGGACTTCACGTTCATCTGCCCCACGGAGATCGCCGAGTTCGGCAAAAAGAACCGCGAGTTCACCGACCGCGACGCCCAGGTGCTCGGCGCGAGCACGGACTCGCACTTCGTGCACCTCGCCTGGCGTCGAGACCACGCGGACCTGCGCGACCTGCCGTTCCCGATGCTCGCGGACATCAAGCGCGAGCTGTCGTCGACCCTGGGCATCCTGCACAAGGACGACGGCGTGGCGCTGCGCGCGACCTTCATCGTGGACCCCGAGAACGTGATCCGGTGGGTCAGCGTGAACGACCTGAGCGTGGGGCGCAGCGTGCCCGAGGTGCTCCGTGTGCTCGACGCGCTGCAGACCGACGAGCTGTGTCCGTGCAACTGGGAGAAGGGCAAGCCGACCCTCGGCTGAGCGCAAAGAAGGAGTTTTCCATGGGACCTCAGCTCGATGCGCTGCGTGAGCAGCTTCCCGAGGCCGCCCGCGACCTCAAGCTCAACCTGAGCGCCGTGCTCGGTGACGGCGCCCTTTCCCCGGAACAGCGTTGGGGCGTCGCGTGCGCGGCGGCCTTCTCCACGCGCGACGTGGCCTTCTCCACGGCGATGGTCCAGGACGCCCGCGCCGCGGGTATCTCGGACGCCACGATCGACGACGCCCGCGCCGCGGCGGTGCTCATGGGCATGAACAACGTGTACTACCGCTTCCGCCACTTCATGAAGGACGCGGGCCGCACGACCTACGGCGACAAGCCCGCGCGGCTGCGCATGCAGCGGATCGCGAAGCCGGCGGGGGACAAAGCGCTCTTCGAGCTGATGTGCCTCGCCGTCAGCGCCATCGGCGGTTGCGAGCTCTGTGTGCAGAGCCACGAGCTCGTGGTCCTGCAGGCGGGCCTCACGGACGACCAGGTCCATGACGCCGTGCGGGTCGCCGCGACGGTGAACGGCGTCGCGACGGCGCGCGCGATTCAGGCGTAGCGTGGCGTAGACTGCGGGCATGTCACTGCCCGAACGCTTCCAGGAGTCCGACCCCGCCCGCGCCGCGCTGCTCGCCCTGAGCGCACTCGAGCAGGGTCACGCCCTTCGTGACGGCCGTCTGCGCAGCGCGGAGCTCGTGGCGCTGTATCTCGAGCGCATCGGGCGCCTCGATCCGCAGGTGGGGTCCTTCGTGCACGTGCGCGGCGCCCGGGCGATGGCCGAGGCCGAGGCGGCGGACCGCGCGCGTGCTCGCGGCGCGGCGCTCGGTCCGTTTCACGGCGTGCCAGTGGCGGTGAAAGACCTGCACCTGCTGCGCGGCGCCCCCGTGAAGTTCGGGTCACGGGCCTTTCGTTGGCTCTGGTCCCCCGTGGACGACCTCACGGTGAAGGCGCTGCGGCGCGCGGGTTTCATCCTGGTGGGCAAGACCCCGACCTCGGAGCTGGCGCTCATGCCCGTCGTCGAGACCGACCTGCACCCGCCGACCCGCAACCCGTGGGACCTCACACGCACTGCCGGTGGCTCCAGCGGGGGCGCCGGGGCCGCCGTCGCCGCCGGCTTCTTGCCCGTGGCGCCGGGGAGCGACGGCGCAGGCTCCGTGCGTATCCCCGCCGCGCTCAATGGTCTCTTCGGCCTGAAGCCGACCCGCGGCGGCATCCCCAACCCCCACGCGCCCAACGACCGCTTCGGCATGAGCGCCATCGGCCCCCTCGCCCGTGGGCTCGACGACGCGGTGGCCCTCGCCGACGTGCTGTGCGGTCGCGATCCGCACGGCCCGGAGAGCTGGCTGTCCGCGAGTCACCAGCCCGAGACCCGACGCCTGACGGTGGGCGTGATGGTCGACGCCCCCCTGGGCTTCGACACCGACCCCGTCCGCGCAAAGGCCGCGGTGGAGGTCGGGGCGCTCCTGGGCGCGATGGGGCACACCGTGCGGCCTCTGGAGAGGGTCGTCGGTGAGCTCGAGGAGTTCCTGCCGATCTACCAGCGCCTCTTCGGCGACGTGCCGGTGCTCTCGACCGGGCGGCTCCAGCCCGTGACGCGGGCCTTTCGGGCCGCGGGTCGACGCATCTCGGGACCGGACGCCCAGCGCACCTTCGAGCGCCTCCAGGGCCGCGTTCTCGAAGGCTTCGAGGGCCTCGACCTGCTCGTCACCCCGACCACCGCCATCGCGCCGCCGCCCGTGGGGGCCTTCACGCACCTGGGCCCCGAGGCGCAGTTCCGCGCGGTCGCCCCGCTGGGCGCGTACACCGCGGCCTTCAACCTCACGGGCCAACCGGCCCTGACGATGCCCTGGGGCTTCGATCCGCAGGGGCTGCCCATCGGGGTCCAGCTCGTGGGCCGCAACGGCGACGATCCGCGGCTCTTCGCCTTGGCGCGCAGCCTACAGGCCCAACGGCCTCACGCGTAGTAGGGCCGGAGCATCCAGTAGCAAAGCGGCCCGGTGACGGCGACATACAGCCACAGCGGGTACACCCACCGCGCGAGCTTGCGGTGTCGCTCGAAGCGGCTCGTGAACGCCTCGATGAACGTGAAGAGGATCAGCGGGAAGCTCACGGCCGCCGAGACGATGTGCGTGATGAGCAGCACAAAGTAGACCGTGCGCATCGCGCCCTCGCCGCCGTAGCGGGTCGGGTCGTTCGTCATGTGGTACGCGACGTAGGACAGCAGGAAGCCTACGGAGAGTAGGAGCGCGACGAGCATCGCCTTGCGGTGGAGCTCGATGCGCCCCGTCTTCACGAAGTAGCCCGCAGCGAGCAGGACCACGGCGCCCGCGGCGTTGATGCCCGCGTGCAGGGGCGGCAGGAACGCGGTGGACACACCCTCGGGGAGCGGCAACCGAATCTTCTGCATGGCCGCGACCAGCAGCAGCACGACGGCCGAGACCGCCCAGGCCACCCTGCGGAGCGTGCGGGCCTTCGAGTCGTCGGGGGTGCGCGACAGCCACTCGGCGCGCTCGGTGTCCTGGGCGTTCATGGGCCTCTTTCTCCCGTCGATCGTTCGCGCCGGATGCCGAGCGCGTTCATGCGTTTATGCAGATGTGTGCGCTCGAGGCCGAGGGATTCCGCCGCCCGGCTGATGTTCCAGCCCAGCTCGCGGAGCCGCGCCTCGATGAAGCCGCGCTCCGCGGCGTCCCGAAAGTCCCGCAGCGTCCCCTGCCCGGCGAGCGCCGAGGCGTCGTCGACCGTGCGGCCGCCGCGCTCTCCGATGTGGTCCGGCACGTCCTGCTCCGAGATGACCTCGCCCGATAGGATGGCCATGCGCTCCACGAGGTTGCGGAGCTCACGCACGTTCCCGGGCCACTCGTAGGCTGAGAGCGCCTCGAGGACCGACGGCTCGAAGCGGCGGCCCCGAAAGCCGTTCTCCCGGCACACGGTCGACAGGAAGGCCTCCGCGAGCAGCGGGACGTCCTCACGGCGAAGTCGAAGCGGCGGGGTCTCGATGGGCACGACCGCGAGGCGGAAAAAGAGGTCCTCGCGGAACGCGCCACTCCGACACGCTGCCCCGAGGTCCCGGTGCGTCGCCGCCACGACCCGAACGTCGACGGGGATCGACTGCTCACCGCCGACGCGGGTCAGCTCCTGGGTCTGCAAGACGCGCAGGACCTTGGCCTGGGCGGCCAGCGACATGTCGCCGATCTCGTCCAGGAAGAGCGTGCCGCGGTGGGCGCGCTCGAACTCCCCCCGCCGACGGGCGACGGCCCCGGTGAACGCGCCCTTCTCGTGACCGAAGAGGGTGGACTCGATGAGCTCGTCGGGGATCGCCGCACAGTTCACCTTCACGAAGGGGGCGCCGGCGCGGTCCGAGGCGTCGTGAATCGCCCGCGCCACCAGCTCCTTGCCGGTCCCGCTCTCACCCGTGACGAGGACCCGCGCGCGGGTGGGTCCGACCTTGGCGATCTGCGCCCGAAGGCGCTCCATGACGGCGCTGCGCCCGAGCATCGCCGAGGCCGAATCGGCCCGCAGCGCCTTGACCTCGGCGTCGCGGCGGCGCTCCCGGAGGGCGTTGGCCACCGAGACCAGCACCCGCTCGCGTGACAGCGGCTTCTCGATGAAGTCGAAGGCCCCCGCCCGGGTGGCCGAGACCGCGTCCGTCACGGTGGCGTGGCCGCTCACCATGATGACGGGAAGGCCCGCGTCGAGGGCCCGGATGCGCGCGAGCGCGGCGTGCCCGTCCAGGCCGGGCAGCTGGATGTCGAGCAGCACGACGTCGGGCGACAGCTCGCCCAGCATCGCGAGCGCCTGCTCCGCGGACTCGGCGACGACGACCTCGTGGCCCTCGCCCTCGAGGACCATCTGAAGGCTCAGGCGGATGTTCTTCTCGTCGTCGACGACGAGGACCGTTCCGTGCGTCGTCACAGGTCGTAGTCCTTGATTTTCTTGTATAAAGTGCCCCGGTCGACCTCGAGGATTCGAGCGGCCTGCGCCTTGTTGCCGCGGGCCGCGGCGAGGGCGGCCACGATGCCGTCGCGTTCGAGCGCGCGCAGGCTGCGCGGCGCGGGGCGCGGCAGAGCCTGACCCAGCGGAATCGGCGCGTTGGAGGGCTGTGTCTCGCCCGGGCCGCGCCGGCCCGCCCCCAGCGCAGGCAGCAGGTCGGCCCGCCGGAGCACGGGGCCTTCGGCGCGCAGGACCGCCCGTTCGAGCGCGTTTTTCAGCGCCCGCACGTTGCCGGGCCAGGGCTCGGCGGCCAGCGCTTCGAGGACCTCCGGCTCCAGGCCCTCGATGCGATGGCCGGTCTCCTCGGCGAGCCGGCGGACGAGGTCGCCGACGAGCGCCGGCAGGTCGTCCGCGCGCTCACGCAACGGCGGCACCGCGACCTGCAGGCTCGCGCAACGAAAACAGAGATCGGCCCGGAATCGACCCTCGTCCACCAGACCGTGCAGGTCGCGGTCGGTGGCCACCAGAACGCGGACGTCGACCCGCACGGGGCGCGCCCCGCCGACACGCTCCCAGCGCGACGCCTCGAGCCCGTGAAGGAGTCGGGTTTGTCCGCGGGCGCCCAGGGTCTCGACCCCGACGAGGAGCAGAGTGCCGCCGTCCGCCGCCTCGACGCGCCCCATCCGCCCCGAACGGGCGCCGGGGACCGCATCCCGTTCGTCCCCGAAGAGCTCGAGCTCGAGCTCGGCCTCGGAGAACGCGGCGCACCGCACGACGACGAATGGGCCCCGCGCGCGGCGGCTCAGGGCGTGGATCGACGCCGCGACGAGGGTCCGCCCCGTCCCTGCCTCGCCGATGATGAGCGCGGGCGCGTCGGACTGGCCCGCGTCCTCGACGAACCGGAGAACCGCGGCCATGGCCGCGCTGCGCCCGATCAGCGCCGGATGTGCCCCCGCCCGCGCGCGCAGGTGGGCGTTCTCTCGGGCCAGGGCCTCGCACCGTGCGGCCTGACCCAGCGCCAGCCCGACCTGCTGCGCGAGGGCCGTGAGGAACCCGAGGTGCGGCGTGCCCGACGCCGGCGCGCCCACGGCGAGCATTCCGTAGAGGCGTTCCTCCACCCGGACGGGTGCGCAGGCGATCCAGGGGACCGGACCCGCGTCGCCGGCTTCGTGCGGCCGGGTCGATGCGTCCGAACGACGCCACACATCGACGCAGAGGACGCTCTTGCCGTCGACGAAAACGAGGTCGAGCAGGGTTTGCCCGAACGCGACGCGTGCGTCGGCGCCGGACGCGCAGTCCCACGCGGCCGTCTCCAAGGTGCCGTCGGGCCCCCGCGTGAAGAGGAAGGCCCGATGGGCGCCGAGTTCAGTCCGCAACGCGCGCGGCACCTCGCGCTCGACCTCGGCCAGGCTCGACAGCGCCCCGAGGCGCGCTGCGAAGCGGCTGACCCCGACCAGCGCCGGGTCCTCGTCGGACAGGCCGGCGCAGGTCTCGACGACCTCGTCGAAGCCGCGTGGCAGTAGGTCGATCGTGTCTCGAGGCGCGTCCCCCGCATAGGTGAGGCAGGTCACGCCCACTTGCACCTCGTCCCCGGTCTGCAGCCGCTGGTCGGTCACGGGCACGCCGTTCACGATCGTTCGGCTGCGAGCGCCCAGGTCGACGAGCCGCCAGCCGTGCCCGTCATGTACGAGCCGGAACTGCTGACGGGCGATCGCGGGGTCCCCCAGCTGCAGGCCGACGCCCTCGCCCCGGCCGACCACGACCTCGGTCCCTTCGAGCGCGAAGACCCGACCCTCGTCGGGGCCCGCTCGAACGACGAGGTGGGCCATCGCGCTGGCTCAGCGCGAGACGTCGACGCGGTAGGGCACCGGCGACGCGCCGGCGCCGTCGTGGGTGACGTGCACGACGATCGAGGTCCACGGCTCGCCGGCGAGCCCGCCGATGCCCTGCCGCATCGTCCGCACGACGTCGTCGACCGGACCGCAGACCGGGCCCTCGAGGGGCGTCAGCGCATCGTCGAGCAGACCTTCGTAGTTCACCCAGGAGTAGAAGTAGGTCTGGATGCAGAGGCGTCCGTCCGGGGGCGCGTCGCAGTGCCGGTCGGGGCCCAGATCGGCCCCGAGCATCGGGTTGATGAGGCCCGACTCGAAGGCGTACCAGTCCTCGTCGCCAGGCATCAGGGTCAGGTCCTCGAGGCGCCGCATGTTCCGGGGGTACCGTTCACCGTCGCCGACGACGTCGCGCCACCCGTTGTTGGGCTCCTGCACGTCCGGGCCGCACGGGGGCAGCTCGACGAAGGCGTCGGGCTCCGGGGGCGCGGCGTCGGCCTCGGGGGGCGCGGCGTCTTCGGGCGGCGGGCCAGCGTCGAGGCGGGGGGCCATGTCGGGCGGCAACGGCGCGGCCTCGGCGTCGGCGGCGTCGAGCCCGGCCTCGAGCAGGCGGATCAGATAGTCGAGCGTCTCGGCGGCGCGGACCTCGAGCCCCTCGCCGGTCGCGAGCAGCCGCTCGACCACGACCAGGTCGCATCCCGTCGCTGCCGGCCCGAAGCCCTGCCGCGCCCGGTCCCGTTGCCACGCCAGACCGAGACCGTCGAAGGCCGGCGACGTGCCCTCGATGAGCCAGCCCTGCCAGGGGGCCTCGAACCCAAAGTCGCGTGGCAGGTCCCCGGCGCGCCCGAGGGCCTGCCCGTAGGTCGCGGCGACGAGCAGCCCGGATTGCTCGAAGAAGGTCGAGTCGGCGCCATGGACCTCGACGGCGTTGGGCCGGATGAGCGGCACGAGCGCCGAGGCGAAGGCGTGCAGGCGAACCAGCCGGTCGTCGGACACCGGGCGCTCCCCGGGCGCACCGCCGGTGAGTCGACCCGCGAGTCGGCCAATGGCCGCGTCGAAGCGCGTCGAGAGCGGGGGCATCGCGGCGTCCCGACCGTCCGTATAGCGCACGGGCACCAGACCGCCGCGATCGGCGCAGACCGTCGGCAGGGCGTCGCGCCATACGGGCGCGAAGAGGCGCGGCAGACCGCCCGGCTCAAGGGCGAGCGCGTCTGGGGCCGGCGTCGGCTCCGCCCCGAGATGGCCAGCCCCGAGTCCGCCCTGCGCCTGGAGCGAGCGCCCGAGCAGCGCACACGTCGATGCGAGCTCGGGGGCGTCGGCACACCTCGACAGCAGCATGCCCCCGGAGGCCACGTCTGCGTAGGTCCTGCTCTGGGTGGGGAGGATGGCCTCGAGGTCGATCACAGGCAGCGCCGGATCACAGCCGGGCTCGGGCGCCACCGGGACCTCGGGGCGCGAGACCACCGCAGGTCCGCCGACGAGCTGGGCGGCCCCGTCGACGACCACGGCGCCGCTGGCCCGTGTCTCGCCGAGCGCGGTCACGCCCAGGGTGCCGGACTTCCACACGCTGACGCTGAAGCCGCCGCCGCCGAGCAGCGCGCCCACGGACGCCCCCTCGACGGGCTGCCCGTCGGCCCCGCCCGCGGAGACCGCGCGCACCCGGAACACGGCGTCGGCGGCCCGCACGACCAGGCGGCCGTCGGCGCCGGTCGTGCCGACGAAGCCCGTTGCACCCGCCTGAAGCTGGCCGCAGCTCGAGGCGTCCGGCGGCGCGACATCGGGCACACTCTGGTCCGGCGCCGCATCAAAGACGGCGGCGTCGAGCGCGACGTCGGGCCGCAAGGCCGCGTCGAGCTCGGCGTCTCGCGCGGGCGCCGCGTCCCGCTCCGGCGCTGAATCTCGCACGAAGACACTCATGTCGGGCTTGACCGACGACCCTGTCGTCGAGTCGTCACACGCCGCAAAAGCGAGCCCCGTCCACCCGCACCACCAGAGCCTCTGGAGTCCCCGATTCCGCTGTCCCATGTCGCCCCGCGCCCGATATGATTCGGCGTTGCCATCGTCGGGGCCCGCCGGGGGGCGGGTCAAGGCCGGCGAACGTCGCGCCTGTGACGGTCTCGAGGCGCCGTGGAGTGTCGTATGCGTGAATCGGGTGTCTTTCCGGTCGCGTTCTGGGTCCTGGCGCTCTCGGTCTCGGTCGCCGCTGGATGCGGTGACGCGTCGAGCGGGAACGCATCGGAGCCCAAGGACGACGGCGGTCGGGTCCTGCTGGATGTGGGCGCCGATGGCGGCGGCGAGCAGGGCGACGGCCCGGCGCTGTTGGACGTAAATCGGGACGATGCGGCCGGGGGCTCGACGGACGCCGCGGTCGATCTCGACGCGATGATCGACGCGAGCGGCGGCGCGGGCGGCGAGGACGGCTGCCGGGGCCCCGAAGAGTGCGACGACGGCTTCTTCTGCAACGGCGCAGAGCTGTGCGAGCGCGGCACCTGTCGTCCGAATCCCGAGTTGCCGTGCACCGACAACCTGCTGTGCACCCAGAATCTGTGCGACGAAGAGAACGATCTGTGCCGCACGATCGCCGACGACGCGGCGTGCGCGGTCGGGCAGGTCTGTGACCCGAAGGTCGGGTGTTTTTTGCGCATCGGGTGCGCTGAGGACGTCGACTGCGACGACGCCCTGGCGTGCAACGGCCTGGAGCGCTGCCGCGCGGGGGAGTGCACGCCGGGCGAGCCCGTGGTGTGTGACGACGCGGTGGCCTGCTCCCAGGACAGCTGCGACGACGACGACGGCGCCTGCCGAGTCGTGCCCGACCACACGCGCTGCCTCGAGGGCGAGCTGTGCAGCCTGCAGGACGGCTGCGGACCGCGTCCGCCGTGCCAGCGCAACGACGACTGCGACGACGGCTTCTTCTGCAACGGGGGCGAGGTCTGCACCGACGGTGTGTGTTTGCCCGGCGCGCCCCCCGAGGTGGACGACGGCGTGGAGTGCACCGTCGACCGATGCGACGAGCGTGTGGGCGCCGTCGTGCACACGCCGGCCCCCGCCCGATGCAACGACGGGGTCTTCTGCAACGGCTTCGAGGTCTGTCACCCGGTCGATGGCTGCCTCCCAGGGGCGCCGCCGGACCTGAACGACGGGGTCGGTTGCACCGTGGACGTGTGCAACGAGGAGACGGACTTCGTCGACCATCTGCCCGACGCGGCGGCCTGTGACGACGGCCTCTTCTGCAACGGTCCCGAGGTGTGCAACCTCGTCCAGGGGTGCCGCCCCGGAGAGCCACCGGCCGTGAACGACGGCATCGGCTGCACCGTGGACAGCTGCAGCGAGGTCACGCGGAGCGTGCTGAACACCCCGGACGCGGCGCGCTGCGACGACGGGCTCTTCTGCAACGGGGACGAGGTCTGCGACGCCGCCGGCGGAGGCTGTGTCGCCGGTCCGCCCCGTGCGGTCGACGACGGGCTCGAGTGCACGGACGACGTGTGTATCGAGGGCCGCCGCGAGGTCGTCCACACCCCGGTCGACGTGCGGTGCGACGACGGTCTCTTCTGCAACGGCGAGGAGGTCTGCGTGCCCGAGCTAGGCTGCCAGGCGGGTCCGCCCACCGACACCGACGACCGTCTGCCGTGCACCGACGACGGGTGTGACGAGGCGAGCGACCGCGTGGTGAACACCCCCGTCGACGCCCGCTGCGACGACGGCCAGGCGTGCAACGGCGTCGAGGCGTGTGTGGTCGGGGTCGGCTGTCGGGTCTCGGTACCCGTGGACCAGGACGACGGGGTCGATTGCACCGTCGACTTCTGCGACGCGGCGACCGGTGAGGTCCGCCACGTGCCGGACAACGCCCTCTGCGACGACGGGATTTTCTGCAATGGGCCCGAGACCTGCGATGCCCGACGGGGCTGCCTTGCGGGCGTCGATCCCCTGCTGGGCGCGGACGACGCGGTGGCGTGCACCCAGGCGCGCTGCGACGAGGTGCAGGACCGGGTCGTGCACGATCCGGTGAACGCGCGGTGCGACGACGGCCTCTTCTGCAACGGCCCCGAGACGTGCGACGCGCGGCTGAACTGCCGCCCGGGTGTGCCGCCGGTCCAGAACGACAACGTCGCGTGCACGGTCGAGAGCTGCGACGAGGCGAACGACCGCATCGTCAGCACGCCGGACAACGCCCGGTGCTCGGACAACCAGGTGTGCAACGGCACCGAGACCTGCGATGCCGCGCGTGGCTGCCTGCCCGGGGTCCGCGCCGCGGACGGCACGGTCTGCGTGAACGCGCCGCGCAACATCTGCCTCGCGGGGGCGTGTGGCCTGTCGCGGTGCGGCGACCGCTTCGTGGACGCCGGGGCGATGGAGACGTGCGACGACGGCAACCAGGTCGACAACGACATGTGCAACAACACGTGTCGGGCCGGCGGGGGCTTCGCGCCGAACTACAACGGTCGGTTCACCGTGCCGCGGACGTCCTACCAGTGCGCCTTCGGCCTCGTGAGCTTCGACATCCAGCAGCTCATCTTCTCGGTGGCGGGCAATACGCTGACCGTCAGCGGCATGCCGGTCCAGATGACCCAGAATCCGCGGCCCATGGACAACAACTTCGCCGTCCAGGGTGTCATCGCGGGCGGGTGCACCGAGACCTACGCGCTGGCGGGGAGCTTCAGCGACAACGACAACTGGTGTGGCGTGCTGACCGCGAGCTTCAACGGCGCCCAATGCGGCCTGACGAACTGCCAGAATCGCCAGTTCAACATTTGTGGTGTCCGCGCGCCTTGATTGATTCCGCGGTGGCGCCCCGCATACAGTCCGCCGCCATGTGGAAGCCCCTTCTCGCCCTCGCCGCCGTCGTGCCCGTCACCACGGCCGCGCAGGTGCCCCTCGACCCGCGGTCGGTGGGCCTGGCGGGTGCGGTGCGGGCCGACCCCGTCGCCAACAGCGCGCTCTTCGGCAACCCCGCCGGCATGGCGCGGACCTACGTCTACGCGGCGCAGGCCGCCTACCGACGCCTCGGTCCGAACGATACGAACAGCTTCGGCGCGAGCATCGTGGACTCCAAGACCCAGCCGTCGCTGGCGGTCGGGGTCGGCTACGCCTACGAGTTCGCGGACTCGGGCGCGCCGGTCGAAATCGAGAGCCACGACGCACGCATGGCGTTCAGCCATGCGCTCATCCCGAACCAGGCCTTCCTGGGGATGGGGCTGCGGTATCTGCGCTTCGACCGGCCGGGGAGCGCTCTGGACGCGAGCGAGTTCACGCTCGACGCGGGCGCCGTGATCAGCCTCTCGCCCACGATTCACCTGGGCGTCAACGGCGAGAACCTGCTGCAAACGGACGAGCCCACGGCCCCGCGCCGCGCCGGTGGCGGCCTCGCCTACACGACCGACGTCTTCGTGCTCGACCTGGACGGCTTCTCGGAGTGGAGCGACCTCGATCTGGACGGCAAAAAGACGGCCTCGTTCGTTTTCGCAGGCGGCGCCGAGCTCTTCCTGGCCGAGGCGATCCCGTTTCGCCTGGGCGTCGAGCGCCACCAAGGGGCGAAAGAGACGACCGTGAGCGGCGGCATCGGCTTCTCGACCGCCAGCGAGGGCACAGGCGGCTCTCAGCTCAACGTCGCGTTCCGAAAGTCCATCGACGTCGACGACGCTTTCGCCTTCGTCGCCGGGTTCACTCTGTTCTTGTGACCCGCGGGCGGACCGGCCCTTTGCGCTGAGGCGCGGGCGTGGACTCGGGGACCACAGGGGTCGGGCGGTCTTGCGGCGCGTCGGCGCGATCGCCGAAGAGCTCTCGCAGCTTGCGCTGGACCTCCGTCGGGGCGGCGCCGAGCACGGTGGCCCAACGCCGCGGCTCCGGCTTGCCGTTCCGCGGCGAGACGAGCAGAGGGCGCAACATGCGGTACGCCTCGGGTTTGACGGGCACGAGCTCGATGGCCCGGCAGAGCCGGTCGATCGCCTGCTGCGCCCAGACCGAGCCGCTCTGCCCAGCGAGCTCGCTCGCCAACGAGAACAGACGCCCCAGGCGCAGGTTCACGTAGTAGGACGACCAGATCCACGCCTCGTCCTCGGCCGGCGGCACCCGCGCGGCGAGGTCGAAGAAGCGGACATAGGTGACCAGGAAACGATGGATCAGGTCGCGGGCGGCGCGGTCACGCCGACGCTCCCGGAGGCGCTCGACGCGGTCCAGGACACACCGCAGTAGCCACGCGAGCTCCGCCGTTCGCGACGCGGGATCCTTCGGATCGCCCTCGACGAGCGCGCGCTCCAGGAACGGGCGCGCACGGTCCAGATCCCCCAGCCGACCGAGCACACGCCCGAGGCTGCCGCGCAGCTCCGGCGTCGCGCGCTCACCGTTGCGGCGCAAGACGCGCAGACACGCTTCGGCCGAAGCGCGGGCGTCCTCGGGCAGGTTCAGCTTCACCAGCAGCTCGGCGGCACTCGCGAAGACCCGCGCCGGCACCGGCAGACCACCCAGCTCCAGGGCCCGCAGCACTCGGAACGAGCCGACGGCGTCGTCGCCCTCGCTCACCTGGTAGCTCTCGAGCTCGTGGGGCGGCAGGCGGACCCACATGAAGGGCTCGAGGCGCTCCAGCTGGCGGACGAAGCGCTCCTGGACCTCCTCGAGGAGCTTCGCGACCGCCCGCTGCTCGTCGGGGAAGTGGTTTTCGAGCACGGCGGTCAGGTCGTACCGGTCGCGCCGATGCCGGTGGACCTCGCGGCCGAGGACGTCGACGAACCGCTCCAGATCGCTGTACGTATTCCCCGCGATGACCTCGACCCGATGCTGCTGCCAGTACTTCGCGAGCAGCGCGTTGGGCTCGCGCATCAAGGCCCAGGCACCGCCACCGCGCGCCTGCTTGCGCAGCACGGCGTTGTAGATGAGCAGGAAGTTCGGGTCCGACAGGCCGAAGCCGTAGAAGAAGAACGTGCGGGACAGAAACAGCGACTGGAGCAACGAGACCATCGCTGGGCGGCGCTCTTCGTAGCCCAGGTAGTCGTCCCGAGTGAGCACGACCGTATCGCCCAGCAGCAGGTCCCCGTGCATCTTCACGACGAGGCGGCAGCCGTCCTGCACCGTCAAGGCCGGGGCGACCTCGTCCTCTTCGACCACCAGCCGATAGGGCTCGTCGAGGGCCTGGAGGGTCGCCTCGACCAGCCCGTCGTAGTTGGTGGTGACGATGATCGGGAAGGGCAGCGCCAGCAGGGTGCGGTGGAACTCGGTGACCTTGTCGGCAAGGGCATCGGCCGTGGGGAGCAGGGCCGCCAGCTCACTCTCGAGGCGCTCGCGCCCGTGCGCCTGGGCGTAGAGCTCGGCTCGGTCGAGCTGGTCCAGGTGGTCCCACCCGCTCGTGTCGCTGATGTGCGGCTTCAGCGTCTCGAGCAGCGCCGCCCAGTCGAGCCCGGTGACATTGTGCGAGAAGCCCGCGCCGACAAAGAGCACGGCGCGGCCTTCAGCGACCGCCTGCACCAGCGCGTTCGAGAGGGTTCCCATCCGCGACATCGGGCTCAAATGCTAGACGCTTTCCGCCGAAACGCGAGTTTCACGCCACGCGCTATTGGGCCGTCACACGCAGCAGGTGGTCGTCGCACGCGGTGTCGATCAGCGAGACGGCGCCACTCACCCACTCCGTGACGGCCAGGTGCCGACCGTCGGCGCTCACGGCCGCGGACCACGGGTTGCTGTCGGGCATGAGCACGTAGGTCTTCGTGCGCTCGCCGCGGGGGTCGTACCGATACACGGCGTTGTCCCCGGACGAGACGATGTGGAGCGCCCCGCCCGCGAAGACGAGGTCGTTGGGGATCATGCCCGTGGTGTCCGTAAAGGTCTCGACCGGGACCTCCGGGCAGGCGCCCGCAGCCGCGGTGGCCACGCGCTCCAGGTCCGCGAGAGACACTCGGCGCACGGCCTGCGCGAGCGCGAGGAGCACGTAGAGGTGCTCACCGTCGACCCGCGGCGCGGTGGCCCCCTCGTTGTCCATGGGCGAGAGACCCACATCCACTGCGCACGGGCTCACGCTGTTCGTCGCGGGGTCGACCACGTGAACGGCGTCGGCGTTGAAGTCGGCGATGTAGAGACGATCCGGCCCGCGGGTGATTGAACCCGTCGTGAGGCGGACCTCCGGGGCATCGCCCCCGTAGAGGACGGGGTTCTCCGGCCCGCGCTCGAGCACCTTCTGGGCGAGGTCGACCACAAAGAGCGCGTTGGAGGTCGCGGAGGTCACGTAGGCCCGGTCGCCGTGCACGACGAGGTCCACGGGGGCGCCCAGGTGGGCGTCGGCGGCGCTGGGCGCCAACTCGACGTGGGCGCCGGCCTGGGCCGCGTCGTCCAGGGTCGCTGCGTCGAGCAGGTCGAGTCCGCCGGGGCCGCCGCTGGTGGAGTCCCCCGCCTCGAAGTCGTAGGTGATGGGGCCGGTGCTCAGCACCAAGACCTTGTCTCCGTAGAGCGCGAGCTTCTGGGGGTTGGGCTGGCGCGTCGCGACGCGGTTCTTCACCTCGCCGGTGGCCGGATCAACGACGGTCACGTAGCCCTCGAGCGGCGCGTAGGTCGCAGGGTCCAGGTGCGTGTTCGACACCACGAGGCGCTCGCCGACGAAGAGCACGGACTGCGGGTTCGCGAAGGCCTCGGCCTGAGGGGCCGGCGCCGAGGGCGTGGTGCACGACGGACCCGCGTCGGGGGTGTCCGTGCCGCCGCCCCCGCCGCCCCCGCCGCCTCCGCCGACGGGCGTCGTCGCGTCCGGTGCTCCCCCCCCACCCCCCACAGCGGGATCCTGCAGTTCGTCGCCGTCGGTGCCGCACGCCGCGAGCCCCAAAACCAACGCGGCCGCCCACCGCAGCCCCCCGATTCCTCTGCTCGACCGTACCTGCATGACCCTCATCCTTTCCGGAGATAGACCGTCCAGAGCCGCCCCGGGAGGGGCTGCTGAATCGCGTCGACGGCGTCCCGCACGTCGGCCGCGTTGTGCACCTCGGCGCCGAGCTCGAGCCCCCCACCCAGGGGGCCCTCGACGCCGAGCGAAAAAAGGCGATGACCCTCGAGCTTCGAGTGCCCGTAGATGTCGGTGGTGACCGGACCGCGCGCCTCGATCGTCGCCCAGAGCCGTGCTTGCTGCGCGTGCAAGACCGCGCGCGCGAAGGCCCTGTGGGTGGGTCGGTACGGGAGCGGGGCGTGCGGCGTGTGCTCGAAGCGGGCCTCCAGCCAGGTCCAGTGGGCCGTCAGCCCGAGGGGCCCGAGGCGCGCATCCCCGTAGGTCTCGAGGCCGCGGGCGCGGGCGGCGTAGTCGTCCCGCGCCTCGATCTGGAACGCCTGCACGGGCACAAAGAGGATCAGGCGGTCGAACCGCTGCTCGAAGAAGGTGAGGCCGAGCCGGAACGGGCGGTGCGCGAAGGCCAGGCCCGCGTCCCAAACCAGCCCGTCCTCGGGGCGCAGGTCAGGATTGCCCCGCAGCCCGGGGGACTCGAAGTAGAGCTCGTCGAAGCCCGGATCACGAAACGCGCGCCCCACGTTGGCGCGGGCCTCGAAGCCCAGGGGGAGCGTGACGACCGCGCCCGCGCGCGGCACCCACACCGGGGCCCGCTGGTCGTTCTCGTCCAGTCGCATCGCCGCGCTCAGATGCAGCCACCCGGGCACCGCCGCCCATTGCTCCACGAGCACCGCGGCGACGCCGGTCCGCGTGCCCGACACACCCTCACCGAAGAGCCCGCCCTCGAGGTGTGTCTCCGCCGTGTCCCGACGGACCTCCAGCACGGCCGAGGGCGCGTGCAGGCCGAAGCCCGCGTAGGTCGTCGCGAGCCGTACGCCGTGGGCGCGGTCCTGGGTCTCGTAGCGACGCGCCGCCCCGACCCGAACGGGCTGGGGATCAACAAACGCCTGGGACTCTCCCCGGGCCCACGCGAGGGCCTCGAAGCGCCAGTCCGAGGCGAACGCGCGGCCGGCGTCTCCGGCCACGGCGACCTGCGCGCGACGCCGCGTCGAGCGCGCCGCGGGATTCTCGAATTGCTCGAAGCCCGGCTCGCCCCGGGCCTGGTCGAGCCCCTCGACGAGCGTGACCACGCTCGCACCGTCCTCGAACCGAACGCGTCCCCGCACGAGCCCATGGGCCTCGACGTGGTCGGCGTTGCGCCGCGTTCGCGGGGCGCCGTGCAGGTCGTCGTAGCCGTACGCGCCGTTCGCCCGGCTGCCCCCGCCGAGCGCGAGGACCTCGAAGCGACCCTCCCTGCGGCTGAAGCCGAGCTCCGCGGCCCGCGACTCGAGCTGTCCGAGCCTCAAGCCGCCGGTGAGTCGGGTGCCCTCGGGCGCGGTGGGGGTGCGGGCGAGGAGCGCGCCGGCGAACGCACCGCTGCCGTAGAGCGCGGAGACGGGGCCCCGGAGCAGGGTGAGCTGCTCGACGTACGCGGGCGGCAGCATGGACAGGTCGAAGGCGCCGCCGCGCGCCGCGCCGAGGGGCACACCGTCCAGTACCACCACGAGCTGCTGCCCGCTCGCGCCGCGCACCAGGAGCTCCTCCCGGCCGCCGGGCGCCCCCGCGCGACGGAGGTCCGCCCCGGGGCTCACCCGCAGGAGGTCCGACAGGGTCGTGCGGGCCCCGGGGGTCTCCGACGTGAGGACCGTGGTGCTCGACGCCGTGCCCGCCTCGAGCGCGGCGGTGCCCTCGGCCGGGGGCGCGGGACGCACCTCCACGACCTGGCCGGCGGCGTCGTCGTCGTCCGGGACGCCAGGCCCTGCGGAGGCGGTCGGGAGGCCCGCCAGGAAGGCGAGCGCGGTCGTGTAGACGAAACGCTGCATCCTCCCCCTCTTTCCTCGAAGAGTGGTGGCCTATCGGGGCTCGGGGCAGGTTTCCTGGCTTGGGGCTACGAACGCTTCAGGTGCGGCCTTCCCGGAGTGACCCAGTGGCCTTGTTCTGCACCGTCTGCTCGCCCCTTACAGTGGCGGGACCGCGCCGGACTCTCACCGGACTTCCCTTTTAACGGACCGCTCTCACGGGCCGCACCTCGGGCATGGGAGCCGCGTCGTAACAGACCTTCGGGCAGCCCACAAGGGCAGGTGCCCGCGCATCGCTCGGCGTTCAGGCAGGCCGGCCGCGCTGGGAGAGGCGCTCCACGGCGGACCGGAGCTGGCCGAAACGGAAGGGCTTCGACATGAACTCGTCGCAACCGGCCGCGAGCGCGCGCTCACGATCGCCCACCATGCAGTGCGCGGTCAGGGCGAGCACCGGGATGTGGGCGAGCGCCGGATCGCCGCGCATGACACGGGTGCAGGCCAGGCCGTCGAGAACGGGCAGGCTGATGTCCATCAGGACCACGTCGGGCAAGAGCGCGCGGGCCTTCTCGAGCCCCTCTTCCCCATTCACGGCCGTGTGGACCTCGTAGAGCCCCTCGAGGATCTGGGCCACGAGGTCGCGGTTGTCGGCCGTATCTTCGACGTAGAGCACCCGCTTCATGGTTTTCCCTGGGGCTCGAGCTTCACGGTGAACTTCGAGTCGCTGACGAAGATCACCGTGAGTTTCTCGTCCCGGTAACCGGGCTTACGCAAGGTCAGGGTCTCGGCGGCGGCGTTGCGCGGACGCCGGAACCAGTAGGGTGTCGTGGCGAGGAACGCCACCCCGTCGGCCCCGTAGACCTCGACGCGGTCCGGCTGGCTCTCGACGCCGATCATCACCGTGTCCGGTGCGACCGCTCGGGTCGGCGCGACCGTCGGTGGGGCGCTCGAGGGCGTCACGGAGGTGGGGCCATCGGGCGCCGCGCGCCCGGCGATGGGTGTGTCGACGTCCGCGGCGTCCCCCTCGACACCGGGGTTCGTGTCGCCGCGACGCCCCATGGCGAAGAGGATGAAGAGAATGCCCAACAGCGCGAGGGCGCCCACGAGCGCCGCGGGCAGCCAGTTCGGCACGCGGGAGCGCTCGCGGTCTCGAAGGCTTCGAGCGGTCGTCAACGAGCGGTAGTGCCCCGGTCGGTCCTCGACCAGGGCCGGATCACTCGGTCCCGTGGGGGGCGCGCCCGGCGGGCGGTTCACGGTCACAGGGACCGCGGGGCGACGAATCGCCACACCCGACGGCTCGCTCGGGACGGCGCGCGCGCGCCCCGGGATGTGGCCCGGAGGCGGCAAACCACGCACCTCGGCCACGGGCGGCGGGCCGACCGACGGGCGCAGAGGCGGCGCCGGCATGCCCATCGGCAACGGCGCGGGGGGTGGGAGATGCGGGGCGCGGGGCGAGACCTCCTCGAGTACGAAGGACGGATCGCCCTCGTCGACCTCGAGCAGGTCCGGGTCGATGGACGCCATGGCCTCGCGCATCTGCTCCGCGGACGCGTACCGGCGCTCCGTCTTCTTCTCGAGAGCCCGGAAGACGATCTCCTGAAATGCTCGACTCACGCCGGGGACCCGCTCCACCAGCGGCTCCGGAGGCTCCTTGATGTGCTTGATGACGACCGAGAAGGGTGTATCGCCCCGGAACGGCGGCGCGCCGCTCAACATCTCGTAGGCCACCACGCCGAGGGAGTAGATGTCGGTGGTGGGCCCGGGGAGCGCGTGTCCCTGCGCCTGCTCCGGCGCCATGTACTCCGGCGTGCCGAAGACGAGGCCGGTGCGGGTCAGATTCTCACCGCCCTTTTCTTCCTTCACGATCCCGAAGTCCATGATGGTCACGGCGAGGTCCCCGCCGACCATGATGTTCCCGGGCTTGATGTCGCGGTGGATCAAGCCCTTGCCGTGGGCGTGCGAGAGACCGCGGCACACGTCGATGACGACCCGCTGGACGTCCCGCGGCTCGAACCGTTCACGGCCGTCGCGTCGCATCTCCTCGAGGATGTCGGCGACGGTCTTGCCTTCGAGGAACTTCATCACGAAGTAGTGGAAGTTCCTGAACTGCCCGATGGCGTAGACGGGGACCACGTTCGGGTGGTCCAGCGTCGCCATGGCGCGCGCCTCTTTCTTGAAGCGCTGAATGACCTCGTCGTCGGTGTTGAACTGCTCGGGCAGCACCTTGATGGCCACGAGTCGATCGAGCGACAGGTCGTGGCCGCGGTACACCACACCCATCCCGCCGCGGCCGATTTCCTCGAGGACCTGGTACTTGCCCTCGAAGATCGTGCCGGGCGCGACCGGCGTATTGTAGGCGGCGCGGGCCTCGTCGATGACGACGTGCAGGTTCGCACCGCATCGAGCGCAGAAGCGACTCTCGGCCTGGTTGGCGAGGCCGCAATGGCTGCACTCCCTCACGGCAGCCGTGCTCCGAGAGCGCGTCCCGGCCCTCGGGCCGCGGCGGATGGTTGGGTCGACTGAGTCACGCGGGCCCCACGCACGGGGCGAAGAATATACGAGCGGCGAGGCCCACACGCAACGGACCGTGGCCAACGGGTTGCGCGGACACCGTGGCTCGGCTAGAAGGCCCGACTCTCGTGCGCTCGCGGGCCGCCCGGTCAATTGCCCGCGTTCTCTGCGGCCGGCGCGTCGCGCGCCCCCGCACGGAGGCTCCATGTCGTACCGCGCCCCTCTCTCGCTTCTCGTTTCTTGTCTCTCGGTGTCGTTCGCGCTCTCGGCGTGTGTGACCGACGAGAACGAACGTGCCACGCCGCGCCCCGGCCCGCGCGCCGGAACCCAGCCCGACTCCGGTCCGCGGCCTGGGGATGCGTCCACCGCGGGCAACGGCGCGGGCGGTGATCCCGGCACGGGCGGTGACCCTGTCGCGGGCGGCGACCCTG
>JBMOFP010000029.1:0-41954 GCA_049318805.1 Bradymonadia bacterium
CGAGCTCGACCTCTTCGCCGGGCGGACCAACGCCGTCGAGTTCGACGCCGTGTCGCAATTCACCGTCGAGGATCCCGAGGACACGCTGGCCGGGGGCGCCGCCGCCTTTCACGGCCTGGGCCCGTTTCAGTTGGGGCTCTTCGGCGTGCACATGCGCCCGAAGCGCTCGGTGATCCGAGCCTACGGACAGGACCACATGAGCGCCCTCGGCGCCTCCGTGGAAGCGCCCTCGCTTTTCGACCACCTCGCGCTCTACCTCGAGGGCGACTGGCAGGGGCGGCACGTGGCCGGCGACGGCACGATGGCGAAGGCCTTCTATGCGACCGCCGACCTGACCTTCGGGGCCTTCGCGCTGCAGCTCGAGGGTCTCTGGATGGACGACTTCTTCGTGAAGGGCAGCCCGAACTCGGCGATTGGCACGGCCTTCGACTATGCCCAGCCGCCGACCCTGGAGCGCATCGACCAGGAGGTCATCGACAACACAAACACGCGGGGCGGGCGCGCGCGCCTGTCCTACGGCTTCGCGGACGGCGCGTTCGTGCCGTACGTGAACGGCATGGTGCGGCAAAACAACCCCGACGCGCCGACCCCGCTGGACCAGGTCCATTTGTATGGCGGCTTCGAGTGGGGCTACGACGAGGGCCGCGCTCGCCTGAACCTGAGCGGCGGCTGGCGGCGGGAGTCCCAGGACGACCGCCGCATCAAGGGCATGCTGCACGGGGAGGGCGACTGGCTTTCGCCCATCGGCGGCGGTCACGCGGTCCACCTGAGCGTCACCCACGAGTCCCGCACCCTCGAGGAGAACGACTACGCCCGCGGGAGCACCATCGCCGGCCTCGAGAAGGGCGGGCTCGGCGCCGTGAGCGTCGAGGTCGGCTACGACACCCAGGATGCGCGGGACGAGGTCCGACGCCTCTTCGTCGCCGGGATCGTCTCGTACGAGGTCGACCACGCGCTCACGTTCCGCGCGACGGCCGGCAGCCAGCGCGGCGGCCTCAAGTGTGTCGCCGGCGTTTGCCGAGACTTCCCCGAATTCAGCGGCGCCCGCGTCGAGATGGTCGCCCGCGGCAACGTACTTTAACGTTGAAGCATCTCTGAGAGGGTCGACCAAAGAAGCGGAGGTGCCCCATGGCCGAGATTCTCGGGACGAAGCGCGCCGGTTTCCCTTTCGAGACCGCCGACCCCTTCCTGTTCTGTGTTCACCACGACGACGCGTACCCGCGCGGCAACGCGCAGATGGGGCCCGATGCCTCGCTGGCGGGGCGGCGCCTCGGCCAGGACTTCGAGGGCAAGGACGGCTGGCGCATGTACCACGGCCGCGCCGTGCCGGGCTTCCCGTCGCATCCGCACCGCGGCTTCGAGACCGTGACCGTCGCGCGGCGCGGCTTCATCGACCACGCCGACAGCCTCGGGGCCACGGCCCGCTATGGCGAGGGCGACGTGCAGTGGATGACCGCGGGTCGGGGCATCGTCCACGCCGAGATGTTCCCGCTCTTGCACGGTGACCGGGACAATCGCTGCGAGCTCTTCCAGATCTGGCTCAACTTGCCGGCGAGCTCGAAGATGGTCGAGCCCCACTTCTCGATGCTCTGGTCGCCGTCGATCCCGCGCGCGACCTTCTCCGATGCCGAAGGTCTCAAGACCGACGTCACGGTCATCGCGGGGGCCCTCGGCCCGCTGATTCCCCCGGCCCCGCCCCCGGCCTCCTGGGCGTCGAACCCCGACGCCGACGTGGCGATCTGGACGCTGACGATGGCGCCCGGGGCGACCTTCGAGCTCCCGGCGGCCCGCCCGGGCACGAACCGCACGCTGTACCTCGTGCGTGGCGGCGGCCTCGAGGTCGCCGGACGACAGTTCCTCCATGCGGTTGGAGTGATGCTCCAGCCCGACCGTCCCGCGCGGCTGAGGGCCCTCCCTGGGCCCGAGACCGAGCTGCTCGTGCTCCAGGGGCGCCCCATCGGTGAGCCCGTGGTGCAGCACGGGCCGTTCGTCATGAACACGGTGGCCGAGATTCAGCAGGCGTACCGCGACTACCAGACCACGGGCTTCGGCGGCTGGCCGTGGCCGAACGAGGCCCCGGTGCACCCCCGCGACGCGGGTCGATTCGCGAAGCACGTAGGCGGCCGCGTCGAGCGGCCGGGCTGACCGGTGGCGCTCCTCGACGCGGTCGACCTTGCGCGCTTGCGCCGACGCCAAAGCGAGAAGTGGCGGGCCTACCCGGACGACGTGCTGCCGTCCTTCGTGGCCGAGATGGACTTCGCGCTCGCGCCCGCGGTGCGCGCCGCGCTGAACGAGGCCGTCGCGCTCGACGACTGCGGCTACGTGCACCCCGAGCCGGTGTCCGAGGCGTTCGTCGAGTACGCCGCGCACCGGTGGGGACTCACGCTCGATCCGGCGGACGTCGTGCCTCTGCCGGACGTCGTCACGGGCCTGGGGTGGGCGGTGCGGCTCACCACCGCGCCCGGCGATGGGGTGCTCATCACGCCGCCGGTGTACCCGCCGTTTTTCTCGGTCGTGAGACAGCACGAGCGTGGGCTGGTCGAGGCTCCGCTCAGTCGCGGACCCGACGGCGCCTATGCGCTGGACCTGGAGGCCGTAGAGCGCGGGCTGCGCGCCGGCGCGCGCACGGTCCTGCTGTGCAGCCCGCACAACCCCACGGGCACCGTGCCGAGCCTCGAGGCGCTCCAAGCCCTCGCGGCGCTCGCGGAGCGGTCGGGCGCGCTGGTCGTCTCCGATGAGATCTGGGCCCCTCTGACGCTCCCCGGGGCGAAACACGTGCCCTTCGCCTCCGTGGGGGACGGCCTCTCCCTGATGTCGGCCTCGAAGGCCTTCAACCTCGCCGGGCTCAAGTGTTCGGTGCTCTTCGCCCACGGACCGCGCGGCCGGGCGGCGTTGAGCGCGATGCCGGTCGAGGCGCGATGGAGCACGGGCCACCTCGGCGCGCTGGCGACGATGGCGGCGTGGCGCTCCGGCGCCCCGTGGCTCGCGGACCTGCTCGAGACCCTCGACCACAACCGGCGGCTCTTCGAGTCGCTGCGGGCCGAGCACTTCCCGACGGTGCGGTGGGTGCCGCCCGAGGCGGGCTACCTGGGCTGGCTCGACTGCACCGCGCTCGACCTGGGCCCAGACCCGGCCCGGGTCTTCCTCGAGCGGGGCCGCGTCGCGCTCGGGCGCGGCCCGACCTTCGGCACACCGGGTCAGGGCTTCGCGCGCATCAACCTCGGCACCTCTCCGGCGCTCGTCGTGTCGCTCGCGGAGCAGATGGCGCGCGCGCTCCGCCCATAATATGCTGCTCCCTTCGCGGATCTGCGTGGAGGGCGTGGGACTTGGCGGCCGTCGATCCTGTCATCGGCATCGACCTCGGAACGACGAACTCGTGCGTGTCGGTGGTCATCGATGGCGCCGTGCACGTCGTGCCCGACGAGAACGGCGCGCGCATTCAGGCGTCCATGGTGTCGTTCCTGCGGGACGGCACGGTCATCGTCGGCAATGAGTGCCGGCAGGAGCAGATCGTCGATCCGCTGCACACGATCTACTCCGCGAAGCGGCTGATCGGGCGCAACTACATCAGCAAAGAGGTCAAGACCGCGCTCCAGTCGTTCCCGTACAAGCTCGTGAAGGGCAAGAACAACGTGCCGCTGATCGAGGTCCGGGGTGAGCGGTACGGGCTCCCCGAGATCTCGGGCATGGTGCTGCGCCGCATGAAGGACATCGCCGAGCGTTATCTCGGCCAGCCCGTAGGGCGCGCGGTGATCACGGTGCCCGCGAACTTCAACGACACGCAGCGGCAAATGACGAAGCTCGCGGGGCAGCTCGCGGGGCTCGAGGTGCTGCGCATCATCAACGAGCCGACCGCCGCTGCGCTGGCCTACGGCTACGGGCGCGGCATCAATGCGCGCATCGCCATCTACGACTTCGGGGGCGGGACCTTCGACATCACGCTGCTCGAAATGCGCGACAACGTCTTCGAGGTCATCTCCACGGCCGGGGACACCTTCCTGGGCGGGGACGACTTCGACAACCGGCTCGCGCGTTACATGATGGCGGCCTTCAAGCAGCAGTTCGGCTTCTCCGTCGAGGCCGACACCATCGCGGTCAGCCGCCTGAAGCACGTCGCCGAGAAGGTGAAGTGCGAGCTCTCGTCGAAGGAGCGGGCCATCGTCAACGTGACGGAGCTCGCCCTCGACCCGGAAGGCAACCCGCTGGATCTGCGGTTCCAGATCGACCGCCAGGGCTTCAACGAACGCTGTCAGGACATCGTGCAGCGCACGTTCCTCGTGTGCGACGAGGCGCTTTCGCTGGCGCACATCAAGGCGCGCGACGTGGATGGCGTCGTGCTCGTCGGGGGCACGACCCGCATGCCCATCGTGCGGCAGATGGTCGCGGAGTACTTCGGTCGGGAGCCTCTGACCGACATCAACCCGGACGAGGTCGTCGCCATCGGCGCGGCGATCCAGGGCTCGTCCCTCGACAGCGAGCACTTCTCCGCCGCGGGCGTCACACGCCGCGCGCCGCTCTTGCTGGACGTGACGCCGATGTCGTTGGGCGTGCAGATCGTGAGCGGCTACTACGACGTGGTCATCGAGCGGAACGCCTCGATCCCGTGTGAGCACACCCGCACGTTCACGACGAGCACCGACGACCAGATCTCGGTGCGCCTGCAGATCTTCCAGGGCGAGAGCCGAGTCGCCGCCGAGAACATCAAGCTCGGTGAGATCGAGCTGTACGGGCTGACCTCGGCGCCCCGAGGCCAGGTCGAGATCCAGGTCACCTTCGAGATCGACACCGACGGCATGGTCGTGGTCACGGCGAGGGACCGTGCCACGGGCATCGAACAGGCGACGCGCATCGAGGTCTCCGCCGGGTACGCGCCCGACGAGGTCCAGCAGATGCTCGAGCGCAACGCCTGATCGGCAAACGTGGAAGCCCGCAAACCCACCCGCACCGTTCCCGCGCTGGGCAAACTGGCCCTGAAGAAGGTCGCCGTTCAGTCGCGGGCCCCCTCGGCCCCCGGGCGCCCGACCACGGCGCCGCTGGGGCCCGTGCGACGCGCGGTCGTCGCCGAGGCCGACAAAGCCGTGCGTGAGGCGGTCGCTGCGATCCTGCCGAAGGACCGCTTCGAGGTGCACGCCTTCGCCGACGGGGACTCGGCGTACGAACACATCTCGCTCCACGGTGCGGACGTCGTCGTGCTCGGCAAGGAGATGCCCGGAATCCAGGGCACGGTGCTGTCGGACCTGCTGCGGAAAGGGAAGAACGGACCCTCGCTGGCGATCGTGCTCATGAGCCCGCGGTACAACGGTCAGGGCGTGGGGCCCGGCGACTGCGCGGCCTTCGGCGCCGACCAGTTCATCCCGCTGCCCTCCGGGCCCGACTTGCTCTTGGAACGCATCGACGCCGCCATCGCTCAGCGGGAGCCGGTCGAGCGCCTGAAGGCGTTGCCGCCGCAGATCGCGCGCCAGATCGACGAGCTCTACGAGCGCATGGACACCTTGAGCTACTACCAGCTCCTCGACGTGCCCTTCGAGTCGGGCCGCGACACGATCCAGGGGGCCTTCCACCAGCGCTCGTTGCTCTACCACCCCGACCGGCACGGCCGCTTGAAGGCGGAGCTCCCCCACGCCTTCGAGAAGGTGAACACGATCTACAAGCGCCTCAGCGAGGCCTACCGGGTCCTGGGCAATGCCTCGCAGCGCCACGAGTACAACGTCGGCCTCAGGCGCAGCGGGACCCTTCGGTACGACCTCGAAGCGCGGCGGCGTCGCGAAGAGAAAAACATGGAGCTCGCCACCACGCCGGACGGCCGGGCGCGCGTGCTGAAGGCCTACGAGTGCCGCACCTTCGGCGACCTCGAAGGGGCCCAGCAGTGGCTGGGGGAGGCCCTCAGGCTCGAGCCCCACAACGTCGCCATCGCCGACCAGATCGACGCCATCGGGAAGCTCCTCTTCATCGTCCAGCAGGCGAACCAGGTTTGAGGACTTGAAAGCTCGCACGCGCCCGCGACACCTCGCGATCATCATGGACGGCAACGGACGCTGGGCGCTCGAACGTGGCCTGCCGCGCGTCGAGGGTCATCGGGTCGGGGCCGACGCCGTGCACCGCACGGTGCGCGCCTGCCGGGAGCTCGGACTGAGCCACCTCACGCTGTACGCCTTCAGCGAGCAGAACTGGCGCCGCCCCGAGGAAGAGGTGCAGGCCCTGATGCGGTTGCTCCTCGAGTACGTGCGGAAGGAGCGCGCCGAGATCCTCGACAACGACATCCGGCTCAACACCATCGGCCAGGTGGACCGCTTGCCCGCGTTCGTGCGCGGACCCTTGCGCGAGTTGATGGAGCGCAGCGCGGGGAACCGCGGCATGGTGCTCACTTTGGCGTTGAGCTACGGCGGGCGCGAAGAGCTCGTTCAGGCCGCGCGCCGCGTCGCCGCGCGGGTCCTGCGCGGCGAGCTCGAGCTCGACGACGTGGACGAGGACACCCTCGCGTCCGGCCTCGACACCCACGACCTCCCCGATCCGGACCTCCTGATCCGCACCAGCGGTGAGGAGCGCATCTCGAACTTCCTGCTTTGGCAGCTCGCGTACACCGAGCTCTACTTCACGAACGTGCCGTGGCCGGAGTTCGACCGGCCGCACCTGCTCGCGGCCTTCGAGCACTTCGCCCAGCGCGAACGGCGGTTCGGCCTTACCTCCGCGCAGGTCGACGACACCGCGCCCGAAGACCGCGAGAAGCCCGCATGTTGACCCGCGTCCTCTCTGGGATCGTGCTCGCGACCGGCATCGTCACGATCCTCCTTTTCACGCCCCCGTGGGGCCTGGGTCTCGTGGTCACGCTGGCGCTCGTGCTGGCGGCCCGAGAGTTCCAGGCCATCGCCCACCCCGAGGCCGACCGGGTGGACTTCGGCTTCTTCCTGACCGCGTTGGTCCTCACCGCGGCGTGGCCGCTGCTGGACGATCTGTGGGCGGGTTACACCCAGGCCTTCGCGCTGTGCATGGGCTTCGGCCTGATCGCGCTCCTCCACCTCTTTCGCCCCGATCCCATCGACGACCGGATCCGGCGCCTCTCCGCCGACACCCTCGGCCTCGCCTACATCGGGCTGACGTTCCCGCTGATCTTCCTGCTGCGCGACCGACCGGACGGCGGTTGGGTCGTCGTCGTCACGATGGCGATCACCTTCGGTGCGGACACCGGCGCGTACTTCGCGGGCCGGTTCTTCGGGCGCCACAAGCTCTACGAGAAGGTGAGCCCCAAGAAGACCATCGAGGGCGCCGTGGGCGGATTGGCGGCGGGCATCGGCTTCGCGTTCCTCGGTCGCGCGATCGCGCCGGGACTCGGCGACCTGACACCCCTCGACACCATCATCCTGGGCGGCGTCGGCGCGGCGCTCGGGATCGTCGGTGACCTCTTCGAGTCTCTGCTGAAGCGCTCCTCGGGTGTGAAGGACAGCGGTGACCTGATCCCCGGTCACGGAGGCGTGCTCGACCGCATCGACGCCCTGCTCTTCGTCGGACCGTTCGTCTACTTCTACCTGGAGCACCTTCGCCCATGACCACGCTCATCGCAGCCCTCGTCCTGCTCGGCGTGCTCATCACCGTGCACGAGCTCGGTCACTTCCTCGTGGCCAAGGCGGCCGGCGTGAGGGTGCACGTCTTCTCCATCGGGTTCGGCAAGGCGCTCGTGAAGTGGCAGCGCGGGGAGACCGAGTACCGCATCGCCATGCTCCCCTTCGGCGGCTACGTGCAGATGGCGGGGCAGGACCCGCTGGCCGAGCGGGCGCCGCAAGACGCCGGACGCAGCCTGCTCGACAAGCCGCCCATCGTCCGCATCCTGGTCTTCCTCGCGGGGCCGGCGATGAACCTGATCCTCCCGTTCGCGATCCTGGTGCCGCTCTACGGCGTCGGCGAGGCGTGGCGGACCGTGCCGAGCAACACCGTGGGCGCCGTGGACGCCGGCATGCCCGCCGGACTCCCCGGGAAGCTGCAGGCCGGCGACACCATCGTGGCCATCGACGGTGAGCCGGTTCAGGCCTTCTGGCAGACGACGCGGCGCATGGAGCGCTACGACGCGACGCAGGGGCCCCTGAAGCTGACGGTCGAGCGGGGCCTCGACCGTGCGCCCGTGGAAGTCGAGGTCTCGCCCCGGGAGTGGAGTGAGACCCACTCCATGCTGGGCTACCGCACCCGCTCGTACAAGCTCGGATTCATTGGTGATTTTCTTGCGGGCGACGTCGCCGTGACCCGGCCGGATGCGCCGCTCGCCCAGGCCGGCGTGCGCACGCTCGACCGCATCCTCAGTGTGAACGGCACGACGACACCCCGGTACCTGGACGTGCAGCGGGCCCTGGAGGCGACCCAGCCGGGGGCCCCCGTCGCGCTCGAGATCGAACGGGTCGCCCTGGGTCAGTTCGAGCCCAACCCCTTCGACTGGCTCCTGGGCGGACCCGCGCGGTGGGTGCGCGAGCCTTTGTGGGTGCCCGGGGACGCGCGGGAGACGCTCTGCCGAACCGTGCCCGAGCATCCGCTGTGCGCAGGTCCCTCGTGGCGCTTCGACCGCGCCCTCAGCCACTCCGGGGAGCGCCTGGACCTCGCGTGGGGGCACACCCGCCTTCGCCTGCAGGCCGTGGCCCCCGAGGACCGCTCCGAAGCCGGCTGGGGCATGGGCACGTCCACCAGCTGCATCGCGTGGGTGGATCCCTCGGGGCCCGCCGGCCAGGCGCGAGCGCTCGCCGCGGGCCAGCCCAACGGCCTGAAGCCCGGCGATTGTCTGCTGTCGATCAACGACTCGCCGCACTCGTTGGCGAGCTTCATCGCGATCAAGCTCGGGGACCGGCCGGACGAGGCCAAGACCCTCAAGGTCCGGCGAGACGGCGCCGAGCTCGCCTTCATCCTGCGGCCCGAGATGTTGGTCGTGCGAGACCCCGAGTTCGGGGAGTCGAAGCACTGGGACGTGGGCATGATGCTCTCGACGCGGCCGGACATGACCGTGCCCGGTGAGGTGGTGTCGAACCCCGACCAGCTCGCCTACGCCTGGATGCAGGCGAATCGCGAGATCCCCGCCCGCATCAAGGAGACGGCCTTCGCCGTGGGGGGCATGTTCACGGGCACGACCAGCGTGAAGCAGCTGAGCGGGCCGGTCACGATCGTGTACCTCGCGGGGCGCGCCGCGGAGGCGGGGATCGGACAGTTTCTGCAGCTCATGGTCGTCATCAGCCTGGGGCTCGCGATCTTCAACCTGTTGCCGGTCCCGGGGCTCGACGGTGGGCAGATCGTGATGTCGGGGATCGAGCTCATCATGCGCCGCCCCGCGCCCGCGAAGGTGCACCGCGCGGTCCAGAGCATCGGGGTCATGGTCATCCTCACGTTGGTCGTCTTCGTGCTCATCAACGACGTGCTGCGCCGCCTGGGCGCCGCGCTCTAGGTCCGCAGCGCATGAACCGGCTCGTGCTCGCGGCCGACACGTCGACGCAGACGGAGACCGTGGCCGTGCTCCGCGGGGCGCAGGTGCTCTCGGAGCGCGCCGCGACGCGGGGGCGGGGCCACGGACCCTCTCTGCTCGAGCTCGTTCACGGCGCCCTGGGCGACGCCGAGGTCGAGGTGGGCGCGCTCGACGCCCTGGTGTGCGGCCTCGGCCCGGGCAGCTTCACCGGTTTGCGGGTCGTGCTCGCGACGCTCAAGGGGCTGGCGCTGGCCCTCGATCGACCCCTCTACGGCGTGCCGACGGCGCAGGCCTTCACGGCCGCGCACCCCGGTCGTGCGGTGGTGGTCGTGACCGACGCCCGGCGGGGTGAGGTCTTCCTCGATGGGGCGATGTTCGAGACGCCGGTCGGGTGCAAGCCCGACGAGGTCGGCGGCCGGCTCCCGGCGGGGCTCGTGGCGCCCCTGCTGCTCGGCAACGGCGCGCTGCTCCACCGGGAGACGCTGCTTGCGGGTGTGCCGGGCGCCGCGGTGCCCGAGATACCGCTCCTGCACGCGCCGCGTGCGGCCCTGCTCGCCGTCGGCCTCGAAGGGCGTTCGCCCGCACCGCTCGCCGCCCTGGAGCCCCTGTACGTGCGGCGGAGCGACGCCGAGCTGAACTACCCCGACGGCTTTCCCAACGCGACGACCGTGCCCCGACAGCGCCGACCGAAGGGTTGACCGCCAAAGGTTGTGTCGACCGCTCCGGAATGCGCATCCTTGGAGGATGCGAAACCCGAGAGCGTGGAGTGCCTGGGCGCTGGCGTGGGCGATCGGCCTGTGCGGCGCGTGTTCGGTCGAAGACGGCGGCGCCGGCGGTGAGGAGGGTGCGGGCGGAGAGCCGACCCCGCGGCCACCCCGGGATGGCGGCCCGAGATTGGGCGACCTGTCGTTCGACGCGACGGGCGACGCCGAGCCGGGGCCCACGGGGGGCGCGCCGGTCGGCGGCACACCCGCGGGCGGCGCACCGGCCGGAGGTGAGCCTCCGCCCGAAGGGGGCGCCGGCGGAGGCACGCCCCCGGTGGGCGGCGCCGCGGACGTGGGCCCGGTGGTCGACGCCGGACCGCCCGAGGACGCCGCGGTGGCCGTCGCGGGGCCCTGCGGCGTGAACGTGGCCGTCGGGGACCTGAACGCGGCGCTCGCGGCGGACGGCTTCCTCGACCTCGACCTGGCGAACCCGACCAGCGTCGGCCAGGCCCAGACCTGCGGCGGCGCCGCGGGCGGCGAGTTCGCCTTCGCCTATGTGGTGCCCGCCCAGACCGAGCGGCTGGCCTTCACCACCGAGTTCCCGGAGACCGAGCACCCCGCCGTGCTCGCCGTGCGCCGTCGTTGCACGCCGCCCCTCGAGACGGTGTGCGGCCGCGGTGCCCCGGGGGCGCCGGGGACTCGCCTCGCCGTGCCTGACCCGGTTCCGGGAGAGACCCTCTACGTTTTTGTCGATACGGGCGCCCGCGAGGGCAGCACACGGGTTCGATTCGGGGTCGACGTGACCGTCGTGCCGGCGTGCCGCAACGGCGTGGATGACGACCTCGACGGCCGCGTCGACGTGGCCGATCCCGGCTGCGCGACCGTCGAGGACACCGACGAGGTCGATCCCGAGGTGCCGGCGGCCTGCGCCAACGGCCTGGACGACGATGGCGACGGAGACACGGACTTCCCCGCCGACCCCGACTGCCGCGCCGCCGGCGGAGACCGGGAATCGCCGCTCTGCCTCGGGGGCGTGATGCCCGTAGACCTGCCGCCCGAGGGCGGCGTCGTCGCGCTGCCGGACCTCGTCGGCGCCGGTGGGGCCACGGCGAGCTGCGACCCGACCTTCGGCCCCGAGCACGTGATCCGTCTGGTTTTGCCCGAACCCTCGCGGATCGAGGTCACGGTCGACGAGGGCGGCGTGCCTGCAGCGTTGGCGATCTCGTTGCGTCGGACCTGTGCCGATCCCGAGAGCGAGCTGGCGTGCCTCTCGAGCGCGCGACCGGGGCGCTTGACGGCCGAAATCGTGCCCGCGGGCGAGGTCTACGTGCTCATCGAGGACGGCTTCGCGGTCCCTGCCCAGGCGCGTCAGGCCACGGTGCGCGTAGAGTCCGCGGTGCGTGACTGCAACGACGGCCTGGACGGTGACTTCGATGGCCGCGTCGACCTCGACGATCCCGGGTGCGAGAACCTGCGCGACGACTCCGAGGCGGACCCGCCCGAGGCGCCTGCGTGCGCCAACGGCGTGGACGACGACGCGGACGGCCTCGTGGACTTCCCGGACGACCGGGGCTGCTCCGCGGCCGGAGACCTGCGCGAGGGCGGTTGCTCCGGCAGCCCCCTGTGGCAGCCCGTCGGCTGCCAGATCGCGAGCTGGGTGTGGAGCAGCGACAACCGCTTCCAGGACGTGCCGTCCGCGGAGGCCAATCGCACGCTCTATACGGGGTGCAGCCACGCCGGCGACGGCAACGACCAGGGGCTCTGCACCCTCGACGGCCTGGGCTGGGTGAGCGTCGACACCTTCGTGATGGCGGGGTGCGACGCGAGCTGGTTCCACCTCGGGGGGAGCTACACCGGCCCGTGCGGCGGGCACGACGGCGACACCGTGCGCTACCTCGTCTACGCCGAGGACGGCTGCTGGGACTACCGCTGACCCGGGCACCCCGTCGTGTCGCGCCTTGATCCCTCGCGAGGTGGCGCCTATCCTCCGGCGCCATTTTCGCCGGCTCGCCGCGCCCCAGGAATCAAGACATGCTCGAGACCATCAGCAAGGGCTTTCGCTCGGTCAAGCACCGCCTGCAGGGCAAGCGGGAGCTGACCGAGGAGAACATCGACGAGGCCTTGCGTGACATCCGGGTCTCGTTGCTGGAGGCCGACGTCGACTTCAAGGTCGTCCGGCAGTTCGTCGCCTCGGTCAAAGAGAAGGCCGTCGGTGAGGTCGTCCGCGTCAAGGTGACGAAGGCCGGCGAGTCGATCCGCATCAACCCGGGCGACTACTTCATCAAGCTCTGCCAGGACGAGCTCGAGGCCCTCATGGGGCCCGTGGACAGCGGCCTGAAGTTCGGCGCGGGTCTCACGAAGATCATGATGGTCGGTCTGCAGGGCTCGGGCAAAACGACCACCACCGGCAAGCTCGCCCGCCTGCTGATGGAGCAGGGCCGCAAGCCGCTGCTCGTGGCCGCCGACATCTACCGTCCGGCCGCCGTCGAGCAGCTCAGGGTGCTGGGGCGCCGCCTGAACGTGCCCGTCTACCACGAGGCCGGGCAGACCCCGCCGCACATCTGTCAGGCCGCCGTGGACCACGCCCGCGCCAAGGGCCGCGACGTGGTCATCTTCGACACCGCCGGCCGCCTCGCCATCGACGACGCGCTCATGGCCGAGCTCGACGACATCAAGAAGCGGACGCGCCCGGACAACATCCTCCTGGTCGTCGACTCGATGATCGGGCAGGACGCCGTGCGCACGGCGAAGACCTTCGACGAGCGCATCGGCATCAGCGGCTTCATCATGACGAAGCTCGACGGCGACGCCCGCGGCGGCGCGGCGCTGTCGATCAAGGCCGTCACCGGCAAGCCCATCAAGTTCCTCGGCATGGGCGAGAACCTCGACGCGCTCGAGGAGTTCCGCCCCGAGGGGCTCGCCAGCCGCATCATGGGCTTCGGCGACGTGGTGGGGCTCGTCAAAGACTTCCAGAAGGTCGTCGACGAGGACCAGGCCGAGGCGGACGCCAAGAAGCTGCTCTCCGGGAAGTTCACGATGTGGGACTTCCTCGAGCAGATCCGGATGATCCGGAAGATGGGGCCCTTGAAGGACCTCATGGAGAAGCTCCCGTTCTTCTCCGACAGCCTGCCCGAGGGCGTGAACATCGACGACAAGGCGTTGACGCGCATCGAGGCGGTCATCCAGTCGATGACGGCGCAGGAGCGCGACAAACCGGACCTCATCGAGAAGCAGCAACGGCGCGCCGCGCGCATCGGCAAGGGCTCGGGCATCCCCCCCCAGGAGGTCCTGGACCTCGTCTCGCGCTTCAAGCAGATGCGCAAGGTCATGCAGGCCATCGGCTCGCCCGGGGGCGGCTCGCTGCTCGGCAAGCTGCCGGGCTTCAAGCAGTTCGCGCAGATGCAGCAGATGAAGAACATGGACCTCGGCAGCCTCTTCGGCGACCTCGGCGTCGGCGGCGGTGGTCTGCCGGGCATGGGCGGTCGCGGGGGCTTTCCGGGCATGCCGGGCATGCCGGGCATGCCGGGTATGGGCGGCCCGCCGAGCGCCGACATGATTCGAGAGATGTTGCCGGGCCTGCCACGGGGCTATCTGCCCCCCGGCACACCCGGGGGCGCGCGCAAGTCCGACGCGAGCGCCGCGGCACGCAAAGAGGCCGACCGCAAGAAGCAGAAGGCCGCGAAGGCGAGCCGCAAGCAGCAGCGCAAGAAGAAGTGACCGCCGCGCCCTCGAACACGGCGCTCGGGTGTGGCACCGAAGGGCACGCGGACCGACCGGCCGTCGCGATGTGTGTCGCTTGCGGCGCCTGGGTCTGCGCCCAGTGCCGCCACCTCGCCGCCGACGGCCTGGCGAGATGCGCGGAGCACGCGAACGTGGCCTCGGAGCCCACCGCGGAGCCCGCGCCGGCCGTGGCGCGGCCCGTCCCGAATCCGGCGCCCCGAGCCCCGGACACCGCCCCCCAGACGACCCTGTCGGGGCTCGAGCCGCACCCCTGGGAGATGCCCGACCGTTACGGCCCGGCCCAGGCGATCGGGCACGCGGTCGTGCAGATGGTGAAGAACCCGATCACCTACATGATGCGCATTCCCTGGCAGCGCAACGACCTGCGGACGCCCATGATCTTCGGGGTCACGTGCGCGCTCATCGGTCAGGTCGCCGTCGTGCTCTGGGCGCTCGCGTTGGGCGACCTCGACGCTCAAATCGCGCCGGTCTTCGAGCCGCTGGGCGTGGAGCCGCGAACGGGTGTGCTCATTGGCCTCACCGTCGTGCCGCTGCTCGTGACGGTGCGGCTGCTCTTTTTCGCGGCGCTCGCCCACCTGCTCTTGCGGGCGTTCTCCCTCGGGCGCAGACCCTTCGAGGCGACACTGCGCATCTACTGCTATGCGGCGGTGGCGAACCTCTTCCAGCTCATCCCCGGCCCGGGCATCTTCGTCGCCATGGGCTTCGCGGGCATGTTGACCATGACGGGCCTGCGGGTCGCGCATGGGGTCACGCCTGGGCAAGCCGTGCTCGGCATGCTGCCGTACCTCGCGGGTCTGCTGCTCGGCATCGGCCTGTGACCGCGCCTGCGCCCCGCGGTGTGCGTGTCCTGACCTTCTACACGGACCTGGACGTGTATCGGGACCGGGCGCTGATGCTGAAGGCCGCGGCCGCCGAGGTCGACCACGTCACGATCCTGTCCTCGTCGGTGTCCGAGGCCCTCCGCGACGAGCTCGCGCATCCGAACCTGACCGTCGAGACGGTCTCCGCGCGCAAACTCCCGCGGGCGCCGCTCCAGGCCCTGCTCGCCGCGAAGCTGCCCGGGCGCATCTCCAGGGATGCCGTGACCCTCGTGCACGACACCCAGGCGTTCCTCTTGCCGCTCTTCGCGTGGCTTCGCCTGCGCACGCAGCGCCCGGTGCTCCTGACGAGCAGCTTCACCGCGAGCTATGTCTGGTACGAGACCTTGCGGCACACCCACCCGTACCGCTCGCTGCCGTACCTGCGACACCGCTGGGAGCATCACCTCGAGGAGAAGGCCCAGTGCCACCTCGCGGACGCCGTGACGGTCTTCGGCGAGGACCATCGGGCGCCGCTCGCCCAATGTCACGGCATCGACGCCTCCAAGGTCCACAGCCTGCCGAACTGCGCGGATCCCGAGACCTTTCGGCCGGTCGCGCCCGATCGCTCGGGGCTCGACCTCCCCCCGGGCGCGCGCTTCCTGCTCTATGTCGGGAACGTCTTTCGCTACAAGGGCGCCTACGAGCTGCTCAGGGCCCTCGCGGTGGCCCGGCGCCGGTTCCCGGACGTGCACCTCGTGCTGCTGGGCGATGTGCACCCGGAGGAGCGGGCGCCGCTCCTGGCCGAGGTCCAGGCGCTCGGGCTCCAGGGGGCGGTGCACTTTGTCGCGCGCTTGCCCCGGTCCAGGGTCCCGGGCCTGTTGTGCGCGGCCGACGCGCTCGTTTTCCCGAGCTGGATGGAGGGCTCACCCCGGGCCGTCATCGAGGCGATGGCCTGCGAGCGTCCCGTGGTCGCGACACGCCTGCCCGGCATTCGAACCCTGGACCCGCACGAGCGCGCTCTTCGGCTGTGCGCCCCGCAGGACACGGCGGCGCTGGCGGCGGCTCTCGAGGGCCATCTGGCGTCCACCGCCGAGGAGCGGGCGGGTCGGGCCGCCCTGGGCCGTGCGCGCTTTCTGGCGCACCACACCCCGGCGGCCGCGGCGGGCCCGCTCGTCGAGCTCTGGCGGACGCTGACTCAGTCTACGGGCTGACGCTTCTTCCAGAATCGCCAGGCCAGGTAGGCGATCACGGCGGCCCCCGCGAGCCCACCGAATACCCAGACCTGGCCGCGCTGAATCACCTCGATGAACTGCTCCCAGTTCTCACCCCACTTCACCCCGAGCCAGATCCACACCGGGACCGAGACCGCGGCGGCGAGTGTGTCCATCAACAGGAACTTCGGGTACGAGAAGCCCGAGATCCCGGCGGAGAGGAACATGGCTCCACGAATGCCGGCGACGAACCGCCCGAAAAAGACCGTCCACATGCCGTAGCGCGCGAAGTAGCGCTCGACCTTCTCCTTGCGGTCGGGCGTGAGGTACCGAGCCCACCAGCCCGAGATCTCGGTCTGCTTGGCGAGGCGCCGGCCGACGAAAAAGAGGCACGAGTCGCCGATCAGGATGAACGTCATGCTGACGGCGAAGTGAATCCACACGTTGATCACCGGGGGGTCTCGACCCGCGAGGACCCCGCCGAAGATGAGGGGGATGTCCTCGGGGATGGGGACCCCGAGGCCGGCGATGAACAGGACCACGGCGACGCCGACGTAGGTCCACTCCTCGAGGAAATCGGTCAGGCTCAAGGGGCTCCCTTCAAAGGTGCTTCAGGATGGCTTCACGCCGACGGGCGTCCAGGGCCTCGCGCGTCGGTGGAGGCGGATTGCGGGCGAGCTCGAGGTCGCGACGCGAGGCGCGCAGCTCGTCGACGTAGGCCCGTGCGGCGCCCGCGAGGTCCCGGGCGCGGTACTCGAGCCGAAGGAATCCCCGGCGGCCCGCGCGGGCGGGTTGTTGAAAGGCCTCGAGGGTCGCATCGAAGGCATCGAACACGTCCACCACGGGCGCGCCTTCCCGTTCGTCGCCGCGATGGGCGATCGGGTCGCCGTATTTCCGGGCCAGCAGGTCCAAAACTTCGGCCGCCTGGGCCCGGGAGCCCGCGTCGAAGGGCGCGCTCACGTCTACGCCCCAGAGCCGGTCGTCCAGGAAGTGCAGCACGACCTGCGCGTCGAGGCGGCCCAGGTCGATCCAGTAGGACAGCCCGCCGAAACGCGCGGGTTCAGGCTTCTGCGCCTTGAGCTTCCGGAGCTCCTTGGCGGACTTCTTCTCCTTGCGCGCGATCCGGAGCGCCTCGCTGCGCTCCAGAGCGCGGACCTCGACCTCGAGCACGACGAAGGCCGTGTCTTTGCGGGGGGTGATTCGTTTCTTGCCGAGGCTCGTCTCAATCGTGGGGCGCGTCTCGCCCCAGGCGAAGTCCCCGTAACCTTTGCGCTTTTCCTTGGTCGGGGCCGCAGAGGGCGCCGACGGGGACGCGGGGGGCTTGGCGGCCTTGCGACCCTTCTCGGCGGCCGGCTTCGAGGCGCGACCGGCCGCGCCGACGCCCGCCGAGGGCATCGACATCGCGAAAACCAGGAGCAGCGCGTGGGTCCACCTCACGGCTCGGCATCATCGAGACCGCCGCGCCTCGGGTCAACCGCCGCCCCGGCGACCGAGCATGTTAGGCTGCGCGCCATGCTGAAGTTTCTGCTGTGCCTGGTGCTGATCGGCGGTGGTTTCGCGGGCGGCTTCTATGCGGGCGTGAAATACCGCACCCACGAGCTCGTGGAGAACCCGCGAGAGTTCGCCGAGCTGTACGGCTCGAAGCTCAAGCGCACCGCTTCGGAAGAACTCAAAGGGCTCATCGATCGCACCATTGGAGAGTCGACGGAGACCGGGAAATGAACTCGACCCGCGGAGTGCTGTCGTGTCTCGTCGTCGGCCTCCTGGCCTGCACACCGAAAGAGAGCCCCTCGTCGGACGCCGACGCCGCGGTGCAAGGCGGGGATGCGCGGACGAGTGACCTCGACGGCGATGGCTTCGAGGCGCCCGAGGACTGCAACGACACCAACGCCCGGATTCTGCCCGGGGCCGACGAGACCTGCGGCGATGGTGTGGACCAGGACTGCGACGGCGCCGACCTCTCCTGTGACGCCGTGGACCAGGACGGCGACGGCTTCAGCAAAGAGATGGGGGACTGCGACGAGTCGCGGCCCTTCGTGGCCCCGGGGGCGCTCGAGACGTGCGGGGACGGCGTGGACCAGGACTGCGACGGCACCGACCTCTCCTGCGATGCCGTGGACATGGACGGAGACGGGGTCTCCGCGGCGCAGGGAGACTGCAACGACGCGGTCCAGCGCATCTTCCCCGGCGCGCGCGACGTGTGCGGCAACGGCCTGGACGAGGACTGCAGCGGCATGGACGCGTCCTGCGACGTGGCCGACGCCGACGCCGACGGCGTCGAGGACGCCTTCGACCTGTGCCCCGACGTGGCCGATCCCGTGCAGGTCGACCGCGACGCCGATGGGGACGGGGACGCCTGCGACAATTGCCCGGCGGTGCGGAACCCGGACCAGACCGACGGCGACGGCGACGGCCTGGGGGACGCCTGTGACGGCGACTCCGACGGGGACGACGACGGCCTCTCCGGGGCCGAGGGGGATTGCGACGACACCGACGCCGACGTGCGTCCGGGCGCCCCCGAGGCCTGCGACGGGGTCGACCAGGACTGCAACGGCTTCATCGACGACGACTGCCCGAACGACCCGCGCTCGCCGCTCATCGCCATCCCTGCGGGGGAGACGCTGCTCGGCAGCACCAACGCCGCTCAAGGAGACTGCGCCGACGCCGCCCAGGCCGACGAGAACTGTGACGAGATCCCGCAGCGGACCGTGCGCCTTTCGGCGTTCGCCATCGAGGTCCACGAGGTCACCAACGCGCAGTACGCCGCGTGCGTCGACCAGATGCGCTGCAGCCCGCCGTTTCGCAGCGAGAACATCGGCGCGAGTCTGCGTTTCGGGGATCCGCGGTACGACACACTCCCGGTGGTCTTCGTGAGCCAGCCGCAGGCGGCGACCTACTGCGCGTGGGCCGGGCGCGCCCTGCCGACGGAGGCGCAATGGGAGCGGGCGGCGCGGGCCGATCGGCCCAATGAGGACCGGGACTACCCCTGGGGCGACGACCGACCGGGCTGCGACCGCGCGCTGCTGTCCGGGTGCGGAGACCTGCCCCGCGCCGTGGGCACGACCGCGGGGGACCGCGCCGGTGAGGTCGTCGACCTCGTGGGCAATGTGCATGAGCTCGTGGCCGGCTGGTACGACCCGCAGTGGTACCGCTCGCTGGCGCAGGGGGCCGCGGATCCGCAGCCTCCGGCGCAGCGTGTCGGGCGAGACGTCGTGCCGGTGCGCGGCGGCTCTTTCACAGCCTCCGCCGCGTTCGCGACCTTGAGCTACCGCGGTTTCAGGCTGTTGCTCGCCCGCGACGATCGCCGCTCGGACGTCGGATTTCGCTGCGTCTCCACGGAAGGCACACCCTGAAAATGAGTCTCACGCTCTACGCCGGCTCCGGCTCACCCTATGTGTGGAAGGTCTGGCTCGCCCTGGAGTTCAAGGGGCTCGAGTACACCCTGAAGATGCTCTCGTTCTCGGCCGGCGAGACCCGGACACCCGAGTACCGGGCCATCAGCCCGCGCGGCAAGGTGCCCGCTCTGGAGCACGACGGCCGCGTCCTGTGGGAGTCCGGGCCCATCCTCGAGTACCTGGAGGACGCGTTCCCGGAGCCTCGCCTGTGGCCCGCGGACCCGTTCGAGCGGGCGCTGGCGCGGCGGCTCACGGCCGAGCACGACCTCTACCTGTATCCGGCGCTGCGGAGGGCGCTCGCTCAATCGATCTTCCGCGGCGACCAGCCCGGAGACCCTGCGGAGCTCGAGGCCGGCCTGGCGGAGACCCAGGTCGAGCTCGAACGTGTCGCGGCGCAGCTCCGCGGCCCTTACCTGTGCGGCCCGCTCACCGGAGCCGACTTCGCGCTCTTCCCCAGCCTGGCGCTGATTCGTCGGCTCGATGCCCGCGCGCCGGAGCTCGGGGCGGGCCGGCGGGTGCCCGACGCCCTGGTGGCGTACACCGACCGGATGACCGCGCTGCCCCTCGTGCAGCGGACCTGGCCGCCGCACTGGAAGGCTTGAGCGGCCCGCTCACTGCTTGATGGCGAAGTCCGTCTCCGCGAGCACGCGGCCCCGAAAGCCGTCGGTGATCACGAGCTTGTAGCGGCGCTCGCTCTCGAGGGCCGCCTTGCGCAGATCGAAGTAGCTGGCGAGGATCCGCGTGCCGCGTGTGCCCGGGTAGATGGGGAACGTGTCCTTCATCTCGAGGCCTTCGGTCGAGTCGTAGAGGGTCGCCGTGAGCTGCGTTTGCACGACGGGCGCGGCGAAAAACGCCATCAGCTCGACCGAGATCTTCTCTTTGTCCTCGAACCGGAAGCCCTTGGTGTCGACCTTCTTCATGTACGCGATGAAGGCCGCGTCGTCCTTGAAGCCCGACGGAAACGGCGCGGTCGAGAGCACGATGCGCCCCTTGAGGGCGTCTTCGGGCTTCTTGCCGCGGGCCTCGGCCGTCGTGGCCGACAGGGCCGACACCAGGACCGCGGGCGCCGCGCAGCAGAGAACGAACGAGAGCAGGGATCGGCGCATGGGGCTCCTCGGGGCTCGGCGATTCGGGACGCGGAAGTTAGCAGATTCGAAACGCGCCCGCGCGGGTGTTGACGTGTCGTGTCGGGCGCGGGAAACGTGCGGCCGTGTACAGCGCCCGCGCCCTGCTCGTCGGCCACTTGCTCGCGGGTCTCCTCGGAGGTCTCGCGGCGGGGGTCTATGACGCCCTCGCGGCGACCACCGACCCCGCGAACCCCGAGACGGCGGGCCTCCTGCTCGGGGCGATCGGGGCCAATGTGCTCCTGGGTGTGGTGCTCGGCTTCGGGCTCGGCCTCTTTGCGCTGGTCACGCCCCCCGAGGTCAGCCTCCCCACACTCACCGCCCGCGCGGTCCGCCGCCTCCTCCCGGGTGCGGACGACCCGCTCCACGAGCGCGCGTTCGTCGTCTCGACGCTCGTGGCTCTCGCGGTCGTCTCCACGCTCGTCTTCGGGGTCTTCCAACGGGTCGCCGAGGTCTCGCTCAGCCGCGTGCAGTCGGCGAACCTGCTGGCGCTGCTCCTCACGCTCCTCGCCGTGCTGGCGGTCGCGTTCGCCGTCGTGCTCGTGGAGCCGCTCCGCGCCGTCCTCGGGCGCGGCCTGGAGCGCATCGTTCTGCGGGCGCCGCGGCTCTCCCCGATGGCGCATCCCCTGGTCGCGCTGGTCGTGCTGGTCGTCGTCGCCACACTCCGTTTCGCCGCATGGCGGGCCGCCGAGGCCGAGACGTGGGACGCGCTGGACCTGAGGCCTCTGCTCGGCTTCGGAGGGCTGCTGCTCGTCGCGGTGGGCGGGGGGGCTTTTCTCGGTCGGCGCCTCTTCGCCGAGGGCGGAGGGGCGTTGGGCCTCGTGCTGGCGGCCCCCCTCCTGGCCGGTGGGGCCCTCGCCGCGGGACTCGGCGGAGAGGTCTCGCAGAACGCGCTGGTGACGGCGACGGGCACCTCGCGGTTCGTGCTGGAGGTGATGCGGCTGCCCTTCGACCGGGATGCGGACGGCTTTGCGTCGGTGCTCGGCGGCGGCGACTGCGACGACGACGATCCCGCGATTCACCCCGGCGCCGTCGACCGCGCGGGCAACGCCCTGGACGAGGACTGTGACGGCGCCGACGCGGAGGTGTCCTCGCACGCCGAGGGCCTCGCCGCGACCCCCGTGCGTTCGCCCGGCCGCGCGCGCATTCCGGCCCCGCAGAACCTCGTCTTGATCACCGTCGACTCGCTGCGCGCGGACCGGTTGGGCTTCCTGGGCGAGAGCCGTCCCACGAGCCCGGAGATGGATCGTCTCGCGGCGGAGAGCGTGGTCTTCACCCACGCGTGGAGCACCTCGTCCAAGACCCCGACGGCGGTGCCGTCCATGCTGACGGGCCGGTTCCCCTCGGAGCTCTTCCGGGACGCCGAGCACTTCACGACCTACGCGCCCGAGAACCTCTTTGTGACCGAGGTGCTTCACGGCCGCGGCTACCGTACGGCGGCCTACCCGAGCCACTGGTACTTCGACCCCAAGTACGGCCTCGGTCAGGGCTTCGAGACGTGGCAACCCTTCGTCGCGCCCGAACGACAGATGGAGAAGGTCGCGACGGCGGAGCCCGTGGTCGTCGCCGCGACGAAGTACCTGGACAACGTGCTGGGCCCCGGCGGGGAGCGACCCTTTTTCCTTTGGGTGCACCTGCTTGATCCCCACAAGAGCTACTTGGAGCACGAGGGGGTGCCCGCGTTCGGGACCACGCCGGCCGAGAAGTACCTGCACGAGGTCCGCTATACGGACGCCTGGGTCGGGAAGCTGCTCGACGCGTTGCGCAAGCGCGCGGATTGGGGCCGGACCTCGGTCGTGCTGACCTCGGACCACGGGGAAGCCTTCGGCGAGCACGGGTATCGGTTCCACGGTTTCGGCCTGCACGAACACCAGCTCCGTGTGCCTTTGGTGGTGCGGGTCCCCGGCGTGAGCCCGGCGCGGGTCGAGACCCCGGTGAGCTTGATCGACCTCACGCCCACCCTGCTCGACCTCGCCGGCATCGAGGCGCCGGCTGGGCTGACGCCGCGGGGACGCTCACTCGTGCCGGCCTTGTTGGGGGAAACGCTCCCGCCTCGCCCGGTCTACGCCGAGACCCCGCGCGGGCCCTACAATCCGCCCCGGGCGGCGCTCGTGGACTGGCCGTGGAAGGTGCTCTACGACGCCGAGGGCGACCGGCATCAGCTCTTCCAGCTGGACGTCGACCCGGGGGAGCAGAACGACCTGTACCGCAAGGAGCCGGAGCCCGCGCTGCGCATGCGCGGCCTGCTCCGACGCTTCTGGGCCGAGTCGATGAAGCCGGTGGATCCCCGCAGCGTCGAGATGCGCGCCGGCGAGGTTCCTTAGTACCCCGGGCCTGAAGTTCGTTTCGTTTCGTCCTGTCCTCGACGCCGAGGTTCCATAACCCTCGTTTTTGCGCGCAGGTCCGCGCGGCCCTAAGCTCGGCGTGCGATGGAGTACCTGAAGCTGCGGCCCCGGGACGACGAGGGCGTGATCGAAGCGCACCGCGCGGCCCCGGACGGGCACCGCGTCGGGGACCTCGTGTTCGAGCTGGTGCACGACATGGCCCTGACACGGTCCCCCGCACTGGGCGAGCTCGCGGTGCGTCGGCGGCTCGACGAGTTCGGCCTGCGGAGCCAGGACTGCGACACACTCTGCGGCAACCTCGGTGACATCGCGGCGCGCGGCCCGGTCACCGTCGAGGACCGCGAGATCCTGGCCTTCTACTTCACGCTCGGGCTGAAGGGGCGGCTCGAAGGGACCCAGGGGATCCGACGCCACAAGCTCGTGACGACGCTGCGCGCGGTGCTCGATTTCGCCGCGGGGATGTTCGGCGACCGGGTCCTCCATCAGGTCCACCTGCTGGGCGCCCCCGAGCGACAGGAGCTCTGGAACGTCGTCTCGGGCACGGTGCTGGCCCTCGGCCGGGAGTACAACGTGCCCGGCGTGGAACCTACGGGCGCGCTGCTCCGGTGGGTCACGCTGCTCGCCCTGGGGCCTCGGAGCGACCGTCGGCTGGTCGCCCAGGCGCTCGCGTCCAGCGGCCTGCTCCCGACGGGTCGGCTGGCGCTCGTGGGCCTCCTGGACCCTGTGCACGACGCCGACGTGCTCGCCCGGGTCCTTCGGCCCGAGCCCCGCGAACCCGTTCCGCCCGCGGAGGCCGGGAACGCGGCCGAGCACGCGGACCCCGGGGCGACCCTGGACGAAGACCCCGGCGCCGATAGCGACCTGGAGATCGACGCGGCGCTCGCGGCGCTCGACGGCACCGCGCCGGAGTCGCGCCGGCCGGCGCTCGACCTGGCCGGCTCGAGCGCGCTCGACGACGCTCCACTCGAGGCGCGCCGGCCCACGGCCGACGCGGCGCCATCGGCTGCGGTCGACACGGCCCTTTCGACCGCGCCCGAGGTCCGGCCCCGCGCGGACGCGACAGAGACGTTCGCCCGCGATGAGAGCACCGCCGTCGACACGGAGGCGCAGGTCGTCGCGTCTCCAGAGGACGTCGAGGTGCACGGCCGGGCCGAGCGGGTCCGGGGGGGCGTCGGCCGCCTCTTCGGGCGCGTCACGGGCTGGGTGCTCGTGGAGCGGGGCGCACGGGCCTTCGCCGCCGTCTGCCTGGGGTACCGTCGCGAGGCCCGGCTCCGCCTGGGCGTGCGGGGGCTCGTCCTCGAGGACACGGTGTGGCTGCTGGGGCGCGCCGTCCGCACGCGGACGCTGTCGGTGCCCCTCTCGGCCGTGGCCGCGCGGCTCGACCAGCGGGGGGGCCTGGTGCCCTTGCTCCTCGGGCTCGGGGCGTTCCTGGTCGGCACCTGCGTCGCCACGATCTGGCTCATGGACGCCTGGCGGACGGGCTACGCGCCTTTTGTTCTCGGTGCCGTGCTGGTGCTGTCGGCCGGCCTCGCCGTGGACCTGGCGCTGTGGCGGGTCGCGGCGCGCCTGCGCGGTCGCGCGGACCTGGTGCTCGACGGCGGGCCCGGCGCGCGGATTCGGCTCGTGGGCGTTCGACGCGACGAGGTCCGGGCGCTGCTCGAGGCGCTGGCGGGACCCACACGCTTCGGTCCAGGGTGAGCGCGGGGCGAAGCGGGGCGGGGAAGCCTCCGAAGCGTGCCCGGTGCGTGGGCGCGCGGGGCCTCGTCGTGTGGGCGCTTCTGTCCGGTTGCGGAGACGCCTCGAAGGCCGAACGCGAGGCGCCCGACGCCGCTGAAGCCCCCACCGCCGATGCGCGATCGCCCACGGCGGACGCCCCAGCTCTGGAGACCGATGCTTCGATCGCCGACGGCACGACGGACCTCGAGGTCCCGAAGGACGCGGCGCAGCCCTCCGACCTCGTCGCACTCTCCGACGCGGCGGGCGAGGTCGACGCGGCGGGCGAAGTCGACGCCGCCGATCCTACGGACGCAACGGTCTCCGTCGACGCCGAGGTCGAGACCCCCTGCGCCGTGGACGGCGTCGCGGGCACCTGCCTCGACCTCTCGGACTGCCCCGACGACCACCACCCGACCCCGGGCCACTGCCCGGGCCCCGTCGAGGTCCAGTGCTGCACGCCGAACGCCGAGGTCCCCCCGGGCGTCTGCGACCCTACGCGCCGTGTGCGGCCAGCGCCGTTCCCGCCCGAAGCCCCGGGTGAGCCCGGTTGTCCGCCCGGCATGGCGCGGGTCGAGACGTTCTGCGTCGACCGCTACGAGGCCGCGCTCCTCGAGGTCTTCGACGACGGACACACCGAGCCCGCGTCCCCGTACCACGCGCCGTTGGGGCGCCGCATGCGGGCCGTCTCCGTCGCGGGCGCGGTCCCCCAGGGCTACATCGACGGCCTCGCCGCCGAGGCGGCTTGCCTGGAGGCCGGGAAGCGCTTGTGCACCAACGCCGAGTGGCTGAGAGCCTGCCAGGGGCCCGACGGCACGACCTACCCCTACGGCGACGCGCGCCAGCCCGGGACCTGCAACGACGCCCGCGCCCTGCACCCCGCGGTCGAGGCCTTCCCCGACGACCCCACCCCTTTCGACCGGATTCAGGACGCCTGCATCAACCAGCTCCCCGAGACCGTCGCGCTCACGGGCAGCCACCCCGGGTGTCTCAGCGCCGAAGGGCTCTTCGACCTGATGGGCAACCTGCACGAGTGGACCTCGGACCCCGAGGGCACGTTTCGCGGGGGATTCTACGTGGACACCGTGATCAACGGCCCCGGGTGCCTCTACCGCACCACCGCCCACGACCGCGCCCACTGGGACTACTCCACGGGCTTTCGCTGCTGCGCGGACGCCCCGCGCTGAGCGCTTCGGCCGCGCGCCGCCCGCTCACGCCTGCGGAAACTGCAGCGCCCACAGCCGTGCGAAGTGGCCGCCGGGTAGGGCCTTGAGCACCTCGGGGGTGCCGTCCTCGACGATCTGGCCCTGGTGGAAAAAGAGGATGCGGTCGACCGCGCGCAGCGTGGAGAGGCGGTGGGCGACGATGAAGGTCGTGCGGCCCGCGCAGAGCCGGTCCAGGTCTTCTTGCAGCTTCGCCTCCGTCTCGAGGTCCAGCGCGCTCGTGGGCTCGTCGAGGATCACGATGGCCGGGTCGCGCAGGAAGACCCGGGCCAAGGCGATGCGCTGGCGCTGACCCCCGGAGAGCCGCGCGCCGCGCTCGCCGCACTCCGTGTCGTAGCCCTGCTCCAGGCGGACGATGAAGTCGTGGGCCTGGGCCTTGCGCGCCGCGTCCTCCACCTCGGCGTCCGACGCGGCGGGTCGCCCATAGCGGATGTTCTCGCGGACCGAGGTGTTCCAGAGGAAGGCGTCCTGTCCCATGATCGCCGTCTGGCGTCGCAGCTGCATGCGTCCGAGCTCGTCGAGGGTGTGGCCGTCCCACAGGATTTGCCCCGCCCCAGGCACGTAGAAGGCCACCACGAGGTCGAGGAAGGTGCTCTTGCCTGCGCCGGTCTCCCCGACCAGGCCGACACGTTCGCCGGGGCGCAGCGTGAGGCTCAGCCCCCGCAGGACCGGGTCCGCCGCCGTCGGGTAGGCGAAGTGCACGTCACGGAGCTCGAGGCCGCCGCGGAGCCGCACGGCCTTGCGCGGGTGCAGGAAGTCCTCGAGCTCGTCGCTGTCGACGATCTCGAGGAGCGCGTCGAGGCCCGGCCGCGCCTGAATCCAGGCATCCCACGCGCCGAAAACGCCGTGAAATCCAGTGGATACGAAGCCCAGCAGGCCCGTGAAGACGACGAGCTCGCCCAGGGTCACCGCGCTGCGCAGGTACAGCATCCCACCCACACACCACACCAGCGTGGGCATGATCTGCTGCGTGAACTGCAGGAACATCTGCACCCACCGCATGCCGACGACCGCGTCCAGGCTGGCGGTGCGCATGGCCTCGATGTGGGCCGACATACGCTCGGCCACGAGCTCTTCGTTGCCCATGCTCTTGGTGAGTCGCATGCCGCCGATGAACTCGACGATGCGCGCCGAGAAGCCCTCGCTGCTCGATTGCACACGCTTGTTGAGTCGCTGCAAGCGCAGGGCGGTGCGTTTGATCACCAGGAACTGCAGGGGCACGAGCACGAGGGAGAGCAGCGCGAGCTTCCAGTTGAGCACGAGCATGTACACGAACGTGCCGACGGCGATGACCACCGAAGGCAGGCAGGTCGAGCTCACGTTGACGAGGAAGGCTTCGATCCGCGCCAGGTCCACGGTCACCTGGTTCGAGAGCGCGCCCGCGCCGCGGGTGGCGAAGAAGTGGATCGACAGCCGCTGGAGCTGGTCCACGACGAGGCGACGCATCCGCGCGACGGTCGCGCGGATCGCGACCTGCTGGTGGCGAAAGGCCTCGACGGTGCACGCCGCGTGGACGGGCCACCACAGCAGGTTCGCGACGAAGAAGCCGACCAACCACAGCCCCTGCGTCTCGGTCCCGAGCTCCGGCCGGCCCAGGATGTGGTCCACGAGCCAGCCCAAGCCGGCCGTGAGCGGGATGAAGCTCAGCGCCTGCAGCGTCTGGTAGACCGCCATGCGGCGCAGCGCCCCGCGCTCGACCAGGAGCAGCGCCCAGAGTCGCGCGAGCGGCGGCAGCGCCGAGGTGCCCAGGGCCCGAAAGCTGGCGGCGCTCGTCTCGGACAGGGCGGGCGGGGTCATCGGCACGCGGGCCTCGACGGGGTGAATCGCCGCGACCCCGTCAGTAGACCGGCTGGCCCAGCACGTTGCCGCGCGGGGCGTAGTTGCACGAGAGCAGGGTCCACGACATCGCGTTCTTCGTACACGTCGTTCGCGCGCACCCGACGGTCGTCGTCGCGCCCCAGACCACCTGCGTGTAGTGGCCCGCGCCGTCGCTGGGGCCCTGGTAGGGGCCGCCGGCGCCCTGGTACTGCGCCTTCTCGGCCACCCAGAGCGTCACGGCCTGGGTCACCGCCGCCGCCCCGGTCCAGCTCGCGAGATTCTCGCCGTGCGGGCCGCCGCTGTGGGCGAGCGCGCACGCAGGCACAAGGGTCTTCAGGTGGTTCTGCGCGTAGGTCGCGAGCGCCGCGTTCCAGGCCAGCGGCGGGGCGCCCACGACTGCACGCGCGGTGTTGTGGGCGGAGACGAGCGCCTGCTGGTCGGCCGCGCTCAAGGCCGGAGCGCTGGCCTTGGCCGGCGGCGCGACGCGGGCCGCGGCAGGTCGCGCGACCGCCGGCGCCGCCTGGGCGGTCCCGGCGCTGCAAAGCATCCATCCGAGGAGCACAAAGCGCCGATTCATGGGGCCTCCTTGCCTGGAGTGTAGACGACCTGGAACGTGTGTCGCCGAACCTTCGACGGAGGCCTAGCAGGCTGCTGAAAAAGCAGCCTGCTAGCGCAACCACGGCGCGAGGCGGCCGGCGAGCCCCAGCCCGTGGCCGCCGGTCACGTCCTTGAGCGCGTGGTACTGCGCCAGGGCGTCGGGGTCCACCGTGAGTGGTCGCCGGAGCAGGCCGCGGAGCAGCAGGTTCTTCGGGGTGTGCTCCGTCGGTACGAACTCGAGGGCCTGCACCGCGTAGCCTACGGCGGTGAGGAGCTGCGTGCGCAGCGTGTCCGTGAGCGTGGCGGCGAGCTGCCGACGCAGGTGGGGCGAGGCGTGCACCGTGGCGAACGGCCCCGTGGTCTCGGGCGCGCGCGCCCAGGCCGCCGCAAGCTCCGCCTGGCAGCAGGGCGCCACGGCGACGAGGGCCGCTTCGAGCCGACGCCCCAGGACCAGCGCGTCGTCGGTGGCCGTATCGCAGGCGTGCAGAGAGACCACGGCATCCACACCGTCGAAGTCGCGCGCCGCGTGTTCGGGGAAGGCCGCCCGGAAGGCCGACTCGGGCTCGAGGTCCTCGAGCATCGCCGCGTGGTGGCGCACCACGTTCGAGAGCCCGGCCGCCGCGGTTCGACGCTCGCTCTCGAGCATCAGCGCCGCGTTGCGGTCGACCCCGAGCACCTGCACCGGACACCCCAGGGAGCGCTCCACGGCGTGGGCCAGGAGCAGCGTGAGGTACGATCGACCGCAGGCGGCGTCGACGATGCGGAGCGGCCGGCGCCCCCGGACCGCCTCCACGAGCGGGCGCAACGCAGGGGTCAGCAGCGTGACCATGTGGTTGATCTGAAAGAACTTTCGCCGCTCTGGGGGCGGCATCGAGGCGTCGCGGTGCAGGATGCCGAGGGCGCGGAGCAGGGCCGGCGCTTCGTCCGGGCGCACGGCGAGTCTCTTGCCGCCCAACAGCGCTTGGGTGCGCTCAGGGGTCCAGTACTCGAGGGCACGCGCGGCGAAGGCCGCCTCCCAGGCATCTCGCATGGCTGTACTTTGCCTTCTCCGGAGACCTCGGCGCATTGTTCTTGGCCAGAACCCGACCCGCGCACCACGATGCGCCCATGCGAGCCGTCGCCTTCATCGTGACCCTGGTGGCGTGGAGCCCGGTCGCCCGCGCCGAGGACGACGCGGACGACGAAGAGGCCATCGTCGAGCCCGAGCCCTCGGGGCCGGTGCGGATGTCCTCGGAACGGCGAGACCTGCCGCTCGAGTCCATCTCGACCGAGGAGCTCCCCGTCGGCCAGCTCAAGGCGGCCGTCATCATCGACGCCACGGAGCTGCGCGCCGGGCCGGGCGCGGCCTACGTGAGCCGCGGCCGGGCGTACAAGGGCGACGTGCTCGACGTACGCCGCCGCGCGGAGACGGGCGACTGGATCGAGGTGGAGTCGGCGGGCCTGCGGGGCTGGGTGCGCGCCACGCACGTGCAGTTCGGCGAAGCGCCGCGCGGCCGAGTCGCACCGACGGACGTGGGTCGGAGCCGCAGGCAGTCGAACTATGGCTACGACGAGAAGGGCCGTCGTCTGCGCCCCGATGGCCAGACGATGGGCAGCGGTGAGGGCACGGGCCGGGCCCAGCGTCTGCGGGACCGGGACCGGCCGTCCGAGCTCGACGAGACGCCGCGTGAGCCCTCGGAAGACGTCGAGCCGGCCGAAGAGGTGCCCGACGCGTCCGAAGACGAGTCGCCCCCCTCGACCCGCAAGGCCGAAAAGCTTCGCCTGGTCGTCGGCCTCGGCTTCGGCCAGGTGCGGCGCATCTTCGACAGCAACGTCGCGGTCGCCTCGCCCCTGACACACGGAGAGTTCCAGGCGAACGGGCTCTTGCTGGACCTGAGCGCGGCCTACAGCCCGCTGCGTTACCTGGGCGTCGAAGCGCGGGCCCTGGGTCACTTCACCGGCAGCACCCAGGTCCCCCAGAACGACGCGCTGGGGCTGCGGGCGCCCGTCGACCTGAACGTGGGGGGACTCGCGCTCGGCGCCGACGCCCTGGGCATCCTCCCGCTCGGCCGCGCCGCGAAGTACAGCGTCGAGGGCCGCGTCGGCCTGCGGTGGTGGGAGCAGTCGGCCCAGCCGACGAAGCCGTACCCCATCTTCCTCACGAACACGCTGACCGCCGTCGCCGTAGGTCTCGGGGGCCGGGCGAAGCTCCCCGCCGGGCTCGATGCGTCTTTGCACGCCGCGTATCTCGTCCCGCTCGCGGAATCGCACGACCCGGTCAAAGGGAGCGAGCTCGACACGGGCTCGGGCTACGAGGTCGTTCTGGACCTCGGCTGGACCTTCGCGCCCGGCCTCGCGGCGACCCTCGGCGCTCGTGTCCTCCAAAGCCAGGTCGACCGCAAGGGGGCCTCCGAGCACGCCGACGCCCGCTTCGACCCGCCCCTGGGCTATACGCAGGCCCGAGAGACCAACTCGATCCAGGGCGCCACCGTCGGCGTCCGCTGGACCCCCTGACCCAGACCCCAGGTTCCCCGATGAAACTCCGCACCACGCTGTCTCTGTCCATGACTCTGCCCGCCCTGCTCGCCGCCTGCGTCGAGGAAACCACCGGCCCGACGGCCGCCGGGGACACCGAGCTGCGTTCGAGCGACGCCGCACCGAAGGACGACCTGCGCGTCGTCGAGTCCGACACCGGGAGCGGCGGCACAGGCGGCTCGGGCGGCGCGGCGCCTGGGGGCGCGGGCGGCTCCGGGGGCGAGCCCACGCCCGGCGGTGAACCGGCGCCGGGGGGGAGCGGCGGCGCCTCGGGGGGAGCCGACGCTCTGCCGCCCGCGCCGACCGACGCGTCCGTGGCGCCCCCGGCGGACGCCGCCGTGCCGCCCCCCGAGGACGCGGCGCCGCCCGTGCCGGACGCGGCCCGCCCGCCGGACATGCCCCCCGACGATCCCGGCAACGACGGGCCCCTCGGGGCGTCCCGCTTCGAAGAGACGCTGGACGCGCCCGGCGGCGGCTTCGGGCAACGCCGTGTCTCCGTGCTGGTCTTTGTCCCCGAGCAGGCCGAGGGCGCGCCGTTCCCGCTGGTCGTGCTCAACCACGCGTTCCAGACCAGCGGCACGGCCTATGAGGACTACGCCCGTCGGCTCGCGAGCCACGGCTTCGTGACCCTACTGCCGACCTGGGATGGGGGCCTCGCGCTCCGCAACCACGTCGAGCTCGCCGAGGACCACGCGTGGCTCCTCGACTGGGCCCTGGAAGCCAACGACCAGGCCGGCTCGCGGCTCTTCTCCCTGGTGGATCCCGAGCGCATCGGGTCCGTCGGCCACTCCCGCGGCGGCAAGCAGGCGATCTTCGCCGGCATCCTCGACCCGCGCGTGGACGCGGTGCTCGGCCTCGACCCCGTGGACTCCGGCCCGCCCTTCGGCGGCGGCCCCGACGCCTACCCGAGCCTGACACCGGAGCGTATGGCCGAGCTGGACAAGCCCACGGCGTTCCTGGGCGCGGGCCGGGGCGGTGAGGGTGCCATCGCGTGCGCGCCGGTCGAGGACAACTATGACGCCTACTTCGAGGCCGCCGTCAGCCCCAGCGCCGCCTACCTGCTGCCCCTGGCCGGACATCTGGACTTCCTGGCCGACTGCGGCTTCGCGTGTTTCGGCTGCCCCTCGGGTGAAGACCGCGAGTTCGCCCACGCGTTCGGCCTGCGCACGACCGTCGCGTTCTTCGCGCGGCACCTGAACGCCGATGCCCGCTACGACCGGTTCCTCGCGCCCCCCGGGCTCCCCGAGGGCATCGAGTACCGGTCGAAGTAAGCGCGACGCCGTGCGCATCGTGCACGTGATGGGCTACTACCAGCCCGGCCTGGGGTACCAGGAGAACTGGCTGCCCTTCGAGCAGCAGAAGCTCGGTCACGAAGTCGCCATGGTCTGCGCGGACCGCTACTACCCCATGGCGAACTACGCCGAGACGCTCGGGCGGCTCGTGGGCGACCGCTTCTCGCCCCGGGCGGGTGTCACCTCGGAGCGCGGCGTCGAGATCCATCGGCTGCCGGTGCTCCGAGAGAGTGTCGCCCACGCCCAGGTGCTGCTGCGGGGCTTGCCGGGGTGCGTCGCGGCGCTGAAGCCGGACGTCGTGCACCTGCATGGCGTCACGGCACCCACCACCCACCAGGTCGTCTTCTCGCCCGTGCGCGCGCCCCTCGTGGCCGACGCGCACACGTGCCGCTCGAACCTGGCGCCCTTCACGTGGAAGAAGCGGCTGTACTACGGGGTGTACGCCCACGGCCTGGGGCGCCTGCTCACGGCACGGATACGCCGTTTCCTCGCGATCTGCGACGACGCCCGCGACGTCCTCGTCGACTACTGCGGCATCCCTCCCGAGGCCATCGTCGTCAACCCGCTGGGCGCCGACGACGCCCGGTTCCGTTTCGATCCGGAAGGCCGCGCGCGCCTCCGTGCCGAGCTCGGGGTCGGTCCGTCCGAGGTCCTGTTGGTCTACGCGGGCAAGTTCACCGCCGGCAAAGCCCTGCCCGTGCTGCTCGACGCGCTCCGTGCCCTGGGCGACCTCCCGGGTGTGTCGTTGCTGCTCGTCGGCAACGGCGCCCCGGCCCTCGAGGCCGAGCTGCGCGCGCAGGCCCGGGCGCTCACGGGGGGCGCGCGGGTCCACTTCCGCGACCTGGTCCCCAACGAGGCGCTGCCCGCGCTCTACAGCGCCGCGGACCTGGGCGTCTGGCCCGGGGATCCGTCGAATACGATCCAGGAGGCGACCATGTGCGGGCTGCCCGTCGTCACGCCGGCGAACCGGGTCACCCACCATGTGCTCGCCGGCGGCAACGGCTTCGACTTCGCTCTGGGAGACGCCGCCGACCTCGCGCGGGTGCTGGGGCCGCTCCTGAGCGACCCCGAGCGTCTCGCGCACCTCCGCCCGCGCGCCCGAGCGCACGCCGAGGCCCACCTCACCTGGCGCGCGATCGCCGCCGAGGCCGTCGCGCACTACGCGCCGTAGGTTCTGGTCACTCCCGCCCCGCGTGCTCCAGGAAGCTCCGCGTCGTCGTGTGCTGCGGTGCCCCGAAGACCTGCGCCGGCGGACCGAACTCCACGTCGTACCCGCCCGCGAAGACGTGCACATGCGTCGACACGTTGCGCGCGAACGACATGGAGTGTGTCACCACGACCATGGTCTGCCCTTCGCGCGCCAGGTCGGTCATCACCGCGAGCACCTCGTTCGCCATCACCGGGTCGAGCGCGCTCGTGGGCTCGTCGAAGAGGATCGCCTCGGGCTGCATGACCAGCGCGCGGGCGATGGCGACCCGTTGCTGCTGGCCACCGCTGAGCTGGCGCGGAAACGCGTCGGCTTTCTGCGCCAGGCCCACGCGCTCGAGCAGCCCACGCGCGCGCTCCCGCACCGGCTCCAGCGGATGCCCGAGCACCTGCACCGGGGCCTCCGTCAGGTTCTCCAGGACCGTGAGGTGGGGGAAGAGGTTGAACTGCTGGAAAACGAAGCCCACCCGTCGCCGCACCTGCTGGAGCAGCGCGGCGTCGCGCCGGGGTGTGGTCTCGGGGGTCAGCGTCTGCGCCGGCTGCCCGTCGGGCCCCGCGGCGATGGTGATGCGTCCGCCCTGGAAGACCTCGAGCCCGTTGATGCACCGCAAGAACGTGCTCTTGCCGCCGCCGCTCGGGCCGATGATGGCCGCGACCTCGCCGCGCTTCACCTCGAGGTCGATCCCGCGCAAGACCTCGAGCGCCCCGTGGCGTTTGATGAGCCCCTCGACCCGGATCATGCCTGGCCTCCCACCCCGAGTCGCCGCTCGACGGCGCGCGAGAGCAACGACAGCGGGTAGCTCATCAGCAGGTACAGGACACACGTCATCGCCATCATCTCGATGATCGCCTGGGTGTTCATGGAGAGCACCGTGAAGCGCTTCGTGAGCTCGATGATGGTCACGACCGAGCAGACCGAGGTGTCTTTGAAGAGCGCGATGAAGTCGTTCACGACCGGGGGGATCACGACCCGGACCGCCTGGGGCACGATGACCCGCCGGAGCGCCAGCGGGCGGGACATGCCCAGCGAGAGCGCGGCCTCCATCTGACCCTGCGGGATGCTCTGCAGCCCGGCGCGGTAGATCTCGGACTCGTACGCGGAGTAGTTCACCGCGAGCCCGATGACGGCCGTCGCGAAGGCCGGCACGTTGATGCCGACCTCGGGCAGCAAAAAGAAGATGAAGTAGAGCTGGAGCATCAGGGGTGTGCCCCGCAGCACCTCCACGTAGAGCGAGAGCGGCAGCCGCAGCCACGTGGGCCCGTAGAGGCGGCCGAGGGCGACGAGAAGGCCCAGCAGGATCGCCAACGGGAACGAGACGAGGGCGAGAACGACGGTCATGCCCGCCGCCTTCACCAGGGTCGGGAAGTACTGCTCGACGATGGACCAGCCGCGCTTCCGCACGGGCTCGCGGCGGACGTCCTCCGCGTCCGGGAGCGTGGTCGTCGCCGTGTCTCCCTGGTCGTCCACGGGCGCGGTCACGCTGCGCAAGTATCCGAAGTAACGCGCATTTTCGTAGATTTGCGCGAGGCCGGACTGCGCTTCGTCCCAGATGCCGTAGCGCGAGTACAGCCGCTTCATCTCGCCGCTGCGGTGGAAGACGATCAGGAACTCGTTGATGGCCGTGAGCAGCGCCGGCTCGCCCTTCCGCACGAAGAGCACGTAGTGGCCCGGCGCGACCGGGGCGTCGACGAACCGGAGTTGCGGAAACTGCGGCGCGTAGAAGCGGGCGATGGGGGTGTCCTGCAGCGTCGCGTCGAGCTTGCCGTTCTCGACGTCGTGCATGCTGTCGGTGTTGCCGTCGTAGGTGATGAGGTCGATCGTCTCCCCGTAGGTCTCTCGGAGCCAGGACTCCGCCGCCGAGCCTGTGAGCACGCCGAGCTTGCGTCGCCCGCCGTCCGCCCGTTTCACCCGCAGGTCGTCCAGGGTCTTCAGCGTCGCGTCGTCGGTGCGCGCGAGGAGCTGGAGCCCGTAGACGTAGTAGGGGATCGAGGCCTCGAACTGCTCGGCCCGCTCGGCGCGCCACTCGTACCCGTTGAGCACGACGGCGACCTTCGCTGTGCGGAGCATGTCGAGCAGCTTGTCCCATTGGCCCTGCTGGAACTGCGCCTTGACCTTCAGGTAAGCGGCGAGCCGGTCCGCCAGGTCCACCTCGAAGCCCGTGACCTGCTCGGGCGCGTCCTCGCGGGGAAAGATGAAAGGCCCCCCGCCTTCCTGGTCCCCGCCCCACACCAGCACGCCCGTTCGGCGGGCCTCGTCGAGGGCGTCGGCCCGGGCGCCCCCCGGCAGGCAAAGGGCACCCAGCGCGAGCCACAGGACGGTGACGACACGGTGTGTGAACGGGGTCGAGCGCATGGCACCGAATCAAAGCACGCCACTGGCCGGACCGCGCCGCGGATTCGACAAAGCCGGCGAATCTGCCGATTCTGAGGTCTCAACGATCTGCAGGTGCTCGACCTTGCCCGCGCTGCCCCGAATCACGACGCTCTGTCTGTTGCTCGTCGCTTGCGGCGAGTCGACGACCCAGAAGCGCGGCGCGCCGCTCGACGGCCCCCTGGAGCCCGATGCCGCGGCGACGGCGGACCTCGGCGCCGGGGGCGCGCCGACGGGCGGGGCGCCGGTCCCGGGTGGCTCTGAAACGCCGGACCTCGGGGACGGCGGGTCACAGGTCGGAGACGACGCCGAGGTCGAGGCCGACGCCGGGTCGCCCGACGACGCCGGAACAGTCGACGCGAGGCCAGACCCGGACGCGGCCGCCGACGCCGCCCCCGACCCCGCGCCCGCGCACCCCGTGCTGACGGAGTGCATGGCCCGCAACGCAGGGACCCTGGCCGACGAGGACGGCGACCACCCCGACTGGATCGAGCTCCACAACCCGTCGCTTCAGCCTCTCTCCCTCGCAGGCTATGCGCTGGCCGACGACCGCGACGACGAGACCCCGTGGCGGCTCCCGGACCTCACCTTGCCGCCGGGGGGCTACGTCGTCGTCTTCGCCTCGGACAAGGACCGCGACGACCCCGAACGCCCGTTGCACACCGACTTCAAGCTCTCGGGCGACGGTGAGTCGGTCTATCTCTTCGACGCCGACGGTGAGGTCGTCGACCGCCTCGACGACCTGCCCCCGCAGGCCCAGGACCTCTCCTGGGGGCGCCCGATGCAGGCCGTCGACGTGGAGTTGGTGGCCCCGGACGCCGAGGCGCGTTTCACGGAGCCGACGGCGATGCTCGGCGGCGGCGGCTGGAACCTGCCGGACTTCGACGACGGGCGGTGGCGTGCCGGCCGGCTGGCGCTCGGCTACGACCGCAGCGAGCCGCCGCGCTCTCCGGGCTTCCTGGGTCATCAGGTCGCGGGTTTCAGTGGGGTGCAGGGGCGCGCCGGTTGGTCCTACGGCTACCGGGACCTGACCGCCGCGCCCGAGGTGCCCTACGACCCCGCCGACTTCCAGCCATTTGCCGCGGACGCGACGAACGGCTTCATCTGGCGGGACGACCGCGTCGCGCCCGACACCTCGCTCACGGAGTCGGGGGCGAGCGCCAACGGTGTGCGGCGCGGCCCCTGGCACTGGGCGATTCGCCGCTGGACGAGCCCCGGCGAGGGTCGCGTGCGGCTGCGCGGGGTCGTCGCCCACGAGTCCCCCTACGGCGACGGCATCGTGGCGCGCATCTTCCGCGAGGGTCAGGAGGTCTTCGCGCTGCCCCTCGAGCTCGGCATCGAGCGGTTCGAGGTCGTCACGGAGGTCGAGAACGGGACCCGGCTCGACTTCGTGCTCGACCCGGGCGCCCTGGGCGATGGGTACGGCGACGAGAGCCACTTCGCCGTGGACGTGGAGCTCTTCGACCCGGCCAACCAGTCCCCCGGGCAACTGCTGGTCGACTCGGTGAACGCGTGGCGACCCGGCGTTCAGGGGGACTACGGCCTGACCTTCGGCACCTGGGACCGCGGCCTGGACGCCGACGGGACCTACGCACCCGAGGACTTCAGGCCCTTCCCGCGGGCCGGTGCCCCCCTGGGCCCCACGGATTGGTGGGACGGCACGGTCTACCGTCAACCGGACGCGGCGCTGACGCCTCCATGGTTGGGCGCCCTCTCGGGCGCGCCCGGCGGAACGGGCCGGAACGGCGCGGCGCTGTGGGTCATCCGACGTTTCACGAGCCCGGTCGACGGCGACCTCGTCGTGCGCTGGCACTTCGCCAAGGCCGCGCCGGACGGCACGGGGACCTCGGCGCAGGTGCTGCACGCCGGGCGCCCCGTGGACGGGGTGACCCTCGACTGGAGCGACCTCGAGGGGGTGGAACGCTTCGTCACGATCCCCGGCGTGCGCCGGGGCGACCCGCTCGACTTCGCGCACTTGCCCGGGGGCGACGGCCTGGCCGACGACGAGCTCGGCGACGCGGCGTACTTCGACTTCACGGTGTGGGCGCGCGCGCTGCCCGAGGCACGCATCGGCGCCGAGGTCGTGCCGGGCAACGGACGCCCCGGAATCGGTCTCTTTGTGCGTGTGCCCTTCGAGGTGCCCGCCCCCGACGTCTACGACCGGGTGCTCATGGAGGTCGAGGCCGACGACGGCTTCGTCGCGTTCGTGAACGGCGTCGAGGTCGGTCGAGTCAACGCCCCCGACGCCGCGCGCTGGAACGCCCGCGCCCTCGTCGACGAGCCCCCGACCGGACAGGTGTACCGACTTGCCGCCTCGGCCGCGCTCCTGCGCGCCGGTACGAACGTCTTGGCCCTGCACGCCCTGGACTTCGGCGAAGGGGATACACGCTTCTACGTCGCGCCGCGCCTCATCGGGCGCACCCTGGTCCTGGCCGAAGAGGCCGGCGTCCTCGGCGCGCCGACCCCGGGCGCGGACAACGTGGCGACCGACACCCGGGCGCCGCCGACCGTACAGGTGCGCACGCCCTGGCCCGACCTGCAGCCCGGAGCACCGGTCGTGCTCGAGGCCGAGGTCCTCTCGGGCGGCGCCGAGGTGAGCCGCGTCACGGCTCAGGTGCGCTGGGGCTTCGACGCCGTCTCACCGCTCCCCATGGCACGGGACGAGGACGGCTTGTGGCGCGTGGAGGTCCCCGGCGACCGGATGGCGCCGGGCGAGCTGTTCCGCTTCGTCGTCGAGGCGGAGGACACCGCCGGCCGCACTTCACGGGCGCCCCGCTTCGACGATCCGCGCGACGCCGACCAGTTCTACGGCGCCGTCGTCGAGGACCCCGCGCTCGACACCCCCTTGCCGGTGCTGCACTGGTTCGTGACCGCGCCCCAGCAGGCGGACACGCTCGCGGGCACCCGCGCCGCGATCTTCTGGCAGGGCGAGCTCTACGACAACGTGCGGTTCTCCATCCATGGCCAGTCGACCCAGGCCTTCCCCAAGAAGAGCTACAACGTCGACCTCAACGCCGACCACCGCATGGCGGTCTTGCCCCCGGAGGCCGAGGCCGCGCGCGCCAAGGACTTCAACCTGCTCTCGAACTGGGCGGACAAGTCGAAGATGCGGAACACCCTCGCGTGGGAGACCTACCGCGACGCGGGCGCCGACGCCCACTACGCCTTCCCCGTGCACGTGCGCCGCAACGGGGAGTTCTTCGGCATCTACGACCTCGTCGAGGACGGCGACGACCGCTTGCTCGAGCGCAACGGGCGCGACCCGAACGGCGCGCTCTACAAGATGTACGACGGGATGCGGAGCACCTTCGGCGGTGAGAAGAAGACCCGCACCTTCGAGAGCAAGGCCGACCTGCAGGCGCTGCTCGACGGCCTGGCCTTGCCGGCCGACCAGCGCGCGCTCTACCTCTACGACCACGTCGACCTCGCCATGATGGCGAACTTCCTGGCCGCGATGTTCATCACCAACGGCACCGACTGCTGCCACAAGAACTACTACGCCTACCGAGACACCGAGGGCACGGGGGAGTGGGGCTACATCATCTGGGACCTCGACCTCACGTTCGGCCGCAACTGGGACGGCGTGTACGTGAGCGACCGGATCCACGTGGACACCCCGCTGTACGTCGGCACGAACAACCAGCTCACCCAGGCGCTGGTGCTCTTGCCGGAGTTCAACGAGATGTACCTCCGGCGCACGCGCACGCTGGTGGACACCCTGATGCAGCCACCGGGCACGCCCGAGCGTGAGCGCCACTACGAGGCGCGCATCGACGAGCTCTTCGCGCTGCTGTCGCCGGACGCTCAGGCCGACTTCGACCGCTGGCCGGCGTGGGGTGTGCCTCAGACGCTGGCCGACGCGCGCCGCATCTTGCGCGAGGACTTCCTCGAGCCGCGGCGTCGCTGGATCTACACGTCGTACGCGCCGGAGTACGACGCGCCCGAGCCGCTGCTGCCCCGCGCCCAGACCCCCGCCGACGAGGCCGGAGTCGTGGTCGAGCGGGTCGCCCCGGAGCCCGACGCGCCGGAGACGGCCTATGTCGTGCTGCACAACACCGGCGCGACGGCCGCGGACCTCTCGGGCTTTGTGGTCCGGGGCGCGGGCATCGTTCGCAAGCTCAACATCGGGACCGTTCTGCCGGCCGACGGCCGCCTCTACCTCGCCGCGAGCGCGCGTGGCTTCCGGGCGCGGGTCGAGTCGCCCCGAGGGGGCGAAGGGCGGTTCGTGCAGGGCGACTGGACCGGCACACTCGAGGCCGACGCCCAGCCCGACGCCCTGGTGATCAGCGCGCCCGAGAACCGGGCGCTCGGTCGCTGAGCGCGTCTGGGCGGGCCGCTTACGCCTCGCCCGCGAGGGCCTCGTACCGGCCACCCTCGGGCGCCCGGGCGACCACCGTGGCCGGGGTGCCGTCGGCGGGCAGACGGAGAATCGCGGCGCACAGCGGCCCCTCGAGCTCGGTCGGGTCTTCGAGCGAGACCGCGAGCCAGGTCTCTCCGCGGACGCACACTGCGGCGTCCACCACGAGACGACCGCGTCGCTCCCCCAGAGCCGCACGCACGGCCGGCGCGAAGTCGCCCGTCACACCCGCGTCGGTGACGCTTCGTGCGCGGACCCACCGCCCGTCGTCGAAGACCAGGGTCACACCCTCCGGCCCGCGCAGCGCGGCCACGAAGGTCGCCTCCTCGAGCGCGAAGACCCGGGCCCGCTCGGCGTCCGCGAGCACGACGATCGCGCTGCGTGGGCGGTCCAGGGCGCCGGCGTCGAAGGCGAAAACGAGGGGGAGCGCGGTCACGTCCAGAGCGATGGGCTCCGGCACCCCCGCGGCGTCGTAGAGCGCGGCCGTCCCCTCGGCGTCGAGGGGCAGCGCGGGGGTGCGCACCTCCCCGCCCGTCAGGTGCAGCCAGACCGGGGGACGCGACGTCCCGTGCGTGCGGACGCCCACCACGTGCACCTCGCCCGCGGCGTCGAAGGCGAGCGCGCTCGGGGAGATGTCACCGGGCAGCAAAACCGCGAAGGGGGTCGTGTCGCCGGGGCCCAGGATCCACAGCCGCCCGGTCTCGGCCCAGAGTCTCGAGCCGTCGGGGCCGACCTCGGCGAGGCCCGGGGGCTGGGGCGCGGGGCCCGGCGGGCCGGGATCGACCACGAACGGCCCGTCGGACGCGCGGAGAGGTGCCGACACAAAGACCGGACGCGGGCCCGGGAGCCGCAAGACGAGCCTGCCCCGGCGCGTGAGGGTCAGCGCCGCGCGACCGACGGCGCCCTGCACGTCCACGGCGCGGAACACCGCGCGGGTGCTCGGCGCCGGACCGTCCAGCGCGACCACCGAGAGCGACTCGCCGTCCCTGCACACCGCGAACATTCGAACCTCCGTCCTCGTCGATGCCGTCACGCTCAGGGTGCCCGCCCCACCGGTTGTGCACCCCGCTCCCTGGTCGGCCGGGCACCTCGGGGTCGAGCCGTGACGTCCGCTTGAACCGGGGGGATGTGCGAGATAGCATACGCGTATGCGAACCACGCTGAACATCGACTCGGCGCTGTTCCATGAGGCCCAGGCCCGCTTCCCCGCATCGACGGCGAAAACCGTCATCATCGAGGAGGCGCTCCGAGCCCTCATCGAGCGGGCGGATCGAACCTCGACCGGGCCCCGGGCGCCGCGCCTGGACGACCCGCGATGGCTGCGCTTTGCGCGGGACGGCCTGGTTGCGCCCGCCACCCACGCGGGTCCGCCGCCGGATCGGCCTGGACCGACCCTACCGTTGGCCCAGTTGTTGGCAGATCTGGCTGCGGATCGCGCCGACCGGTGATCTACGTCGACACCTCGGTGATCCTCGCGTGGTTGCTCGCGGAGGACGCCCGACCCGCGGCCGCGTTTTGGGACAAGGGACCGCACGTCGCGAGTCGACTCGTCGAGTATGAGGCGTGGGTTCGTCTGCACGCCTACGGTCTGGCCGCGACCCACGGCGACGCCCTGGCGGCCGCGCTCGGGCGCCTGGACCTCTTCGCCCTCGACGAGCGGGTCTGCGCGCGCTGTCGCGCGCCCTTTCCGATCGCCGTCCGCACCCTCGACGCGCTGCATCTGGCGACCGCCGACTTCCTTCGTTGCCAGGGCCTTGCCGTTCAGTTCGCCACTTACGACAGTCGTCTCGGAGCCGCCGCAGTCGCGATGGGCTTCACGCTCGCCGGTCTGGACCAGGGACTGGACGGCTGACGGCCACGTGGGCGTTCGAGGTGAGACCGCGTTCGTGTCCTGCCAGTACCTCGGGCCTGAAGTTCGTTTCGTTTCGTCCTGTCCTCGACGCCGAGGGCTGCGTTTCGCCTCCTCTTCGTAGGGCGAGGCTACGCCTTCGTCGTCGCGCCTTGCCCTCGACGCCGATGACTCGGCCGATTCCGAAACGGACTTGGGTCCCGAGGTACTCGCAGGCTGCTGAAAAAGCAGCCTGCCCGGGCCAGGACGGCCCGGCGGAATCAT
>JBMOFP010000030.1:0-41442 GCA_049318805.1 Bradymonadia bacterium
CGGCACGAGCACCGGGGCGGCGACCATGACGGCCCAGAACTTGTGGATGGCCGAGGTCACCCACGCGCTGAAGCAGCGGTTCGAAGCACCCGCGGCGTTGAGCCCGGGTGAGCGACGCAAGCTCCAGGCCTCGATCCACTTCGTGTTGGACACGAACGGCCGCGTGAAGGGCAAGGCGCGCCTCGTGGAGTCGAGCGGCAACGCGTTCTACGACGACGCGGCCGTGCGCGCGCTCGCGTTTTTTGGCGAGGACGGGAACGAAACCCTCCCGATGCCGAATTCACCTCTGCTGTCGACCGTCAAGAAGACGGTCATGCAGCAGGGCATGACGATGAAAATGAGATTGGGACAATGACTGGACTCGCGTTCGCGCTCCTGGGCTTCCTCGCACAGCCGGCGGCGGCGCCCGCCACGGCCCCTCCGATTCCCCCGAGCGGGCTCGTCGGCACCGTCGTCGGTGACCAGTTCACGCTCTTCCGGGTCGCCGTGCCCAACGCGCTCAACCGCGGCGGTGTGCCCGACACCCGCGGCATCACCGAGGCGCTGAGCGGAACGGTTCAGCGCGACCTCAAGATCGCGGCCTACTTCGACCTGGTGGACCCCCAGGCCTTCCTCGTGGACCCGGCGAAGGAGGGCCTCGAGCCGAACTTCCGTGCGTGGTTCAACGTCGGGGCCCAGGGCCTCGTGAAGATCGCCTACGAGGTCTCGGGCAGCGAGGTCACGGTCGACTGCCGCCTCTTCACGGTCGACCGGGCGCAGCGTGTGCCGCTCCCCGCGCCCTTCGACAAGTCCGTGCGGTTGCCGCTCGACACCGACAAGCTGCGGCTGCACGCCCACGGCTTCGCCAACGAGATCGTCAAGTACTACACCGGCGAAGACGGCTTCTTCCTCACCCGCATCGTGGCGACGAAGCGCACGGGCAAGGGCACGAAGGACCTGTTCATGCTCGCCCCGGACGGCGGGGACGAGACCCAGCTCACGAACAACGGCAGCATCAACATGCTGCCGTCGTATCGGGGCGGTCGCATCCTGTTCACGAGCTTCAAGAACGGTAACCCCGACCTCTTTGTGCTCGAGAAGGGGGCGTCGCGTTCGTTGAGCTCGTCGCCGGGCCTGAACACCGGCGGGCAGCTCTCTCCGGACGGCAGCGCCGTCGCGCTCACCTTGAGCAAAGACGGCAGCCCCGACATCTTCCTCATCAACCCTTCCGACGGCCGGGTGATCAAGAAGCTCACCGACAGCGACGGCATCGACACGAGCCCGAGCTGGTCGCCGGACGGCAGCCGCATCGCGTTCGTGAGCGATCGCCACGGCTCGCCTCAGGTGTGGGTCATGGACAAGGACGGCGGCAACCAGAAGCGCCTCACCTTCCAGGGCGAGTACAACCAGACGCCGGAATGGAGCCCGCGCGGCGACAAGCTCCTGTTCACCGCACGAGACGAGCGTCTCGTCTTCGATATCTTCACGGTCGAGGTCGGCACCGGGGTCATCGCGCGCATCACCCAGAACCAGGGCAACAACGAAGAGCCGGACTGGTCCCCGAACGGGCGCTACATGGTCTTCAGCAGCACACGCTCCGGTGAAGCGAAGCTCTTCATCGCCACCGAAGACGGCCGCGTCCAGACCCCGATCACCCAGGGCAAGGGGGAGTACCTCACGCCCACGTGGGGTCGATGAGATGAGACTTCGGGCGCACGCGCTCTTCGCGGCGATCGGGTGCCTGTCGGCGCAGTCGGCCATGGCCCAACCCGCCCCGCCGAGCGCGCAGGCGTCCCGGGCGCCGGCCTCCCTGCCCGTGGGGCTCATGCCCGCCAGTCCGCTGCGGCTGCAGCGCGACCTGTACCCCGTGAAGCTCTCCGCGCTCGTGAACCGGCGGCTCTCGGACTTCGCGTCGCCGCCGGGTCGACCGCCGCGGGCCTCCGTGCGGCTCGTGATCGACCGCGCGGGGGTGCCCACGACCGTGGAGCTGGTGCGCTCGAGCGGGCTCGCGGCCTTCGACGCGGCGGTCATCGAGGCCATCGCCACCTTCGACCTCACCCGGCCGATGCCCCTGCCCACCGACGAAGCGCGCCTGCGTGAGGTCACGGGGCCGGGCCTCGTGCTCGAGGTCTTCGCCAACGCCGCCGTCGTGCCGTCGACGCCGACCCCCTCCGACTCGAAGTGAGAGAGTGCCGATCGATGCTGAAGTTCACTGTGGTCACTCGGGGCCTCCGAGGTCTGCTCCTGCTGCTCTTCGTCTTCGCCAGCGCCGCCTGCGGTGGGCCGCCCACGAAGCAGCTCACCGAGGCGGAAGGGGCGCTCGCCGACGCACGCCTCGCGGAGCGCTGCGCGCCCGAGGAGTACCAGGCGGCGATGAAGGCGCTCGAGAAGGCGCGCCAGCTCGCCGCCGACGGCAAAAACGATGAAGCGAAGCTCCAGGCCGAGGCGGCGAAGAAGCTCGCGGCGAAGGCGCGCACCAAGGCGATGCTGCGTAAGGACGAGTGTGAGAAGGGCGACAAGACCGAGGTCGTCGCCATCGATCCGAACGAGTTCGTGGACAAGTCGGGGCAGGGGGACGCACCCGCGGGCGACAGCGCCGGGCTGAAGACCGTCTTTTTTGCCTACAACAGCGCCGAGCTCTCGACCGACTCGCGGGACGTCTTGGCGAAGAACGCCCAGATTCTCCAGAAGGCGGGGGAACGCAAGGTCGTGCTCGAGGGGCACTGCGACAAGCGCGGCAGCACCGAGTACAACCTCGCGCTCGGCGAGCGGCGGGCCATGGTCGTCAAGCAGTACCTGCGCGCCATGGGCGTCGCGCCCGACCGCATGATTCTCATGAGCTACGGCGAGGAGAAGCCCCTCGACTGGGGCGAGGGCGATGGCGCCCACGACCGCAATCGGCGCGTCGAATTCATCCTGCGATGAGCGGGCCGCTCCGAGGCGCCCTCGACGTCGGCAGCAACTCCGTGAAGCTGCTCATCGGCCGACTCGGGGCCGAGGGCCGGGTCGAGGTCGCCGTGGAGCGTGTCCTCGTGACGCGCCTTTCCGAGGGCGTGGACCGCGCCGGCACACTCTCGCCCGAAGCCGTGGCCCGCACGCTCGCGGTGCTGGAGACCTACGCGGCCCTCTGTCGCACGCACGGCCTGGCCCTGCCCGACGATGTCGCCGGCATCGGGACCGCGGTGTTGCGAGACGCGCGCGACCGCGAGGTCTTTCGTGCCCAGGCGCGAGCGCTCGGCTTCGAGGTCGAGGTCATCGACGGGGACACCGAGGCCGCGCTCGTTCGCCTGGCGGCGCTGCGGGAGCTGCCCGGCACCCCGGACGACGCGGTCGTCATCGACATCGGCGGGGGCAGCAGCGAGCTGGCCTGGGCCGGGGGGCGCGAGAGCACCGAGCTCGGGGTCGTCCGCCTCACGGAGCGTCACGTGCCCCAGGATCCAGCAGGGTCCCACGCGCTCGGCGTCTTGCGCCTCGCCGCCCGCGAGCGCCTCGCGCGCATCGCGCTGCCGCGCGCCGAGGTGCTCATCGGCAGCAGCGCGACCTGCGCGTGTGTCGCGCAGCTCCACCAGGGCCTCGGGCGGGAGGCGGCGACCCTCCACGGTCACGAGGTGCCGGTCCCGTGGCTGAGCGCCCTCGCGGACCGCCTGAGCGGGCTCGACCTCGAGGCCCGACGCGCGCTCCCGGGCATGGACACCACACGCGCCGACGTGCTCCTCGCCGGGGTCGTGGTGCTCGAGCAGGCCGCGCACGCCGTGGGCGCGGACCGGCTGCGGGTCAACGAACGCGGCACCCGATACGGGGTCTTCCACCGCGCCTTCGGACCGAGAGCCGGCGAGCGATGACGCCCTTCGGCGGGCGTGTACAGGGGCTGCGACGAGCGCGTGTCGAAGCGTCGACCCAGTTCCGCGACGGCCGCTTCCGCAACCCCTCGGGCGCGGGTCCGGGGCTCCAGGCGGGCACGCGGCTGAACGTGATGCAAGACTTCCTCGGCCCGCGGCCGAATCGGCGTCCCGCGGGTGTGATGCCCCTCGCCCCCGAGGCCGAAGTCCTGACGCAGTGGGCGCGGAGTCCCGACACGGGCCTGCGCGCGACCTGGCTCGGACACTCGACGGTGCTGCTCGAGGTCGACGGCGCGCGGTTGCTGACCGATCCGGTCTGGGGTGAACGTGTCTCGCCTTCGGCCCACGTGGGTCCGAAACGCTTCCACGCCGCGCCCGTGGCCATCGAAGCGCTGCCCCCGCTGGACGCCGTCATCATCAGCCACGACCACTACGACCACCTCGACTACCCGAGCATTCGGCGCCTGCTCGCCGCCCAGAGCGCGCCGTTCGTGACCTCCCTGGGGGTCGGCGCGCACCTCGAGGCGTGGGGGGTCCCCGCGGCGCGCATCGTCGAGCTCGACTGGTGGGAGAGCTTTTGTGTGCCCGGGCATGAGGTGCAGGTGACCGCGACCCCGGCGCAGCACTTCTCGGGGCGCGGCGCGTTCGACCGCGACCGCACGCTCTGGTCGGGCTGGGCTGTCCAGGGTTCGAGACACAATGTGTACTTCAGTGGAGACACGGGCCCGACCGAGGACCACACCGAGACCGGACGCCGCCTCGGGCCCTTCGACCTGGTGATGCTCGAGGTCGGCGCGTGGCACGCCGCCTGGGGGGCCATCCACCTGGGGCCGTCCGGGGCCCTCGAGGCGTTGCGGCGCCTGGGCGGCGGTGCCTTTCTGCCGGTGCACTGGGGCACCTTCGACCTGGGCCTGCACCCCTGGGACGAGCCCGTCGAACACCTGCTCGCGCGTGCGGCCGCAGACACCCGTCTGTTGCTGCCGAAGCTCGGCCAGGTCCTCGAGCCGGGTCAGGTCGAGGGCTTCGAACCGTGGTGGCGCGTCGTCAAGTAGCGCTGGGTGGGTCCAGATCGACGAGGTCCTGCGCGGCCTGCGCGAGGGCTTCCCACACCGCGGCGATGCGCGGCACCCCGCGGAGCGCCTTGTGGCCCACGAGCCATGTCTCCTCGGGGGGGAGCGTGTCGAGTTCGGCGGCGCGTGCGGGGCTGAGCGCAACGACCCGCAGGCCGTGGGTGCGCTCGAAGAGCCGCGCCCCCAGCATCACGCCGAGCCCGTGGCTCGCGGCGGACAGCAAGACCCCGTAGCTGTTGCTGCGAAGCACCGGGGTGGCGTTCGGGGCGACGCTGGCGACAAAACGCGCGCTGGGCAGCCGCGCGAAACTGCGATCCCAGGTCAGCCACGGCACCGCGTCCCAGTCGTCCACCGTCCCGAGGCGCTCCATCACCGCCGCAGAGGCGAGGGGCAAGAGCGGCACGGCGAAACATCGCCGCACGATGAGGTCCGCACCCTCGGGGCGGACCGCTCTCACGGCGAGGTCCGCGTCCCGCCGTGTCAGGTCCGCGAGGCTCTGAGACGCCTCGAGCTCGACGACGAGGTTCGGGTAGCGGTCGCGGAGGCGCGCGACGACCGGCACCAGCACGACCTCGGCGAAGGTCGGCGTCGCGGAGACCCGCACGACCCCCTCGACGCCGCCCCGCAGCCCAGTCGCGGCCAGGGCGAGCTGCAGGTGCGCCTGCTCCGCGGCCTCGGCATGGGGCGCCAGCAGGTCCGTCGCGCCCGTGGGCACGAGCCCCTCCCGAGTGCGGTCGAAGAGCGGCACGCCGAGCTTCCTCTCCACGGCGACGAGGCGACGGCTCGCGGTCGAGGGGTCCACACCCAGCACGGCCCCGGCCCCGGCGAGTGTGCCGTGGCGAAGCAAGAGCAGGAGCAGTCGGGCGTCGTCCCAGTCGAGGGGGGCGGCGGTCATGCAGAAACGCAATCCACCTTGGCAATATCTCGCCTTGGCGTGCGTACGTACAAGCCCGATGTTGGGTGCACACCCGCTTCGTGAGGTCCCCGATGCACCCCCGATTGAACGCCCTCCTGCTCATTGGCCTGCTGCCCGCCAGCGCCGCCGCCGCCGCCGACGACTCGCCGAAGCTCGCCGTCATGGCCGGGTTGACCCAGTGGACCGTGTGGGGCGGCGGCAACCTCGCCGCGGAGCTCCGGCTCGGCCGTTGGGTCTTCGAGTACTCCCACGGCCAGGCCCTCGACCTGAACCGGATCAAGGCCATCGGGCTCTCCGAGACCGAGCGCGACGCCGGCGTGAAGGTCTTCGTGCCGTGGACGACGGGCGGCGGCTTCGGCTACGCGCTCCTCGAGGACCTGCACCTGCTCGTCGAATTCAAGACGCACCGCTACGAGGTCTCGGGTGCCGACCGCAACGACAGCATCGTCTACACGACCTTCACGGTCGGGCCGGGGCTCTTCTACACCTTCCACCTGGGGGAGCACGTCTTCGTGCAGCCCAACCTGCGGTGGTGGCCTAACGTGGGCGACACGCTCGGGCGCGCGGACGCGACCCGGCTGCGCGGCCGTGATGGAAACCCCTACACCCACGAGGCGCACGCGTTTCCGCCCTTCGTGAACGTGAACCTCGGCTTCTCGCTGTGACGCGTCGCCTCAGCCCTCGCCCTTCTTCTCGGCCTGGAGCGCGGCGATCTTCGCCTTCGCCGCACGCAGCGCGGGCGTCTCGCTCTCGTTGAGCTCGGCGTCCAGGATGTCCTGAACGGCCGCGAGCTCGGTGGCCTCTCGGGCCTTGACCCGCGCGAGAGTCTCGTCCGCCTTCTTGCCCGTCACGTTCCGGATGCGGGTGATGAAGCTCATGGCGATCACGCGGCCCGCAGGGCTTTTTCGGCCTCGAGGGCAGCCTGAACGGCCGGGCGCGCGCTCACACGCTCCATGAACGCGACCACGCTCGGCCATGCCGAGAGGTCGAAGTTCACGTACCGGGACCAGGTGAGCACCGTGAAGAGGTACGCGTCGGCGACCGTGAAGGCATCACCGAACAAGTACTGCTTGCCCTCGAGGCGAGGAGCGATCACGCCCAGCCGCAGCGTCAGTTTGTCGAGCTGCGCCTTGCGGGCGTCGTCCGTCGTGGTCGGGCTGAAGAGCGGGCTGAAGGTCTTGTGGATCTCGGTGGAGATGAAGTTCAGCGTCGACTGCAGGTCGTAGCGCGCCCACGTGCCGTTCGCGGGCGCGAGGCCGGCGTCCGGCTTCTGGTCGGCCAGGTACTGCACGATGGCCGGCCCCTCGGTCAGCACGTGGCCGTCGTCGAGCTCGAGCGCCGGCACGTAGCCGTTCGGGCTGACCTCGAGGAAGTTTCGACCGGTGGACGTGGACTTGTCGCGCTTGACGACGACGGGCTCGAAGTCGAGCCCGAGCTCACGGAGAACGATGTGGGGAGAGAGGGAACACGCGCCGGGCATGAGGTAGAGCTTCATCACGACTCCTGAGTGGGGGCGGTCTGCGATGCCGCACTTTGCCTCAGGGTTGCGTCGCCGGTGCCGAATTTCTTCGGGCCTTCGCCTCAGCCCACGATCCGAATGCTCCCGGTGGTCGGCCGGCGATGGGCCGTGCCGGTGGTGGCCGAGGTGCGGGAGCTTTGGATGAGCTGTGCGCGCACGGCCTCGGGCAGCGCGGGCAGGTGCGCCCCGGGAGCGTCCGGCAACGGCACGGCCTGAACCCGCAGAAGCCAGCGTTCGAGCACGAGGCGTGTGGTGTTCGCGAGCCCCGTGAACTCGAGGCCGAGACACTTCGAGTCCTCGGCTTCGATGTTCACGCCTCGCAAGAACGCGTTGATCTCGAAGCGTTTTTCGCCGCCCAGCGTCAGGCCGACCCGAACGAGGTGCCCCAGCTCGACCTCGAGGTCCACCGGCGCGAAAACGCGGAGGCCGTGGGACGAGATTTCGTGGAGCGTCGCGAGGTCCCTCCACGCGCCGTCCTCGAGGGACATCGCGATGCGCGGCAGGCTGGCCGTGGGCACCTGGTACCGCTGTCGCGCGCGGCGGCAGTGTCGAAACACCGCATCGGGGGCGGACATCAGGAGACCGTCGCGCAGCTCTGAGAGGATCGTGGACCTGAAGGCGAACAGGCCGTCGATCCGCGCGAACCACAGCGTGACGTCGTCCCCGACGCCCCAGGTCTCCTCGTCGAAGCGGCCCTCTCGACTGCGCAGCGCGAGCTTCGTCTTCAGCCCGGGGGCGCCGCCCACGAGCTGCATCTGCACGCGCAGCGGGCGTTGCGACGCGTCGAAGAGCAGTTGCAGGGAGGGGGAACGGCAGGCCTCGGCGCTGGTGTCACCGAGCTTCGCCGGACTGGAGATCCACGCGCTGCGGCCGGCGCCGCCGTCGGTCGGGATGTCCCAGGGATTGCTGCCGGCGTGGGTGGAATAGGTGGGGGCGCTCATGGGTCGGCGAAGCTCCAGGGTGAATCGGATTCGAAATCACACCTGCTTCTTCGGCATCTTCCACACGTTGGTTTTGCCCCGTGTCAGGGATAACCCGGAGCGCTACGCGGCCTCGACCGCCCGCAGCAAACCGGCCCGGTCGCTGGACACGGCGGCCGGGTAGTCGCGAGCGTCGGGGACGGGCGGCGCGTCGAGGCGGGCGCGCACCGCCGGCGGCAGGGTCTCCACGATGTCGGGGTCGATGGTCGCGGCGGGCCCCAGGGCCGAGATGAAACGAGAGAGCGTGGTCTGGGTGCCTGTCGAAGCGTTGAACCGGACGGCGACGGCGTATCGCCCCGGATCGAGGGCGTGGACGTCGACCACGGTGGCCTGAAGGTCGATCCGTCGCTCCTTCGGCATCACCCACGTGACCTTGACGGCCGCGGAGCCCACGGGCGCTTCGTCTTCGGTGACGTGCAGCAGAGCGCCCCCGAGCGAAACGTTGACGAGGCGCGCCGGTCGGCCGTCGGGGTCGCCGAGCGTGGCGACACGCGGCGCACAGGCCGCCGAGGCGTCCTCGCTCAGGACGTACCGCGGCTCGGCCCGGCGTGCGAACCGCAGCAGCGCCAGGGGCGGGGGGACACACAAGGCGTGCTTGAACATCGTGAGGCCGGCCACCCTGAAGGCGTAGCTCCCGGCCTGGTCCGAGAACCAGACGCTGGTACCGCCGCCGGCGACGAAGGGCAGAAGCACGTACTCGCCGCTCGAAGGGCGCAGCGCGAAGTACTCTCGTGTGCCGAGCCCCTTCTCCGGCTCACCCCGGAGCTGTTGAGCACGCATCGGCATCGGCTGCCGGAGGCCGTCCACGTGGACGCGCACACTGTCCGACTGCAGGAGCGCTCGGTGGAGCTGTGCGACGCGACCCTGGTCGGTCAACCACGTCCAGGGTGCGCTGGGGTTCTGATGCATGGGGGTCCTCGTGGGGCTCATCGGCCCTGACGCTCGTGTCCCCCGCTCTTGCGGTCCGCTCGACGGGGGGTCAGCGATGACCCGGGTTGGCGCGGACAGATGCCGGGTCCCGGAGGACCCGGAGCGCGTTGGCGACGACACTCACGCTGGAGGCCGCCATAAGGGCCGACGCGAGGGCCGGAGACAGGGCCGGCAGGCCCAGGGGGACGAGCGCGCCCGCGGCCAACGGCAGCGCGAGCACGTTGTACCCGAAGGCCCAGACGAGGTTCTGCTTCAAGATGCGCAGCGTGCGCTCCGCGAGCTCGAAGAGCTGCGGGAGGGCATCGAGGCCCGGACGCAGCAGCACGAAGTCGGCGGCCTCGAGGGCGGCGGCCGCGCCCTCCCCGACGGCGATGCCGACGTCCGCCGAGGCGAGGGCGGGCGCGTCGTTCGCGCCGTCCCCCACCATCGCGACGCCGTGCCCGCGTGCGGCCAGGGCGCGGACGTGCTCGGCCTTGGCCTCCGGGCGAGCGCGCGCGATGACCTCGTCCAGGCCGACCGTCTGAGCCAGATGTTGCGCGGGCTCGGGGGCGTCTCCCGTGAGCAGCACGAGGCCGAGGCCCCGCGCCCGCAAACGGCCGAGGACCGCGGCGGCCTCGGGGCGGACCGGGTCCTGGAAAACGAGCAGGGCGGGTCCGTTTTCGGGATCGTCGACGTACAGCGAGGTCGCACCCCGCGCGTCCGCGGCGGCCCGCGGTATCGAAAACGCGGCCGGCTCGACCTCGGTGTAGGCCGGCGTACCGATGCGGATCCGTCCGCGACCCGCGCCGGTGCCGACCCAGGCCGTCGCGCCCGAGCCCAGCGCTTCGGAGAAGTCCGCGACCTCGGGTCGGTCCAGGCCGCGTCGCTCGGCCTCCGAAACGATCGCTCGGGCCAGCGGATGGGTCGAGCCCCGCTCGACGGCAGCGGCGCGCGAGAGGACCCGGTCGGACCGCGCCGGATCGGCTGCGTGAATCGCCTCGAGCACAGGTCGCCCGGCGGTGAGCGTGCCTGTCTTGTCGAAGACCAGGGTGCGGACGCGCCGCGCGCGTTCGAGGGCGCCGAGGTCGCGCACCAGGAATCCCATCCGCGCGGCCGCCCCGGTGCTGGCGACGAGGGTGATGGGGGTCGCGAGCCCGAGCGCACACGGACACGCGACGATCAGCACCGCGATCGTGTGCTGCACGGCGGCGTCGAGGTCGCCGGCGAGGCCCCACCACAAAAGAAACGTCAGCAGCCCGAGTCCGAGCACCACCGGAACGAAGACCGCGGAGACCCGATCGACGAGGGCCTGCAACGGCGCCCGTGAGGCCTGGGCGTGGTGCATCGAGTCCACGATGTGTGCGAGCACCGTGTCGCGTCCGACCCGGCGCGCCTCGACCACGGCGGTCCCCTGGACGACCTGCGTGCCTCCGGTGACGGCGGCGCCGGGACCACGATTCACGGGCACGGGCTCGCCGGTGAGCATCGACTCGTCCACGGCGACCTGACCCTCGAGCACGAGGGCGTCGACCGGCACACGCTCGCCGACGCGCAACCGCAGGCGGTCCCCGGGCTCGACGGCGTCCAGCTCGACGCGGACGTCGGGCTCGAGCGGGCCGCCGACCCGGAGCGCGTGGTCCGGTGCGAGGGACATCAGCGCGGTCGTCGCGTCCCCGGCGTGGGTCCGTGCTCGGCCTTCGAGCCACCGGCCCAGGAGCACGAACGTCAGGATCGCCGTCGCCGACTCGAAGTAGACCTGGCCGGCGAGGCCCGGCGCCAGAGTGAGGAAGACACTCCAACTGAACGCCGCGCTGATCCCGAGCGCGACGAGCGTGTTCATGTCGGAGGTGCGTCGCCGCAGCGCGGCCCAGGCGCCGGCGAAAAACGGCGCCCCCGCGTAGACGACCACCGGGACGCTCGAGAGCAGCTGGACCTGACGATTGAATGCCGTGTCGGCGCCGTGCATTGCGAGCACCATGACGGCGACGGAGAAGGGGAGGGTGATGAAGAAGCGGCGACGGAGCGCCCGGTCTCTCGCCGTCGAAGCCGCGCGCGCCCGAGCGACCGGGCTGTCGAGCGGGTCCTCCGGCAGGAGCGAAAGGTGGGCGCCGACGTTTGCGGCCCACCGCACCAGGTCGCTGCGCCGGAGCACGCCGGCGGCGACCCGCACACGCACCACCTCGGCCATCGAGGTCGCGTCGAGCACACCGGGGAGAGGGGCTTCGTTCAGCGTCGCCGCCCAACGGGTCGCGGACGCGGTGTCCTCGGCGCGCAGCGCCACGGTGGCCGACGGCACCTGAAAGCCCGCGGTTTCGATCACCTGGGCCAGGTCCGACGTCGAGACGGAGGTCTCCAACTGGGCCCGACCGGTCGCGTACACGACCTCCGCGGAACGGACGCCGTCCACCGCACGAAGACTGCGACCCAACCGCGCCGCGCAGGCCGCGCAGTGCATGCCCTCGATGGGCAGCTCGAGCGCGACCGAGGGCGAGCCCGTCACTTTTCGCCGCGTAAGCGCGGCCGCGACCGCCGGCCGCGGACGAACGCGAGCAGCGCCAGCGCGCCGAGCGAGAGCGGCCCGCCGCGCGCCTCGCCGCCCGCGTTGCATCCCCCGCGACTCGTGAGCCCCGCCGGCCGGACCCCCGCGCCCTCGATGGTCCCTGCGTCGGCCTCGCCGGCGAGCATGGGAGACTCGGCGTCGGGGTCAGGCGGTGTGTCGGCCGTGCCCATGTCCGAAGGGTCGAGCGCGAGGTCGACCTCGTCCGCGCGGGCGTCGGGCACCAGAGGCTCGGCGTCCTCGGGAAGGGCGGGGGCCGCGTCCTGCGGCGGGGGCGGTGGGGCGGCGTCGGGCAGGGGCTCCACGGACGGCACACACGGGCCGTCCGTGCGCAGCAGCCCGATGTCCTCGCCGTAGTAGAAGCGCACGATCTGCTCCCAGGCGTATCCACGCTCCGAGAGGCAGTTCGCCCCGTTTTGCGACTTGCACCCGCGGTTCGCGAAGTTCCGCGGATCCACGAAGCCGAGCTCCGTCTGCACCACCTCGTCGGCCGAGCGACCCTCGTTGTAGGTCACCCAGCGCTCCGTCGACGTGGGGTCACGGTCACCGGGCGCGGGCCGGCAGTCGTCGGTCGAAGGGATCGCGCCGGCCACATAAAAAGCGGCGATGGGCGCGTCCGCGTACATCAGGACCTGCCCCGCCGTGGTCCGGACGGCCTCTCGATGCGCCTCGCCCGGGGGGCGATTGCACGTGAAGACCTGGTCCCCCTGGCCATCGCCGATGCGACCGGAACGGTCGAGCTTGTAGTACAGGTAGCTGCGCGCGGCCACGGCCTGGGCCTGCAGGGCCGCGAAGTCGGCGTTGCCGTTCTCGCAGGCGACGACCGCCGGCAAGTAGACCGACTCGACGTCGACCTTGCCCGTCCCGTCGACCTCGGCTTCGCAGTAGGCTTCGAGCGCGCTCAGGCGGCGTGCCCAGGGGCCGTCGAGGACGGGCACCTCGGGCCGTCCGTCGCAGCCGAGCAGCCCGGTCGCTGCGAGCCAGGGCGCGGCGCGCTTCATTTCTGGAAGCGTGCCTTCCACTCGGCGTAGGGCATGCCGTAGACGCGCTCCCGGGCCTCGGCGTCCGTGAGCGGCACCCCGCGCTCCTCGGCCGCGGCCAGGTACCACTTGCTGAGGCAGTTGCGGCAGAAGCCGGCCAGGTTCATCAGGTCCAGGTTCTGCACCTCGGTCCGCCCCTGCAGGTGGGCGACGAGCGCTCTGAACGCCGCCGCCTCGAGCTCCACACGCGTCTGTGCTTCAGTCATGCGCGCACGATACCAGAGCGTCCGCGGGGATTCGTGTATGCTGCGCGCCCATGGCCGAGACGCCCGGATGGCTGCAAGACGAGGCGCGCTTCCTCGCTCTGCTCGAGAACGAACATCGATTCCCCGGGGAGTTCGAGTTCAAGGTGATCTGCCAGGGAGCCTCGGTGGCCGAGGCCGTGCCGGCGCGCGTCGCCGAGGCGACCGGACTGCGGATACTCGGCGCGCCCAAGCACCGGGTCAGCAGCGCGGGCAAGTACATTTCCGTGTCGGTGATGTTTCGAGTCGAGTCGGCGCCCGACGTGGTGCGGGTGTACCACGCCATGCGGGTGATCGAGGGGGTCGTGGGTTTCTTCTGAACGGATGAGAGGGCAGTGGTGGTGAAGAAGGTTCTTCTGGGTCTCGTGGTCGTGATCGGTGCGTTCCTCGCGTTCGTCGCGACGCGCCCGAGCCAGTACCGCGTCGAGCGCTCGGTGGTGACCAAAGCGAAGGCGGAGGCGGTCTTTCCGCTCGTGAGCGATCTGCGCCGATTCCCGGAGTGGTCGCCGTGGGAAAAGCTCGATCCGGGCATGAAGAAGACCTTCGGTGGTTCCGGTCCGGGCAAGGGCCAGAGCTACGAGTGGTCGAGCCCGAAGGACGAGGTGGGCTCGGGCCGCATGACGGTGACGGAGTCGAAGCCGAACGAGCGCGTGGACATCAAGCTCGAGTTCATCGCGCCGTGGCAAGGGCTGGCGCAGACGGCGCTGATTCTGAAGCCCGAAGGACAGGGCACGAAGGTCACCTGGTCCATGGACGGAGAGCACAGCTTCGCCGGCAAACTCTTCTCCACCTTCGTGGACATGGACACGATGATCGGCAAGGACTACGACGCGGGCCTGGCGGCGCTCTCGAAGCTGTCCGAAGCCGCGGAGGCGAAGGCCCGCGCCGAGGCGGAAGCGGCGGCCGCGAAGGCGGCGGAAGAGGCTGCCGCTGCTGCTGCGGCGGCTGCTGCGGCGGCGGCCGCGGTGCCGGGCTCCGCGCCGGCGTCGGCGCCCTGACCACGCCCGGGCCGTGGCCCGAAGGTCACGGCTGCGGCCTGCGCGCGTAGGCGTCGAGCAAGGCCGCGGCGAGGTGGTCCCCCAGGGCCTCGTAGCCTGGGCGGGTGAGGTGCACGTTGTCCTTCTGCGCCCAGCCTTTCCGACGCCAGCCTCGGATTGAGCCGGGGCCACCCATGGCGCGGCGGGCGTCCCAGAAGGCGCAGTCGTGTCGTTCGGCGAGCTGGCGCTGCACGGCGTAGACAGGCTCGAAGAGGGTTGGAGACCGACGGCCCTGCAGGGCGTCGAAGGGCCCGGTGAGCAGGCAGTCGGCCTGGGGCGCGGCCGCGCGCACACGGGTCAGCACCGCGTCGAGCTGGCGGGCGTAGTCCTCCACGACGAGGCGTCTGTCGTAGATCTCGTTGGTGCCGTAGCTCAGGACCAGGAGGCGCGGGTCGAGGCGCGTGAGCAGTGCCTCGAGCGCGCCCGGGTGCTCCCGCAACAGGCGCCGAGCCTGGGCGCCGTTGATGCCGAGCGCGTCCCAGAGCAGTCCGCGGCTGCGCTCGAGCGAGAAGCCGAGGAGCCTCGCCTCGCCGCCACCCGACGGCGCGAGGGGGCGCGCAACCACACGGTGGGGCGCGTCGGGCAGGTCGAACGCGGTGGCGCCGGGCAGGGTCCAGGGGCCGCGCGTGTCGAGGACCGCCAGCGGCTGGCCGTCGACCTCGAGCGCGACGCAGGCGCCGGCGGGCTGACGCAGGTAGTGCACGTCCAGACGAGAGAACGTGCGCGCGGTCTCGGACTTCTGTGGCAGCGAGAGCGTGACGGTCGCGGCCGGGTCGGCCGAAGCGACGCTGCACGTCGCCGGCCCGGAGCGGCCGTCGTCCATGCCCCCGCGCAGCCCGTCCACTCGCCAGCGTCCCGTTTGGGAAGTGCGCACGTGCGCCTGGCTGTAGCTCGGCCAGGGCCGCCCGGCCGAAACGAAGCCGCGCCCGCCGTCGCCGAAACGCTGTTGCAGCAAGACCCGGAGGCGACCGCTCCACATGTCGGCGGCGATGTGAGAGTCCCCGAGCTGGGTTGCCCGGACCCGGACCGGGGCGTTGGTCTCGAGCGCGCCGAGCGCGTCGAAGAACCGCGACAGCGTCTCCGGGCGCTCCAACGGCACGAGGCCCTCGACCGTGGGCGGGACCACGACCGGGCGTGGGTCGGGGAGGGGGGGGACCGCCCGAGCGGGCGCGGGCGGCGCCGCGGACATGCCGGAGGGCGGCGGCGGCAACGGCGCCGGGGCGATGCGCGGCAGCTCGAGCCGAGGCTGCGCGAGGGCGACGAGCAGCACGAGCGACACCCCGTTCATCACGGGCGCCTCGCGGGCAGCGGCGTCGCGTCGCCGTCGGCGTCGGGTTCGCCGGCGATCCACAGGCCGAGGGCCTGGCCGGGTCGATCCTCCACGTCGGCGTCGACCACGAGCGCCGCCAGCCCGGCGTCCGGTCCAAGCGCGGCGGACGGCAGCTCGATCTCCAGCGTGTACCCTTCCGGAGTGCGCGCGGCGGCCCCGCGCACGTCGCGCACCTTGCCCTCGAGCACGGTCACCCGCCCGCGCGCGTCCACCTCGACCAGCGCGTTCGGCAGCCGCAGTCGGACGCGGTCGCCCGGGGCTGGACCTCCCTGGTCGACCACGCGCACCGCCACACGGGTGCGCTCCGTCCCCGCACTCAGGAGCAGGGCGGCGGACAGGTCCTCGGGCCCGCTCCAGGCGCGGCCCCCCGACTCCTGGAGCGCACAAAGACGCCCCCCGGCCTCGAGGCGCTCCATCGGCCACTCCGCGAGGTCCCCGTCGAACGTGCCCCGAGGCGCCTCCACGCGGACGGGGCCCAGGCCGCACGGTGTGTCCACGGGTCGGAAGACCCACGTCCACCACCGCACCCAGGGGTCGTCGTCCCCCTCGAGCCAGCGCAAGCCGGTGAGGCTGGTGGTTTCACCCAGGGCCGTGCGGAGGTCGCCCCGCTCGAGCGTGAGCGCCCGACCCACGCACCCATCGCCCAACGCGAGCAGCCGGTCGGCGGTCGCCTCCGAGAGCCGCGCGTCGGGCAGGCGAGGCGCGAGCACGAGGGCGGCGCCGGGCCCCGCGCGTCGATCCTCGGCCGACAGGGTCTCGAGGCCCGGTGTGCCGCGGCCCAACGCGAGCAGCGTGACACGGTCGGCGCAGGCGCCTTCGCCCTGCAATACCAACCATCGCCCGAGGCGACCCCCCGGGCCCTCCAGGGCAAGCGGCCCACGCACACTCTGGGCGCACGGCGTCGCGGCGCCCATGGGACCGACGAGGCCGGGCGCGTGCTCGAGGAGCCACTGCAACGCGGCCGTGGTCGCCTCGAGGCTCGGGCCGACCTCGGTCGAGACGCTCACCGGGTCGACGCGGCGGCCGCCCTGCCCGGTCGTGTCTCGACCGTCGCGAAACCACACGGCGTCCATCCGCTCCGTGCCCCATTGCAGGACGGCCAGCTCGTCGGTGCGCCACGCGTCGCCGCTCGGCCAGGCCGGGGGCGCCTCGAAGACCGTGCGCCACACACGCTCCCCCGTGCGGGTCGCCAGCAGGTCGGCGCGCCGGCTCGCGGGTGCGGGGAAGCCGCCTCGGAGCGCCGCGGGTCGATGGGCCTCGAGGCGCGCGCCGAAGCGCTCCAGCCGCCCATCCGCGAGCACACGGACGCGCCCCGCGGCGATCCAGCGTGTCGCGTCGCCGACGCTCACGGCCTCGGCTCGACCGCCGGCGAAAAAGACCGCGCGGGGGCCGGGCGCGGGCACGAGCGGGGTCGCCCCGACGCGCAAAGGCGCGAGGCTCGCCCACCCGAGGAACAGCGCCGCCGCGAGCACAGGCAACGTCCCGGGGCGGCCGGAGGGCCTGAGAGAAGGTCGAGACGGGCGGCGCATCGCCCGGGCACGTTGGCAAATGGGGAGCGGGGTCGCAAGCGCGCGTTCGGCGCGCCGTTGATTCGCCGGCCCGCCCGCGAGTAGGTTCCTCCCCATGGACCTCGCCGCTTTGACCTCGCGCCCGTTCCGGGCTGCACTGCTGTGCGCTGCCCCGTGTCTCTTGATGACCACGGAGGGCGCGAGCGCCGCACCGACCTCGACCGCACCGATCGCGACCTCGACCGCGCCGTCGGCCGGCCCGAGCTTGCCCGCGGGCGACCATCGACTCGAGGGGGTCATCGATCCCGAGAACCTGAAGCGCTCGAGGATTCAGGCGCCGACCTTCCTCCGGAACAAGGACGGGACCCCGTTTCGTGTGGGTCAGGACACGGATCCCCTCGGGAAGGCGCCCGACTTCTGGCGCACGCTCTTCGTATGGCGGTCGGCTCTGAAGCCGCCGCCTCAACCCGCGACCCTGGTCCCCGTCGGCCGCATCGCGCCCATGGTCGTGCCGCCGTCGTCGCCGGTGCAGGCCGCGGGGAGCGCACCCGCGACGCCGGGGTCCGCGTCGCCGTCGACGCCTTAAGTCTTCAGGCGCGCGTGTAGGCCCCGTCGGCGTCCAGGTGCACGCGACCCTCGTCGACGAGCTTCACGAGGTGGGCGCGCAGCGACATGCGCGCGATGGGGAAGACCGAGGGGGCGACGTCCGCATAGGCGAGCGGGAGCAGTGTGTCGAGCGAGCGCGGCGCTTCGCCCACGGCGTCGAGGACCCGGCTTTCCCGCCAGAGTCGGTGCGCGACGTACTCGTCGAGTTTCTCGCGGGCGCCTCCGATGACGCCCCCGTGACTCGGCAACAGCGCCGAGGGATCCAGGGCCTTCACGCGCGCCAGACTCTGCAGGTACAGGGCCATCGAGCCTTCGTCGGGATCCACGAGGATCGTCCCCAGGCCCGCCACCAGATCCCCCGCGATGACCGCCCGGGTCTCGAGGTCGAGGTAGACGAGATGACCCGGGTCGTGTCCCGGCGTGTGCACGGCCTGAAGTCGAAGGTCCCCGACCTGGAGCGACTCGCCATCCGCGAGCAGTCGATCCACCGGGAAGTGCACACGCCGAGCCGCGTCGGGATGGGCCCACACGGGCGCCTCAATCGCGGACCGCAGCGCCATGACCCCCCCCACGTGGTCATGGTGGGCGTGCGTGAGCACGTACCCGCGCACCGTGCCCCCGGCCGCGACCCGCGCCCGAACGTAGGCCTCCAGCTCCGCCTGGTCCTCCGCATACGGGGACGCCGGGTCGAAGACCCATAGATCCGCACCGTGCTCCGCGACGTATACGTTGGTATGCGTGGCAGGCGGCAACGTTGGGGTGCGCACGGCGAAGAGCGTCAAATGCGGCCGAACACGCGCGAATCGGGGGGGCTCGCCCCGCGCCTCCGGGGCCTCGCGGCAGCGCGCCGCGAGCGCGTCGTCCTCCGCGGTCTCCGCGAGCACCCGCAGCAAGTGCAGCGTCGGCGGCGCGAGCAGGATCTCGCCTCGAGCCCATCGCGCCAGGGCGTCGGCCGGACGCACGAAGGCGCCCTCCACGTGCTCGGCGTTCACGATCCGCGGGTCGAGATTCTCCGCCCGGGCCAGAAAAAAAGCCGTGCGCAGGTCGACCCCGAGGTACGGCGGCGCCGTCCAGACCCCGGCCGGTTCGAGCGCCTCGGGGTCGAGGTTGATCCCGACCTCCTCGAACACCTCGCGCACGGCGGTTCGGCGCGCCCGGTGGTCCGGATTGCTGGAGTCTCCGTCGGCCGGTTCCGTCGAGCCGCCGGGAAAAGCATGGAATCCACTGAGAAAACGAGCACTTGCAGAACGAAGGCAAAGGTAGACCGCCCGGGACGACCCTCGCCCTCTGAGCAAAAGAACAGAGGCTGCATTGGAGCTTAAAGAAGCATTGCGGGCAGACTGCATAGGCGCTTACCCTAACGCCGCCTCGAGGTCCGGGACAGACATGATTCGCTCCGTGCCGCAACAATTCGAAGGGTTGATCGAGGCCGCCCCGCTCGCCCCGGCGGTGATCCTCGTGCGGCCCGATCGCCCTGACCGGGTCTGGGTACGCGCGGCCGTCGAGCACCGCGCGGCGCGCGTCGCCGCCGTCTGCGCGTCCCTCGGCTTGTCTTCGGGGGCGCAGGTCGCGCTGGAACTCAAGGGCGCCCTCGATCGCCTGGCCGCAGCCTACTATGTGCTCGCGACCGGCCGGGTGCTCGTGCCGCCCGGCCCGAACGCGTTCATCCTCGACGCCCGCGTCATCTCTCAGTCCGAGGTCCGCGCGGCGCCCTATGCGCTTCGGTCCGTCGCCCGATCCGATGACCTCGCGACCACGATCCCGCGGCCGCTCGCCCACGCGGACCTCTTTGCGCTCTTGCTCGAGCGGGGCGGCCCCGAGGAAGACCCGGTGTGGCAGGCGCTGCTGGGCCTCTCCACGGGCAAGCCGCTGATCGTCCAGGCCGATGACGACGCCGCGCCGTGGGCCCTCGTCTACGCGGCGTGAGCCGCCGCGAGTAGGATTCCGGCCGCCACGGAGACGTTGAGCGACTCGACCCCGCCCCCGCCCGGGATCGAGACGAGGCCTGAGCACGCGGCGCGGACGGCCTTCGACAGCCCCTCGCCTTCATTGCCGAGCACGACACAGGTCGGCCGTCGCCAGGTGAAGCGCGCGAGCGCGACACCGCCCCGGGTATCGGCGCCGACGACCTGGACCCCGCTCTGGGAGAGACGCCGCAACGTGGCGGCGAGGTCGTTGACCCCGTAGCAGGGGACGCGTTCCGCGCCGCCCTGCGCGATGCGTGTGGCCGCCGCGCTGACATGGGCGCTGCGGCCCTCGCGCGGGAAGAGCATCGCACCTGCGCCGAAAAAGGCCGCCGAGCGGAGGATCGCGCCCAGGTTGTGGGGATTCCCGACCTCGTCGAGGGCCACGTACAGTGGCGCCGTGAGCGGTGTTTCGAACAACCGCGCCTCTTCGAGCAGCGGGAGCGGGCGACACACGACGACCACGCCCTCGTGGTGCACGGTCTTCGCGATCCGCTCGAGCTCGCTCTCGGCCACCTCCCGGTAGGGTCGGCGATGCGCGGCGGCCGCCTTGAGCAGGGGGGCGATGCGCAGCCGCGTGGCGGGCACGTGGAAAACGCGCAGGATCGCGTCGGGCCGGAGGGCGGCGACGGCCAGCGCGGCGTTCACACCGTAGACGGTGCTCTCGGTCTCCGAGCTCATGGAGGCGCAGCATGGGAGCCGTGGCGTCGGCCGTCAACGACCGTGCCCCCTTGCGCCCCGGCGGCGCGTGCGCGTATCAGCGCTCGACGTGAGCGCCTCCGACCCCGCATCGCTCCGCGCTGCCCGACGCGCCGCGCTGCGTGCCGACTTCGTGCCGCCCGGGCCGGCCCCGGCGGCCCCGCCAGAGCTCGTGCCCGCGCCCGATGAGACCCTCGACGCGCTCGTGGGCGCGTGGCGCATCTTCCAGCTCCGGCAGGGTCACCGCTTCAGCGCCGATGACCTGCTCGTGGCCCACTTCGCCGGGGAGACGGCACGCGCTCTCGGTCACACGCCGCGTCGTCTCCTCGACCTCGGAGCGGGCATCGGCTCCGTGGGCTTGATGGTGCTGTGGCAGTTTCCCGCGGCCACTCTCACGCTCGTCGAAGCGCAAGCGCGCAGCCGCGAACTCGCGGCGCGCTCAGTGGTCTGGAATGGCGTCGCGGACCGGGTCGATCTGCTCGAGGGGGACCTGCGCGCCTTCGAACCGCGCGCCGCCGACTTCGACCTCGTCACCGGAAGCCCGCCCTACTTCGACACCGCGGCCGGGGTGGTCAGCGACCGACCGCAGCGCGCGCCGTGTCGCTTCGAGCTGCGGGGCGGCGTCGAAGGCTACGTACAAGCAATGGGGCGAGCGCTCGCGCCCGAGGGCATCGGGGCGCTCGTGATGACCCACGTCGGGCTCGACCGCATCCGAACGTCGGCCGAGGCCGCGGGCCTGCGGGTGGTCCGCGAGCGGGCCGTCGTCTTCAAGGCGGGTCGCACGCCGCACCTCGTGCTGGTCGCGTTGCGGCGGAAGGAGACGCTCGCGTCCGTCGGGGACGAGGGCGCCCTGGACGCGGCGCCCCTCGTCTTGCGCGCCGCGGACGACACCCGGACCGAAGCGTTCCGGCGAATCCGCCTCGAGATGGGCTATCCGCCTCGGATGGCGTGAGCACAGGAGGAATCATGAACCCCGAACGTCTCCCTGGCATGCCTGTGGAGCTTCGCCTCGAGGGGCGCCGCGTCCTGATCCTGCACAAACCGGAGAACGCCGAGTCCATGGCACCTCGGTTGGCGGCGCTCGCGGCGTGCGGCGCGCGCGTGACGACGACGACCGACCTCGACGTGCAAGACCTCGACGCGCACCACGTCGTCCTGTTCTGGCCGACGAACGAGCCAGAACGCGCCCAGGCCTGCTCTCGCGCCGCGCGCCAGGTCGGACGCCTCGTCTGGTGCCAGGATGCGCCGGACCTGTCGGACTTCACCTTGCCCGCGCTCTGGGAGAGCGGGCCCGTTCGGATCGCGGTGAGTACGGGGGGGCGCTCTTCAGCCCTCGCCCGCGCCGTGCGCGACGCGCTCGCGCCCCTGCTCGACGCGGCCTTCGGTGAGCAGGCGTGGGCCGCGGTGCGCGCGCGTGCACGGCGACCGCGTGTGCGCGCCGACCCCGCCACGGCGCGCCTCGTCGTCGAGCCCGAGGCGCCCGATCCCGGCTGACTCCGGCTTCCGAGCGCGGCCGAACCGTGGCATGGTCCGCCCGCCGCGAGCTGCGGGACCACGCCAAAGGCAGAGCAATGCGGGATTTCTGGATCAGTCTCCCCGAGTGGCTCCAAGAGCTCCTCCCGATCGTCATCCTGCTGGCGGTCATCGCCGGCGTGATGCGCACGCTGCCGAAGGTGGACATGGGGCACACCGCGGCGTTTCGGCGCAGGCGCGCGCTGAACTGGCTGCCCCTCGGCTTCACCTACGCCTTCCTGTACATGGGCCGGTACAACCTGAACGTCGCGAAGACGGCGCTGGGTGACAGCCTGACCAAGCAGGACTTCGCGACCATCTTCATGGTCGGCACCCTCGTTTATGGCGTGTCCTTCATCATCAACGGACCGCTGACGGACCGCCTGGGCGGCAAGGTGACCATCATCGCGGCGGCGCTCGGCGCCTCGGTCACCAACGCGCTCATGGGCGCGGTGCTCTACTTCCAGGTCGACGTCGACCTCGTGACCGCGCTCACCGTGCTCTACGCCCTGAACATGTACTTCCAGAGCTTCGGCGCCGTGTCCATCGTGAAGGTCAAGGCCCCGTGGTTCCACGTGCGCGAGCGCGGGGTCTTCGGCGGGGTCTTCGGCATCCTCATCTCGCTCGGCATCTACTTCGCGTACGACTGGGGACGCATCATCGTCGACAGCTTCGGGTACGTGCGCGACGCCGCCGGCCAGGTCGCCCTCGACGCGACGGGCGCCAAGCTCGTGAGTGTGCCCGGCATCGCCTGGGTCTTTTTCATCCCGGCGATTCTCCTGGTTGTCTGGGCCGTCATCGACTTCTTCCTCGTCGTCGACCACCCCGAAGACGTCGGTTTCACCATCGATACGGGGGACGCCAACGCCTACGACGACGGGCCCGCCGAGTCGCCTCGACGGATGTTCGGCAAGATGCTCACGAACCCCATCATCCTGACGGTCTGCGCCATCGAGTTCTGCAGTGGGTATCTCCGGCAGGCGATCATGCAGTGGTACATGCCCTTCGCGAAGGAGGTCGGCGCCGCCGACGGTTTCGTCGCCAGCAACTGGGGCATGGTCCTCTGTGTCGCCGGCATCCTCGGCGGCATGTTTGCGGGCGCCGTCTCCGACCATCTCTTCCAGTCACGTCGGGGACCCGTCGCCGCCTTCCTGTACGGGATCATTCTCGTCGGCAGCGGCTTGATGTTCGTCACGGTCGCTTCGCCGGGGCTCCACGGGTGGCTCGTCGCGTTCATGTCGCTCGCCATCATCGGTGTGCACGGCATGCTCTCCGGCAGCGCGAGCATCGACTTCGGCGGCAAGAAGAATACGGGCCTCGCGGTCGGCATCATCGACGGCTTCGTGTATCTGGGCACAGGCCTCCACGCGCTCGTTTTGGGGATCGTGCTCCCGTCCAAGGCTCAGGACGCCTTCCATCAGGCCGATCCGACGGATCCCGCCAACTGGTGGACCTGGGCGGCCGCGATGGTGCCCGTCGCGCTCATCGGGCTCTTCTTCTCGGCGAGGATGTGGAACACGCGTCCGCCCATGAAGTCGCTCGCACCTCATTGACCGACTCGGCCCGAACGGTCCATCTTGGTGCAGGGGGAGAGCCAGTTCAGCCGGGGGTCGCAATGCGTGCACTTCGTTCTCTTTTAGTGTCTTCCTGCGCGCTGATCGCGCTTTCGTGCGACGGCGGGGGCTCCGGCGGAGACCTCTCCGGCGGCGGCGGTGGCGGTGGTGGCGTCCGGGCCGACGGCGGCCCTGGTGACCTCGACACAGGCCTCCAGGTCCTGGACTTCCGGGTCCGCGAGGACTACGGCGAGAGCGGCGCCGGCCTGCGCGGCTTCCGGGAGCCCTGCGAGGACAACCGGGACTGCGCCAGCGGCTTCTGCGTGCCCTTCCAGGACGGCAACGTCTGCACCGTGACCTGCCTCGACGAGGGCTGCCCGGGGGGCTGGGGGTGTCGCGCCGCGGCCAACACGCAGCCCGACGTCGTCTTCGTCTGTTTCCCGCCCGGAAACCGCCTCTGCGGGCCCTGCTCCGACGATACGGACTGCCCCGGGGGGCGCTGTCACACGCTCGACGGGGTCGGCGTGTGCGGTCTCGACTGCGAGGACGAGACGAGCTGCCCCAAGGGCTACGCGTGCTCGGCCGTGCTCGAGGGGGCGGACGCGCCACGCCAGTGCGTGCCCCAGACCAACTCCTGTACCTGCAACGCGTCGAACGCGGACGAGGTGCGTGTCTGTGAGCAGGGCAACGCCCTGGGCACCTGCTTCGGCCGTGAGCGCTGCGATCCGGACCTCGGCTGGACCGGTTGCGACGCCGCCGAGCCCGTGCCCGAGCTCTGCAATCTGGCCGACGACGACTGCAACGGCTTCACGGACGACATCCCAGGCATCGGCGAAGCGTGCGAGCGGCGCGTCGACCTCGGCGGCATGACCGCGACGTGTGTCGGTCGACTCGTCTGCAACCGCGACCAGGTCGAGCCGGTCTGCACGGCCCAGGACCCCACGGCCGAGAGCTGCAACTTCCTGGACGACGACTGCGACGGCGCGACGGACGAAGGCTTCGACGACGTCGGCACGGTGTGTGTGGTCGGCGAAGGCGCCTGCCGGCGCTTCGGCGCGGTGGAGTGCGCCGCGGACGGCGCGACGACGACCTGTGGCGTCGCAGCCGGCGAGCCCGTGGAAGAGCGGTGCGACGCCCTCGACAACGACTGCGACGGCGCGACCGACGAGGGCTTCGACGGCATCAACGAGCCCTGCTTCAGCGGCGTGGGCGCGTGTCGTCGCGCGGCGGCGCTGCGCTGCTCCGAAGACGGCGCCTCGACCTTCTGCCCCGCGAGCCCCGGCGAGCCGGGCGAAGAGGTCTGCGACGGCATCGACAACGACTGCGACGAGACGAGCGACGAGGGCTTCGAGGGCCTGTTCACGCCTTGCGACGCCGGCATCGGCGGCTGTCGCCGGCAGGGCTTCTTGTACTGCACGGAAGACGGCCGAGACGTCGCGTGCAACGCGGTCCCCGGCGGCGCCGCGCCCGAGATTTGCGATGGCGTCGACAACGACTGCAACGGCGAGACCGACGAGCTCTTCCCCGGCTTGAACACGGCCTGCTCACGCGGCGACGGGCTGTGCCAGCGGGCCGGCGTGAACGTGTGCGCCGGGGACGGCATGAGCGTGGTCTGCAACGCGCCGGACAGCGAGCCCCAGGACGAGGCCTGCGACGGCCTCGACAACGACTGCGACGGGCAGGTCGACGAAACCTGGCCGCAACTCGACACGATCTGCCAGATCGGCGTCGGCGCGTGCAATCGGGTGGGCATCGTCACCTGCACCGCGGACGGTCAGAACGCCGCGTGCTCCGCGATGCCGCTGCCGGGCGTCGATGAGCTCTGCAACGGCTTGGACGACGATTGCGACGGCGCGACGGACGAGGGCTTCCTCGACCTGCTGCGGCCGTGCAGCGTGGGCGAGGGCGCGTGCCTCGGCGTCGGGGTCGTCCGCTGCGCCGACGATGGCGCGAGCGCCGCCTGCGACGCGGTCGAGGGCGAGCCCCTGGACGAGCTGTGCGACTCCATCGACAACGACTGTGACGGAGACACGGACGAGGACTACGACGGCGTCGCCGAGGTGTGCGTCGAGGGCGAGGGCCTGTGCACACGCGCCGGCGTCGGGATCTGCGCCGAGGACGGCGAGGGCGTGACTTGCAGCGTGCAGGCCGGCGCGCCCGCCGACGAGCTCTGCAACGGACTCGACGACGACTGCGACGGCTCGACGGACGAGCCCTTCCTGGACCTCTACCGCCCTTGCGAAGACGGGCGCGGCGCCTGCCGCCGAGCGGGCGTGCGGGTGTGCGCCGCCGATGGCGCCGGCACGACCTGCGACGCGGTCGCGGTCGATCCCACGGACGAGCGCTGCAACGGGCTCGACGACGATTGCGACGGCACGACCGACGAAGGCTTCGGCGGCGTCGGCGTCGCCTGCGAGGCGGGCCTCGGCGAGTGCCGACGCCCCGGCGTGACGCAGTGCAACGACGAGGGCGACGGGGTGGAGTGCGGGGCAGTTGCTGCGCCCGCCCAGGCCGAGCGGTGCGATGGCCGCGACAACGACTGCGACGGCGCCGTGGACAACGGCTTCGACGGCGTGGGCCAGGTCTGCAACGCGGGCCGCGGGCTCTGCGCGCGTGCGGGGGTCACGGTCTGCAGTGACGACGGCGCGGAGGTCGTCTGCGGGGCGGTCGAGGGCGAGCCGGTGGCCGAGCGCTGCAACGCCGTCGACGACGACTGCGACGGTGTGGTCGACGACGGCTTCGTCGGCGTCGGCACGCCGTGCAGCGCGGGTCAGGGCATCTGCCAGCGTGTCGGTGTGAACGCGTGCGCCGGCGACGGCGGCAGCGTGGTGTGCAGCGTCGCGGCGGGTCCCGCGGGCGTCGAGGCGTGCAACGGCCAGGACGACGACTGCGACGGCCGCGCCGACGAGACCTTCGCGGACTTGAACCGCGCGTGCTCCGTGGGCGTGGGCGCGTGCTTGCGCAACGGCGTGCGGCAGTGCAGCGCCAATGGCGCCGCGACCGAGTGCAACGAGGCCCCGGGCGCGGCGGGCGTCGAGGTCTGCAACGCCATCGACGACGACTGTGATGGCCGCACCGACGAGCAGCACCCCACCCTCGGCCAGGCCTGCTCCACGGGTCAGGGTGTGTGCCGCCGCGACGGCGTCTTCGCGTGCAACGCGAACAACCGCGCCGGTCCTGTCGTGTGTAGCGCGCCGGTCGTGAACCCGGCGAGCCCCAACGAGGTCTGCGACTACCAGGACGACAACTGCAACGGGCGGGTCGACGAGTTCTTCCTCGACGCCCAGAGCCGCTACGTCTCCCTCGAGAACTGCGGCGCGTGCGGCAACGACTGCAACAACCTCTGGAACGACAACCCGGCGGCCTTCGGCGTCGCGCCCCGATGCGGCGTCGTGAACAACGTGGCCCAGTGCCTCTACGACTGCCTGCCGGGCTTCGTGGACGCCGACCGCGTCTCGAACAACGGCTGCGAGCTTCAGATCGACCCCCAGGCGGTCTACGTGAGCACGCCGGCCAACGGCGGCCTCGACAACGCGAACTGCGGCGCGCTGGCGACGCCGTGCGCTTCGATCGGCTTCGGCATCGGCCGAGCGCAGGCCCTGCCTCGACTGCGTGTCCTCGTCTCCGAGGGGGTCTACCGAGAGTCGATCACGCTGGTCAGCGGCGTGAATGTGCTCGGTGGACACAACCGCACGACGTGGATTCGGAACGCGGCTCTGAGCCCGACGATCATCAACGGACGCACGCTCGCGGGCATCCACCGCAAGGTCGTCACCGCGATCGGCATCACGAACGCCGACACGACCTTCGACGGCTTCACGATCAACGGCGAGTCGCCGCTCACCGAGGGCAACAGCTACGGCATCTATGTGCGCGACAGCAACGCGCGGCTGCGCATCACCAACAACCGCGTCTTCGCGGGGGACGGTGGTCGCGGCACGGCGGGCGCGGTCGGCGGGAACGGCACGGCCGGCGTTGCGGGCGCCGTCGGTCGTAACTCGTTCTCGGTGCTCTCGGGCGACGGCTGCTTCGTCAATCCGCCCCAGTTCCGCAGCGGCGGCGGCGCCGGTGGAGCGCGCGCATGCGGCGGGACCGCAGTCAACGGCGGCGCGGGCGGTGGCGCGACCTGTCCCGACATCGACCTGCTCACAGGCGGCGGCCTTCAAGAGGGCAGCGGCGCGGCCGGCGGTCCCGCGGTGCCCCCGGGCGGAGCGGGCGGCGCGGGGGCGTGGAGTCTCGTCGGCTTCGACGCGGACACCTGTACCGTGAGCCCTTCAGGCCCCGCGGACGCTTTCCCGGGTGTCGCCGGTTCCGCTGGGTCGGACGGCATCGGCGGTATCGCAGCGGCGAACAACACCGGCGCAGTCGTCGGCGACGAGTGGCGCGGCAACAACGGTGGCGCGGGCGCGGCCGGTGCGCCCGGTGGCGGCGCGGGCGGCGGTGGCGCGGCCTCCGGCGTGCTGGTGCTGTACACCGCGAACCCCGAGGCCGACATCGGCGCGACGGGCGGCGGCGGTGGCTCCGGCGGGTGCCAGGGCAACGCGGGCGCTGCGGGCGCGGCGGGTGGCGCGAGCTTCGGCATCTTCGTCACGTTCACCGGCGCAGGCCCCGCGGCGGCCGGGGACTACCCCACCGTGACCACGAACGAGGTTTACCGAGGCAACGGCGGCCAGGGCGGCTCCGGCGGTAACGGCGGTGTGGGCGGCAACGGCGGCGCCGGTGGGCGCGGCGGCTTGCGCGGCAACAACCTGCACATGGCGTTCTGCTCGTTCCAGGGCGCGGACGGCGGCACGGGCGGTCGGGGCGGCCACGGCGGCGCCGGCGGCGGCGGCCAGGGCGGCGCGAGCTACGACATCTTCATCAACAACAGCAACAACCTCACGCCCGCGGCCTACACGGCCAACAACGTCTTCGGCCTGCCGGCGAACCAGGCCACGGGCGGCGCCGGGGGCACGGGCGGTCTCGCTCTGGGCGCGGCGGGTGCGGGTGCCGGCGGCCCGGTCGGTGTGAGCGGCAACGTCGGCGGGATTCCCTGACCGACCCGCTCGACGCCGCGGCGCTTGGCGCCGCGGAGCTTGGCGCCTACGCCCCGAGCGCCGTGCCGACCTGCCACGTGATGAAGCTCACGAGCCAGGCCAACGCCGTCATGTAGACGAGCATGAAGAGCGGCCACCGCCAGCCGGCCGTCTCTCGCTTCACCGCCGCCAGGGTGCTCATGCACTGGCACGCGAGCGCGAAGAAGAACAGCAGCGAGAGGCCCGTCAGCGGGGTGTAGACCGGGCGACCGTCGGGTCTGCGCTCGGCTTTCATGCGCTCGCGGAGCGTCGTGCTCTCTTCGTCCACGTCGGCGCCGACCCCGTACACCACGCCCATGGTGCTCACGAAGACCTCACGGGCCGCGAAGGCGCCGATGAGCCCGACGCCGATCTTCCAATCGAAGCCGAGCGGCTCGATCACAGGCTCGATGAAGTGCCCCAGGCGGCCGCCCAGGCTGTTGCGCAGGCGTGCGCCGTCGACCTCGGAGTCCAACGCCGCCATGGCCTCGGTCTGGGCCTCCGTGGGGGACTCGCCCGCCGCCTCGAGCAACTCGGCCCGCGAGGCCTCGAGCGCAGTGGCCTCCGCGCTCTCGCGGGGGAAAGTGAGGAGGCCCCACAGGACCACGGAGCAGGCCAGGATGATCGTGCCGGCCTCCGTGAGGAAGAGGCGCACGCGGCTCCCGACCAGGCGCGCGATCGAGCGCATCGCGGGGCGCCTGTAGGGCGGGAGCTCCAAGAGCAGCGGGATGCGCGGCCCCTTCAGAACGGTCCGGGCGAGCACGGCCGCCGAGACCAACGCGAGCACCGTGCCGAAGAGATACATGCCGAGCATGAGCAGGCCCTGAGTCGGCAAGCCGAGCCAGGTCTCCGCGGGGAAGAGCGCGCCGATGATCAGCGTGTACACGGGCAGTCGGGCCGAGCAGGTCATCAGCGGGACGACCATCATCGTCAGGTAGCGGTCGCGCCGACGCTCCATGGTGCGGGTCGCCATGATCGCCGGGACCGCGCACGCGTAGCCCGAGAGCAGCGGCACGAACGCGCGGCCGTGCAGGCCGATGCGGTTCATGATCCGGTCCATCAGGAATGCGACGCGGGCCATGTAGCCGCTGTCCTCGAGCAGCCCGATGAAGAAAAAAAGCAGCACGATCTGCGGAAGGAAAACCACCACGCTGCCGACGCCGCCGATGAGGCCGTCGACCAGGAAGTCCGCGACGAGGCCCTCCGGCAGGCTCGTTCTCAACGCTTGCCCGACCGCCCCGAAGGTCTCCTCGATGAGGGTGATCGCGGGGTCCGACCAGGCGAAGAGCGCCTGGAAGACCGTGAACATCAGCACCAGGAAGACGACGAACCCGAGGAAGGGGTGTACGAGCGCCGCGTCGAGCCGCTCGCTCCAGGGCCGGCCCGGCGGCGGTGAGCGGTGGAAGAACTCGTCCGCGTGGCGGTCGATGTACGCGTAGCGCGCTGCAACGACCTCGGCGTCCACGTCTCGGCCCTCGGTCCGGGCCGCTTTCTGCCGGTCGAGCGCGGCCAGGCGCAGATCCGCGGGCAGCCCCTCGAGCTCGTCGTCGACGTCCACACTCATCAGCGCCCAGAGCGCCACGGCGCGGGCCGCCGAGGGCCCGACCCCGCTGGGTCTCTCGTGCCCGAGGCGCGGCACCAGTGCTTCCAGGTCCTCGGCGAGGGCCGGGCTCGGGGTCCAGCGCCAGCCCTCGGCCACCGGGAGGTCCTCGGCGCGGGCCGCCTGCAGCATCCCGGCGAGCTGAGCGCGCAGTGCGTCGAGGCCCTCTCCGCGAGACGCCGAGATGGGCACGACCGGCGCTCCCAGTCGACGCTCGAGCGCGCCCGGGTCCAGCGTGAGGCCGCGCGCGGCGATCGCGTCCATTTGATTGAGGACCAGCACCGTCGGGCGCCCGAGCTCGAGGACCTGCAACGCGAGGTACAGGTTGCGGTCGAGGTTCGTGGCGTCGAGCACGACGACCACGAGGTCCGGCGCGGTGTGGCCGTGGCGGCCGAGCACGGCGTCGATGGCGAGCTGTTCCTCGGGGCTGCGAGAGACCAGGCTGTAGCAGCCCGGCACGTCCTCGAGGTCGCAGGTCGGGCTCCCGGAGTCGTCCAGGGTCGCGGCGCCGACCAACCGCTCGACCGTGATGCCGGGGTAGTTGCCCACCCGAGCGTTCGCCCCGGTCAGGCGATTGAAGAGTGTCGTTTTGCCGGTGTTCGGGTTGCCGACGATGACGACGAGGGGGCGACTCTCGGAAACACCGGAGGCCGACGGCGGTAGGCTCACGCGCGTCTCAGCGATCGAGCAGCACGGCTGCGGCTTCGCGCTTGCGAATCGAGAGTCGACAGCCCCGCACCTCGAGCTCCAGCGGGTCTCCGAGCGGCGCGACCTTCCGCAGGGTGACGGTCGTACCGGGCACGAGCCCGAACTCCATCAAGCGCCGACGAAAGGCGCGCTCCCCACCCACCTCGGTGACCACCCCGCTCTGGGCGGGCTTCAGCTCGGCGATGGAGTGGGTGGGCATTTGAAACTGACTCTCAACATCATGTTCCGGGATGAGGTGGGGCTTGTCAATTGTGACCGGACAGCACAAGTCGCTACTCTCGGCCGATGAGACGTACCGCCCGCGGCATGACGCTGATCGAGATACTCGTCGTGATCGCGATCCTCGGGATCATCGTGGCCGCGATGCTCGTGGCCTTGTTCCCGTCCGACGACCGCCGCGTCAAGGCTGAAGCCGAGCGCCTCGCCGCGTACCTGGAGGCCGCGAGCGCCCAGGCGAAGATGAACGACGGCCCCGTGCGGGTCGAGCTCGCTTTCGAGACCGGCGAGTACCACCGCGAGTCGGCGAAGGTCGGCGCCCGCCTGGGCGAGCGAAACTGGGCCACGGACGCTTCCGCGAAGGCCGAGCGTGTGCGCGCCCCCGTGAAGCTGACCGCCGTCCTGATGGGGGGCGCCGGCGAGGTGTCGTCGGGCACGGGATGGTTCCTGTGGGAGGACATCCGCACCGCGGGCGGTGTCGCGGTCCTCGAGCTCAACGAGGCGGTCTGGTCGGTCGTCGTGGATCCGACGACCGGTGAGGTGAAGACGGAGAGGGGACGCGCGGCGATGCCCGGCAGCGCCGCGCCGCTCCGAAGGAAGCTGGGCCAGGACGTGACCGCGGCGCTGGGTGGGGAGGGCGCGGCCTTCGAAACCATGCCGGCGGGCGGGCTGCTGGGGAAAGGCCTCTCGGACCTCCCGGGCCAGCGCGGGGCGGGGGAGGGCGTCGAGTCTGGGTCCGAGGCCGGTGACACGCCTTCGTCGGCGGCGCCGGACCCGACCGAGCCGCCGCCCACAGGGGGCGCCACCCCGCCGCCCCCGCCGTCGGACCCTCTCCCCTCGCTGGACGCCGGCGCCCCCGAGGACGCCACGCCCGAACCCGACGCCTCGGTCGACGACGCTGAGCCGCCGGACGCCCTGCTGCCGGACGCCGAGGTCATTCAGTGCTCGACGGACTCGGACTGTCCGCCCGTCGCGGGCTTCAACCAGGTGTGTGTCCTGGCCGAGTCGGCGCCGTCGAATCGGTGTCACGTGGACCCGCGCGGACGCACCTTCAAGGTCCGCAAGTTCACCCTGGGCGGAGCGCTCGCGGACACCCCGTTCGCCGACGCCTTCGATGACCAACTCGCGGCCCTCTTCGACGCCGACACGTATCGCCTCTTCGTGCGCATCGACCCCGAGGGGCGTGGCAACGCGAACCCCGGCCCCAGCGCGGCCTACACCGCCTGGATCATCCAGGATGCCGCGGCGTCCGGGGCCGGCGAGGGCGGACTCCGGCAGTTCACCATGATGAACAACTCGGGCGAAGGGGTCGGCACCCGCAGCACCCGCGCCCGGGCCCGCATCCCGAACGGTGTCGACGCCTCGGGCGAGAAGTTCTCCATCGAGTTCATGCCCGTCGACCGCAGTCGGCAGGGCTGGGGACCGCGTTACATCGAGCTCTTTCCCCTCGTCGAGACCTGCTACTACCGATTCTCCGCGCTCCTCGGCGGCTTCATCGACGTGCAGGCGGGGAACGGAGAGATCGTGCACACGCTCCGGGTGGCGAGCTGTTTCGAGGACAAAGAGCTCCGGAAGTACCGGATTTCGTTGCCCGATGGCCGTCGCCTCGACGCGCTCACCGTGATGTCGGAGCTCGTCCCGAACCCGGACTGCGACACGAACGACGACGGCGATCTCGACGGACGCACGCTCGCCCTCGACGGCGCGCTGATCGAGGTTGGGCTCGACGGCGACCCGACACGCTACACCTCGACCGTGCCCTACCCGATCTGCTCCGATACGCAGTAACGGGGGGCGTCGCGCGCGAGTGGTCTTGACGCCGGAGGGCTTGGCGCGCGAATTGAATGCCCTTCGACTCAGGATTCTCAAAAAGCGGGGTTCATCATGCGTTCTTCTGTGCTCGAAACGACCCTCCGGGGCGGGCTGATTCTCCTCGTCGCCACCGTCGCCGCGTGCGGAGACGACAGCTCGCCGAGCGGCGGCAAAACGCCGGATTCGACTGTGCCGCAGGTCGATGCGGCCCCTTCCACCGCTCCGGACGACGGCGTCGAACTCGACTCCGAGACGCCGCCTCCGCCCGACGCCGCACCCACGACGGCGCCCGATGCCGAGGTCGTGGACGCCGACCTTCCGCCCGCGGACGCGCCCGTGACCGCGGCCCCGGACGTCGCTCTCCCTGACATGGCTGTCATGGTCGACGCCGCACCCGTCGACGCCTTCGTTCCGCCGGTCGCCGACGCCGGCATGGCCTGTGTGCCCCCGGCCAACGTCGGCGACGAGGACGGCTGCGGCGACTTCAGCAACTGCGTCGACGAGCTCTGCCAGCTCGACCTGCAGCCGCGGGTCTTCCGCATGACCGCGGCCGAGACCCTCGAGCCGGCCACGGCCCAGGCCCAGCTCGACCTCGCGTTGCAGCTCGCCCTCGCCACGGGCTCCATCAACCTGATTCTCGAGCCGGGCGGCTACACGGACCTGGGCTATCGCTTCAACCTCGGCAACGGGCGCCTCATCGACGACGCGAACCCGGCGCTCGGCTACGTCTTCAACCACAACCTGCCGATCCAGGACATCCGCGGCGAGTGGCGTGTCCAGGAGGACGGCAGCACCCGGTTCGAACAGGCCGACCTCGGCACCTTCACGATCTGGGCCCCCGCGCGGACGATCGTCGTCGACGGCCAACGCGAGACCTGCTGGACCGACATCCGCGCCACGGTGCGCGTGCGGGTCGAGCCCACCCTGGGCGAGAACGGCCAGGTCGTCGTGCAGGCGGCGGCCGAGGGCTTCATGACCGTGGCCGACGCCGAGCGCATCGTCTTCCCGCTCGGCGGCAACGACATCGCCCTCAGTGACTACCTGGACGAGGAGCCCGTCGTGGATGCCGACGGCGATGGTGTGGCGGCGGAGTACAATTTCCACATCGCCATCGAGGCGACCGAGATCACACTGTCCGACAACAACCCGGCGCGGGACCCGAACGCGGTGCCCTTCGAGCCCGCCGAGTGCGACCAGAACTGACCCGAAAGGCGTGAGGAACGACCGCATGCAGATCTCCGACGGCCAGATCGTCTCGATCCACTTCACGTTGCGCAGCGCGGACGGGAAGGTCCTCGAGACCACAGAGGGTGCGGAGCCGATGAGCTTTCAGTTCGGCGCCCGCAAGATCCTCCCGGGCCTCGCGCAGGCGATGCAGGGCATGGAGGTCGGGGGTTCACGCAAGGGGGTGATCCCCGCCGGCCGCCTCGTGCCGGCGGACCAGTGTCCGCGTCGTCGGATACCGGCCTCCGAGCTGCCCGATGGGGCGCGGCCGCCCGTCGGGCATCGTTTCCAGGCGCGGGACGCTGCCGGGGGCAAGGCGGTGCACCTGGAGGTCGTCGCCGTCGACGCCACCGGCCTCGACGTCGCCGTGCTGCACCCGCTTCACGAAACCGAGGTGCACTACGAGGTGCGTGTCGTGTCGGCGCGGCGGGCGAACCTGCCGCCGCCGCCCCCGGTCGAGGTCGACGAGGACCTGACGGACGCGCTCACCGAGGAGTGAGGTCGCGCCGCACCGAGCGGCTCACTCCGGCGCGTTCTGGCGCAGGGGCATCGCGCCCGGGTTCTGGGGCGCCAAGACCGGGACGATGATCGTGTCGTTCCCGGCGCGGGCGGTCTTGTCGATCCAGCGGAGCGTCACCGAAGCCGACGGTGCGCCCGCATAGCTCAGCACGAGCGGCCCGAACGCGGGGTGCACGACGGCCCGGCGGGTGATGGGCGCAACGGCACGGTCGTGGATCGCGATGATCCCGACCGAGTCGAAGGGCGGCATCGCGTTTCGCCCGCGCACCGCGTGAACACGCGCGTAGGTGTAGGTGTCGCGGCGCGACGTCGTGAGATTGGAGCGGAGCCAGGTGAGGCCGCTCACACCCCCGACGAGCACGTCCAGATCCCCATCGGCGTCGACGTCCGCGACATGGACCGCGAGGGAACCGGGCAGCACCGGGATCCCGTACGTGGCCCGGTTGCGCAGCGTGAAGCCCTGGTCGGTGCCGCCGAAGTAGCGCACCCCCGAGAGCCCGACGGTGAGCAGGTCGTCGCGACCGTCGCCGTCCAGATCACCCCCACCCAGAACGAACTCGTCGGCGAGCGCGTTGAGGCCCGCGTCGATGCGGTCGATGGCCGTCACGGCGTTGCCGGCCAGCGTGATTCGATTCACCCCGATGCTGCCGGGCCCGAGGGTCACGACGTCGAGGTCACCGTCCCGGTCGACGTCCAGCGGCAGGAGCGCGGTGCCCCCCACGTTGGGATAGGCCAGTCCGAGGGACTCGTAGGTGACGAACTGCCCGGCTCGAGCCACGTCCGTGATGCCCTGCCATCCGCGGCCCCCCGCCGCGGCGACACCGACGACGTCCTGCACCCCGTCCTTGTTGAAGTCGAGCAAGGTCGCGCGGTCCAGGTCGAAGAGGTCGCCGAGCCCCGTCACGTCCGCAGGGTCGACCTCGGTGTAGACCCCGTTGAACGCGCCCCGGTAGAGCGCGCTTCGGTCGCCCGCCACGAACGCGAAGTCGAGGAAGCCATCGCGGTTCACATCCCCGAGCGCAACCCCCGTGGCCGCGAGGTCCTCGGGCACCCCGATGCCGTCCAGGGTGGTGAACCCACCGAGGCCGGTGCCATACCAGACGCCCGTCGCCCCGACGTCCCCGGCGAGCACGAGGTCGAGGTTGCCGTCCGCGTTCAGGTCGCCGACGGCGGCGTCGAGCACACCCACGCCCTCTGGGAGACCGGCGTCGGCCGCGGAGACGGCGGTGTAGTCGCCGTTCGCGTTCTGCACAAAGAGCTTCGAGACCCCCTCCGCCGTGCCCGACAGCGCGAGGATGTCCGTCCGACCGTCGCCGTTCGCGTCCACGAGCCCGATCCACCCCGTCTGGGAGGCGCCCGCGAGCCCGACGTCCGACGCGAGCACGGCGCCAAAGTCCAGGACGTCGACGTTCACGCTCACGGGGGAGGAGATGTTGCCGGCGTTGTCCGTCGCGCTCACGAGAAGTGTGTTTTGACCGCCGTTGAGGGCCCGCACGCCCCGGGCGATCCAGGTGCCATCCGGCGAGACGGTCGCGAGCGTTTGGCCAATGCGCACCTCGGCGACGCCGCTGCCGTCCGCACCGTCGTCGACGGTGCCCCGCACGGTGACGACGTCGGGCACGTCCGCCCCGGGCACGGGTGAGGTGATGTTCACCTCCGGCGCTTCACCGTCGCGGTTTACGTTCACGGTGACCCGCGAGGTGAGACCGACGTTGTCCACCGCGACGATCTCGATGGCGTTCAGTCCCGGCACGAGGCCGACGCGGCGCCCGTACACACCGAGCGCAGGGGCTACGGAGATGCCGCCGATCGTGACCTCGGCCACGCCCGAGTCGGCGTCCGCGACGCGGGCAGAGACCTCGAAGTTGGCCGCTGAGGTCGCGACGTCCGTGTTCGGCACGACCATGTCGATGACCGGCGGGGATGCGTCCACCACGAGCTCGCGCTCGACCCGTGTGGCGTTGCCGACGGCATCGGTCACGGACACGATCACGTTCGAGCGACCCGGGGGAAGGACCCGGCGGGCCGAGAAGGTGTTGTCCTGAAGTACGAGCGCCGGCGTGCCGTTCACGCGCAGCGCGTCGGCCCCGAGACCGCAGCCGTCGTCCGAGACGCTGCCGCGTAGGGTCACGAAGCCCCCGTCGTCCGCCGAGGCGAAGTCGCCGTCCTCGAAAGCGAGCTCGACCTCGGGCCCCGTGCGATCCACATCGAAGTTCCGGGTGGTGCGACCGATGAGGCCGGCGGCGTTCTCCGCCTCGACCGTCAACACCTGGCCGAGGCCCTCGTTCACGCGCGGGTCCGCGCGGTATCGGTTGTTGGGTTGCAGGGGCGCGACCGAACCATTGACACGCACCGTCAGCACGGACGTTTCCAGATCGCTCACGTCGCCTTCGACGCGGAGTGTGTCGGCGCGCGTGCAGGCGCCCTCGACGGGCTGCGAGATGCGCACCTGGGGCGGCGTGTCGTCGAAGAGGACACGCACCGTTTGCAGCTGGCCGGCCAGGTCATTCAGACCAAGGGGTTGAACCCCGATGACGAAGGCCCCTTGCGACGGCAGGCGAACGGTGCTCGACCAGGTGCCGTCGGGCGCCAGGTCCGCGGGGGCGACGTTCACGCCGATGCCGACGAGGACAGACAGCGTGGCCTCACTGGCCGTGCCCTCGACGAGCACGTCCGCTTCGCCGACGACGTTCTGCCGGCTGGGGTCCGGCAGAAGGATCTCGACGCTCGGCGCACCGGGCAGCACACGCACACGCACTTGCGCGCAGGTTCGCCGACCGACGGCGTCGGTCGCGCAGGCCTCGACCTCGTTCTGGCCGGCCGCGAGGACGACGTTGTCGAGCGCCCAGACCCCATCCCGCCCGGGGCTGGTGCGCCCGCCGTTGCCCACGGGCCGTCCCTGGTCGTCGGTCACGGTCGCGGTGATCGTCAGCGAACGAACGTCCTGATTGTCTCCGGCGAGGCCACGCACATCGAGGCTCGGCTCGCCGATGAGGTCGTCGTTGGCCGGCGTGTCGATCCGAATCGTGGGATCGAGGCCGTCGTAGAGCACGTCGAAGGCCCGCTCGGCCACATTGCCGAGGGCGTCGGTCGCGCGCACGGTGAGGGCGTTCGGTCCATCCTGCAGAACGAAGGTAATCCGGTGGCGCCCGTCGTCCTCGACGACGATGTCGGGCACGTTCACACCGCGCGCCGTGGCCGTGACCTGGGCCACCCCATGGGCGTCCGTCGCCGTGACGCGCACGACGAACGGTGAGGCGCCGCGGGTCGACGTATTGGGCACGGCCCCCTCTTCGGCGTCGCGGAGCTCGAGCGTGGGACCGGTGCGGTCGCGGACGACCCGTCGACGGTCGCTGCAGCGCCGACCCTGGGGGTCGTTGGCCTCGAGCTGGATGAAGTTGTCGCCTTCGTCGGAGAGCGGGAAGTCGACGACGGCGGTGTTGTCGGCGGCGAGGGCCACGGGGCTGTCGTTCACGGTCACGACCAGCGCGGCCGCGGGTGTGTCGGTGTCGAGCACCTGCACTGTCACGTTGAGGCGCTCGGCGGGCGACACGAGGCCGTCGTCCTCCCGTGCGGGTGACAAGATGAGGCAGGTCGGGGGCGCCTCGGGAGGACCCATGTCTGGAGTGGGTGTCCCGCCGACCGTTCCAACGTCCGAGGTGTCGGCGTCGCCGCCCCCCTGGCCCATGTCGACCGGGGGCGGCTGACCGCCCGGCGGCGGCTCGACGTCCGGGACCTGGCCGCCGACGGCGCCGCCGACTGCATCGGGGCTGCCGCCGAGACCGCCGCCCACGGGCGCCTCCCCGCCGACGCAGATCCCCTCGGTGCAGACACCGCCCGTGAGGCAATCACCGTCCGAGGCACAGGTTTCGGGGTCGAGAAGCAGGCTGCAGCCGGAGGCGAAGAGCGCGAACGTCCACGCCGCGAGAGTCCAGGTGGAGGTACGCACGGTCAAAACTCCCATCGGCCGGTGGCCGCGGCGCCCCCGGGCAGAGGCAGCACTGAGACACCGTTGCTGTTCCCCGGCGCGTCGCTGAGCAGGAAGACGGTCAGGCCCGCGCCCGCGATCGCGAGCCCGGCGCCGAGTGAGATGTCGGTCAGGAGGGCCTTGCTGCGGACCGCGTCGGCCTTGTCCACCTCGCTCTGCGTGCGGGTGCAGGCGGGGTCGTCACGGCAGTCCTGGAGGTCGCCGTCGGCCGAAAGCGCCAGCACGCCGAAAACGCCACTGGCGGCCAGCGCGGCGGCGCCCGTGCCCATGAGAATCCAGCCCCACGTGCGGCCCGAGAGGCCACCGCCCCGAGTCCCCGCTTCGATCACGCCCCCGAGCTCGATGCGGGTCACGGTCGTCTGCCCGGCGTTGATGGCGACCATCTCTTCGTGCGGGCGTACGCCGTCGGCGCGGACCACCAGCTTGTGCAGGCCCTCGGGCAGCGAGAGCGGCTCGGCCAGCGGCGTTCGACCGACCTCCTTGTCGTTGACGAGGACCTGGCTCCCCGGGCGGTCGACCTGGAGCGCGAGGAGGCCGGCCCCGGTCTGCGGCTGCAGAGCGATCTCGACGAGAAGGGGCGCAGCCGCCGTGTGCGCCGCGGTCAGCTCAATCTCCTGGACGTGCGGCGCGTGCCCCCCCAAGCGGAGCTCGAGTCGGTGCGGTCCGCCTGCGAACGCCTGCGTGAACGGCGTGCGGCCCACGGGCGCGCCATCGATGAGCACATCGGCCCCGACCGGTGTCGTGCGCACGGTGAGCACGGGCATGATGGTCGGCAAGGCGATGCCCAACGAGACCGTGCGCCCGGGGGCGACCTTCATCACACGCTGCACCGGCTGGAAGCCGGCCTTCTCGAGCACCAGGGTCTGTTGCCCGGACGGCAGCTGAAGTGTGAACGGTGTTTTTCCCCGGGCAGGACCGGCCTTCTTGCCGAGCCAGACCTCCGCGCCGGACGGTTCGCTGGAGAGCTCTACGGTGCCCCAGTTGCCCGCGATCGTCTTGCGGAGCTCGGCGAGCTTCTCGGCGATCTTGTCCGCGTCCTTGGGACCGGACTCGAGATAGCGCGTGAAGAACTCGACGGCCAGAGGAAGGTTCTCCATCGCCTCGTGGGTCTGGGCGATGATCTTCAGCATCGGAGGCACGGGCTTCGTCGCGTAGGCGGCTTCGAACGAGACGAGGGCCTCGGGGTAGCGGCCGGCGTCGTAGTCGGCCTTGCCCTTGGCGAAGAGCTCCTTCGCCTTCTCTTTCGCGGCATCGTCTTGCGCGAGCGCCCGGTGCGGCACGATCGCCACGGACGACGTCAGGACGGCCAGACACAACGACCAGCGAACCAAGAGTCCCAAGCGCATCGAAGACTCCGCAGGGCGAGCCGACCCCTTCGGCCGGCACGTGAATTTAACCGACGTCGAGCAGCCACCGCCAATTGACGTGAGAAGTCCCAGCCCAGGGGTCGTTCCGAGAGCCGGTCACTCCGCGAACGGATCGTCCTCGATCTTGTCTGCTTTGGGCTTGGGCTTGGGCTTGGGCTTCGGCTTCGGGGGCGGTGCCGAGACGGGGGCCGCGGCGGCGGACACGGCGGCCGTGGGGGCCGCGGTGCTCGGCGTGGGCGGGGTCGCGCGGAAGGTGGCGTTGAGCTTGAGGGTGTTGTTCGGATCCGGCCTGGTCGGGTCGGCGCCCAGCTTCATGTCGGTAAAGCCCGGGTGCCGGAACGTGTAGGCCACACCCGTCGCGGTATCGAGCACCTCTTCCATGGGGGTCTTGCCGATCTCGACATCGCCCTTGAACACCGAGGCGCCCGGCGGATCCGACAACAGCTTCACCGTGACGGGCACCGGGAGCTTGGCCACCGGACCCTGCTGGCGGGCCTCTTCGGCCTTCCGTCGCTCCTCTTCCTGGCGCCGAATCTGCTCGCGCACCGCCTGGGGCATGTCGTCGTCGACGCTCGAGGCTGCGCTCGGCGGCACGGTCGGCGGCGCGGTGGACGCCACGATCTGTCCTGGCGTGGTGCCGATGGTGCCCGCGGCGCTCACGTTGGTCGGGGTCGGCGCGCCGGTGGGGCCGGTCGCGACGCGCGGCGGCTTCGGCGTTTCGCGGTTCGGCGACTTGCCGGCGCTGCCGTCGTCCAGCGCGACGTAGACACCGACCGCCACGAGGAGAACGAGAGCGACACCGAGCCCGACGAACATGGCCGTGCGCCGTCGGCGAGCGGCCACGACGGGCGGGCGCAAGGCCGGCTGACCTTCGGAGGTGGGTCGCGCGGAAAGTGTGGGCGGTCCCGACGCGGCGCTGGTCAGCGGCGCCGCCAGCGAGGCCCTGGAGCTCACGCTCGTGTCCACGAGCTCCTCGTCGATCGCCGACATGATCTCGTGCGTGAAGCGCGGGCCCGAGGGGGCAGAAGGCCGGTCCTTCGGCTGAGACAGCATCGCCGCCGCCGAGCCCGCGGCAGACCCGCCCAGGCCTTGCAACGAGGCGCCGTTGAACGCGTCGGGGGAGCGTGCGGGGGTCGCGCCGACCTCGGCCGAGGCGGCGGCGAGCGCGGCCTCGAGGTCGTCGGAAAAATCAATGGAGATCGCGGGTTTACGGGCGGCGGGGGGCGCCGAAGGGCGGGCCACCACCGGAGGCGCGCCCAGGGAGACGCTCGCCATCGCGGCCTCGAGCGCGCCCGCCAGGTCCGCCGAGTCGATGGCACCCGTCACCATGAGCGGCTCGGGGATGTTGGCCATGTCGTTCTGCGTCGGCGGCCTCGGCGGACCGACCGGCCCACGGGGCGGACTGGCCGGGGGCGTGCGCGCCGGAGTCTGCGCGCTCTCGAGCGACATGCGACTGGCGAGCAGGGCGGGTGTCCCCAGGGCCGGTGTCGCGATGTCGGTGAGGGGGGCATCGACCGCGGGGTTCTCGTTGCCCGTCCAACCCGCGTCCCGCACGCTCGTGCGATCATCCTCGTCGTCGTCGTCTACGGCGCCTGGACGCAGGCTGCCGAGCGTGCCGGGGTCGGCCATCACCGTAGAGGCCTGGACGAAGCCCTTCTTCCGGGGGGGCGCGGCCTCGGGCTGCGTGCTCTTGA
>JBMOFP010000031.1:0-40395 GCA_049318805.1 Bradymonadia bacterium
CCCCTACGGCGACGCGGCCCCGCGCGCGTCCAGCGCCCTCAGGCGCGGGTCCGGGAGCAGCGGCGGGCCCGGGCGCGTTCGGGCGGCGTCTTCGTCCGCGGTGCTGTGCGCGATCTCCGGGCCGCGAGGGTACTGGTCCATGCCCTTCCAGGGCACGGGGCCGACGGCCCCGGAGGCGCCGGCGTGCAGGTCGAGTTCCTTGCGTGTGCCGCGCAGCCACACGACCCAGGTGCGGGCGGTCTTGCCGGCGAGGGCCTGGGTGTCGAAGTCGAGGGTGACCCGGTCGCCGGGACCGAGGACGACGAGGCGCCCGTCGTCGGCCTCGACGCGCGCCTGGGCGTCGCCCTCGGGCGTTCGCCCGCCGAGTCGGCCCAGGCGTGAGGTCGTGCCCTCGAAGAGCGGCCCGGGCGGCGCTTCGGCGGTGACGACCGCGCGCGTCAGGGCCAGCGGCTTGCCGAGCGACGCGGGCTCGCCGGCGTCCAGGGCGAGGCGCACGGCGTCGACCTCGACGGCCTGGCGACCGGTCCAGCGCACATGCACCTCGTCGCCGCGCGGCACGCCGGTCAGCGGCACCAGCGTCCGCGCGCCCGTGGGTGACAATGCGAGCGAGGCGGTGGTGGGCACGTCGCGCCACTCGATGCTGGCGGCGCGCCCTTCCAGCCGCATCGCGGGGCCCAGCTCGGTGGGGTCCCACGACAACGCGAAGCGTGTGGTCGAGGTCAGAGGCGCGCGCCGCGCGTCGACGACGAGCGCGGGTGTGTCGGCCGGATCGAGCGGCCCCAGCGCCAGGTTCAGCGTGAAGGGCGCCGCAAGGCCCGGCCGCCGTAGGTCGGGCCGCGATCCGACCCGGTCGGCGTCGACGGCGGCGAGCGCGGGGGCAAGGTCGGCCCCGAGCGCGTCCGTCGCGCCCTCCACCGGCTCGAGCAACTCGAAGACCCGCAACGCGCCGTCGACGGGGACCCACGTCGCGTCGGTCGAGTCGGCTTCGAGGTTCAACGGCACGACCTCGACGCTGTCGAGGTAGACGAGGTCGCGCGGCCCGGCGGCCAGCTCGAGCGTGAGCGCGGCGCCCGTGGGGCCCGCGCTCTCGACGACGATCGGCTGGACCGGCCCGGGCAGCGGCCGAACGCCGGGCGCCGTGGGCACACCGAGCGCGCGGTCCGTGAGCGCGGCGACACGCAGCGGCGCGGCGTCCGGCGCGCTCCGCACCGTGAGCGTCGGCCCGTCCGTCGGCAGCGGGTTCGCCGTCACCGCCACACGCGCAGGTCCGCCCGCAGGCCGCTCCACGACGACGGTCTGTACCTCGGCGTTGGGCCACGTGATGCGCACGAGCGCCGGCCCGGGCTCGGCGGGCAACGGCACGGTGAGGTCGGTGCGCCGCACGGTCGTCGAGAGATAGCGCCCGCCCGCGGCGATCTCGACCCGCGCCCCGAGGCCGGCGCGATTGCGCGCCCCGGCGTCGAGCCGCAGCTCGAGCGCGGCCACACCGGGCACGGCGGCGTCACGCTCGACCACGTACAGCCGCCGCGCGCCCACGGCGACGAGCTCGGGCAGCCCGTCGGCGTCGAGGTCGGCCACGAGGACCGAACGCAGCGGCTCCGGCGTGACTACGACGGTCAGGTCCCAGCCCTCGGCCACGCGGCGCTGCAAGGCGAGCGTGCCGTCCGCGCGCAGGGCCCACACGTCCGGCCGCCCGTCGGCGTCTACGTCGGCCACGGCGATGCGGGCCGCCGCGGGGCCGATGCGCTCTGGCGCTCCGAACCGCATCGCGCCTCGGTTGCGCGCCCAGTGGACCCCGTCGGGCCCCGCGGTGACGAGGTCGGGCAGGCCGTCGTTGTCGAGGTCCTCGACCAGGGCGTCCGTGGGGCTCCCGAGCGTCGCCAGCGTGTCGCCCTCGGCCGCGGGCACGGGCAGGAAGCCGCCCGGGCGCGTCGCCCGCAAGAGCAGCAACGGCCCACCGCCGTAGGCCAGCAGGTCGGTGCGACCGTCGGCGTCGAGGTCCGCCGGCAGGTAGTCGGCGCGGGCGGCGGCGGTGGCGAGCCCGGCGCCCAGGGCCGCTTCGCCGTAGGCCGGGACGGCGCCCCCGACGTCGCGTGCCAGGGCCGGGCCACCGGGCTTCGGCACGAGCACGTCCAGGTCGCCGTCGTGGTCCAGGTCCCAGGGCACGACCGCGTTGCCCCCGGCGCGCATCACCTCCATCGGTGCGCGCCCCGCGAGGGCCAGGGTCTGCGAGCGGGCGCCGGAGACCCACACGTCCAGGCGGCCGTCGGCGTCGAAGTCCGCCACGGCCAGGCCCCGGCTCGGCCCGGCCGACCGCGGGAGGCGCGCGACCTCGCGGGACACGGTGGCCGTAGGGTCCCAGGCGCGTACGGCGCCCTTCGAGACATACACGACCTCGCCCGGCGCGTCGGGTCCGCCGAGCCGCGCGAACGCGACGGTGAGCAGGTCGGGGCCACGCTCCTCGAGGGGGCGGAATCGCCAGGTGAGCGCCTGGGGGGCGGCGGGCTGCGCGCGCTGCGGCGCCGGGTCGTCGAAGGTCGTCAACGGCCCGAGGACCAGGACCTCGTCGGCCAGAGAAGGCGCCCCTGCGTCGCGGAACGAGACCGCGTAGCCGTCGGAGACGATGCGCCCCTCGCCCATGCGTTTGGCTCGGGACAGCGACTCGCCGAGGAGCGCCCGGGCCGCGAGGCCCAGGGGGGTGCCGGGCACACGGGCGGCCACACGCCCGTAGATCCGAACGGCGTCCTCCCAGCGCTCGAGGTGAGCGAGGGTGCGGCCCCACCACAAGAGCGCGTCCGGGGAGTCCGAGGACGTCACCGCCGCCCGCTCGAACGCCACCGCGGCGTCCGCATGCTGGCCCGCGATGCGCAGCAAGTGCCCGCGTACGTAGGCGAAGAGCGCGGTGCGCTGGGCGACCGGCGTCGGGTCCGTGCGGCCCCCGAGCGCCCGCCACGCGGCCTCGACATCGCCCGCGAGCCACCACGCCAAGGCGACCCGACCGCGGTCGTCGTCCGTCGCCGCCGCCGAGGTCGCGAGGTCGGTGAGCGCGCGCGCCGCGTCGGCCCAGGCGAACGCCTCGAAGAGGACACGAAACCGATAGCGCGCAGCCCGTGCGCTCACCGTAGGCGGTGCGACCGTGGGCGGGGTCGTCGGCTGGACCGAAACGACGGCGGGCGGCCCCGCAGCAGCGTCCGGTGCGCGCGCCGCGGGTCGTGCGGGCGGCTGAACCGGGGCGTCGCAAGCGCCGAGCACGAGACAGAGCACTCCGTAGGTCGGGCCGAATCGTGTCACGGTTTTGTCGATTCGGCGTTTCGTCGGCTAATGTCAACGTCCAGCCCATTCGCGGAGGCGAAATGCCCGGTCTCCGGAGCGCTGCCAGCCTGGGGCTCCTGTGCACCACCTTGTGGGCCGGGACGGGCTTTGCACATGGGACACCGGTCTCGGACGCGCTGCTGCTCATCGGTCCCGGGCAGGCCTTCGACCTGTCCATCGACTTCGACGTGCACGCCCTCGCGAGCCCGGGCCAGGAGCCGCACGACGCGTGGCGCGCCCTACGCCAGCGCCTCGCCGAGGGCGACGCCGCGCGCGAGCGCGTTCGGCGCGACCTCACCGGCTACCTGGATCCGCGGGTCACGCTGAAGTGCGACGCCGGTGAGGTCTCGATGACCTTCGACCTGCCGAACCTGGACGCGCCCTACCTGCGCTCGGGGACGGCGGACGCGCTCGACGCCTCCGGCCGCGCGCCGCGCATTCGGGCCGAGGCTCAAGGCGCGCTTCCGGCGCGTGCCCGGCAGTGTGTGTTGATGGTCGATGAAGCCCTGGGCGAGGTCCTGCTCCGGATTCGGCGCCCCCCCGAGCCCGGCGACGACGGCAAGCGCCCCCCCGACGAGACCCGCCTGCTCACACCGGCGGTGCCCCCCGCGTCCTTCGCCGCGCCCGAGGACGGCAAGGCCCGCGCGGCGCGCATCGCCGAGGAGACCACGGCGGCCGAGGCGGAGGACAATGCCGGCGACGCGGAGGGTTCGGGCGGTCCCGTGAAGAAGCGTCCCGCGGACGAGACCTTCGTTCGGTTCATGTTCTTCGCCGCGATCACGCTCACGGTCGCGCTGACGCTGTACTTCTCGTTGCGCGAACGCCCGAAGGACAAGAAGAAGCGGCGCTGAGCGCCCGCTCGGCTCAGTCGCGGAAACGGGGGACGGTGAACCAGAAGCGGGCGCCCCGCGGGGTGACCGGCTCGACGCCGACCTGCCCGCCCATGTTCTCGACGAGGTGACGCACGATCGAGAGCCCGAGGCCCGTGCCGCCCATATCCCGGGAACGGCCCGGGTCGATGCGGTAGAAGCGCTCGAAGATGCGCTCGCGATGCTGCGCGTCGATGCCGGGCCCGTCGTCCTCGACATTGATGCGCACCCGGCTTTCGTCATCCGTGGGCACCGTGAAGACCCGCACGGTGGAGCCCTCGGGCACGTACTTGAGCGCGTTGTCGATGAGGTTGACGATGACCTGCTCCAGGCCCTTCGCGTCCGCGCGAATCCAGGTCTCGGGCGGGATCTCGCGCAGCACGCGGATCTCCTTGCGCTCGGCCTTGCTCAGCACGGAGTCGACGGCGAGGTCGACGGACTCCGAGAGGTCCAGGCGCTCCGGCTTCAGGTGCGATTGGCCCGCTTCGAGACGCGAGATGTCGAGCAGGTCGTCCAGCAGGCTGGCGAGCCTTTGGGCGTTCCGGTGCAGCGCCTCCGCGAAGCCGCGCGCGGCCTGAGGGTCCTCGAGCGCGCCGTCCAGTAGGGTCTCGGCGTTCGCGAGGATGACCCCGACGGGCGTGCGCAGCTCGTGCGAGACGTTCGCCACGAAGTCGCGGCGCATGGTCTCCAGGCGGCGCAGCGCGGTGAGGTCCTGGATCACCAGCACCGTGCCGCCGCCGTCGCCCAGGCGCGTCGCGCGTGCGAGGAGGCGTCGGCGGCGCCCCGAGGTCCAGTCCACCTCGGCCTTGACGCGCCCTTCGGTCCGCGCGCGGCGCACCAGCTCGGCGAGGACCGGCAGGCGGACCGTCTCGAGCAGCGTGCGGCCGATGGGCGCGCGCTCGAAGCCGAAGAGCCGCAGCGCGCCGCGGTTCACCATCGTAATGCGGTCGTCGTCGTCGAGCGCGAGCACCGCGTCGGAAAGCCGCTCCAACATCGTCTCGAAGCGTGAGCGCTCGGCGGCCAGCGTGGCGACCGTGCCCTCGAGGGACTCCGCGAGCTGGTTGATCGAGCCGGCGAGGCCGCCGAACTCCTCGGCGTCGCCGGGGGAGAGCCGCACGCCGCGGTGCCCCTGGGCGACGGCCTGCACGCCCTTGATCAGGTCCGTCAGGGTGCGGGAGACGACGCGCGCCGCGATCCACGCCACAAAGGCGGCCGCAGCCAGGGCGCAAAGCCCCGCGAAGGCCATCTGCCAGCCCATGCGACGCACGGCGGCGTCCACGGCGGAGTCGCTGCGGATGACGAGGACGTAGCCGCCCTCGGGGCCCGAGAGGCCGGCGATGGCCCCCCGCGCCGGACCACCAGCGGGTTGCGCCAGCGCGTGCGCCTCGGGGTGCTCCGAATCAAAGCTCTCGTACGCCCCGGGGACTTGCGTCACCGGCGTGCCCGCGGGCAGCCCTCCTGAGTCGAGGCGGATGCGCCCATCGACCCCGGCCACGATGACCCGGCCGTCCAACAGGCTCGCCCACCTGCCGACGTCGTCGGGCTCCACGTTCTTGGCGCCCAAGACGTGGGCGAGGCCCCGCGCGTCGGCCACCAGCCCCGCGTCCATGGTCGCTTCGAGGCCGTCGCGTACATCGGCCGTGAGCCAGACGCCGGCGCCCGTTACCCCCAGAATCACGAGCGTGCTCGAGACGGCGAGGACCCGCCGCCGGATGCCCAGGCTCACAGGACGCCGCGGCCCGCGCTCACTCGGTCGCTTCGACGCTCGTCGGCGTGCTGCGCCAACGGTAGCCGACGCCGCGCACGGTCTCGAGGTAGTCGCCGGCCTCGCCGAGCTTCTCGCGCAGGCGCTTCACGTGGGTGTCGACCGTGCGGGTCGTCACGTCCGCCTGGATGCCCCACACATCGCTCAGGAGCATCTCGCGGGTCTGCACCCGGCCACGGCGCGAAAGGAACGTGGTGAGCAAGCGGAACTCGAGCGCCGTCAAGCGGATCTCGACCTCGTCGACCCAGGCGCGGTGCGCGTCGTCGTCGATACGGAGCCGCCCGAAGGTCTGCAGGCCGACCTCGGCGGGTTCGCTCTGGGCGCGCCGCAAGATGGCGCGCACGCGGAGCATGAGCTCGCGCACGCTGAAGGGCTTGGTGACGTAGTCGTCGGCGCCGACCTCGAAGCCCACCACGCGGTCGATCTCCTCGACCCGCGCGGTGATCATGATCACCGGCACGGCACGGGTCCGCTCCTGGGCCCGCACCCGGCGACAGATCTCGGTGCCGCTCAGATCGGGGAGCATCAGATCGAGCAGCACCAGGTCGGGCACGGGCCCGCTCCCCAGGAGCTCGAGCGCCGCCTTGCCCGTCGAGGCGGTGCGCGTCTGGTAGCCCTCTTTTTGAAGCGTGTATTCCAGCGTGCGCTGGAGATCGAGCTCGTCTTCCACAATCACGATGAGGCCACTCATGGCGGCGGGTTCTATCACAGCCCGTGTGACGCCCGCGTGACGCATCCGAAACGGTGCGGCAGCTTCACGGCAAGGACCTCACGGGCTGGGTCTCGAGCCATGCGCGCTGGGGTTCGAGCAGACCCACCGCGCCGGCGAAGTCCGCGCCGTCGACCCGGGGCGCGGGGGCTTCGGGGTCGTCCGGTTGCACGAAGCTCGTGCCGTTGAGGGACGCGACCCGCAGGTCCGCGCCGCGCAGGTCCGCGCCCGCGAGCCATGCGCCCTCGAGGTCGACGCCCTCCCCCTGCACGTCGCGGAGGCTCGCCCCGCGCAGGTTCGACAGCGTGAAGTTCGCGCCCCGCAGGTCGCAGCCGTCGAGGACGGCGCCGCGCAGGTCGCAGTCCTTGAGCTGCAGACCGCGCAGGTCCCTGGAGCCCGGCACCCAGCCGCGCAGGTCGAGGCCCCGCAACGTGCGGCCGCGGTAGGGTCCCAGGTCGGTCGCCGCGCGGAAACGCGCCGCAACGTCGGGTCGCACCGCGCCCGTCACGAAGCGCTCGTCGCCCGGCCACGGATCGGCGTTCTCGTGGTAGCCGTCCTCGCGCTCCCACCAGCCCAGCCGAGGCGCGTCGAGGAGCTCGATGCGCCGCACCCACTTTAAGCTTTTATAGAAGTAGCGGCCGACCGTGACCGTGCGCAGCGGGAAGCCGTGCTCGACGGTGAGCGGTTGCCCGTCGCGCCCGTGGACCAGCCAGGTGTCGCGCAGCGCGACCTCGAACGAGAGGCCGGTGTCGTGGTCCCGCGCGGACGCCGAAACGAAGCGCGCGTAGGTGGCCGTAGGCAACGGGCGCGCGGTGGCGAGGAGCGACGCGAGCGGGAAGCCGTCGAAGCGCATCTGCCGATGGGACCAGCGTGTGACACAATGGACGTCCATCTCGAGCGTTTGCGTGGGGAACGCCTGCACCTCGGCCCAGGACAGGCTGAGCGGCTCGGCCACGAGCCCGGTGACCTCGAGCCGGAACGTCGTGAGGTCCAGCGCCTCCGGGCGCGGCGCGCGCTCGCCCACGATCGGCCACTTCGTGGTGGGCGTCTGGTCCGGGGGCAGCCAGGCGCGCGGGTCACTCATGCGGGCTGCACCCGCTTACGGGCCAGGATCCGGAACGCATTGGAGCCCCCGGGGCGGCGTGTGAACGGCAGCAGGAGCAGGTCGACGACGAGGCCCAGGGCCATGAACGGCAGCGTCACGGCGAGGCCGAGGGCGCGCACGATCCGCTGCGCCTGGGTCGGGGGCTCGGGGCGCCAGGGGACGTCTCCGGCGGGCAGGAGTGTGCCCGCAACGAGCCACGGCGCGAGCGCGAAGTCCCACGGGTAGTGGGTCGCGCCGCGGACCTCGGCCACGGGCTCGAAGCCATGTTTCACGAGCCGCGCCTGCACCGCCTCGAACGAGAGGAAGTGCAGGTGCTGGGGCTGGAGCCACGGGAACCAGAAGCGGCCGAGAATGCGGCGCACGAAGGTCGCGGGGTCCGGCAGCTCGATGAAAACGAGCCCGCCGGGTTTCAGTGCGGTGGCGGCCGAGGCGAGCTCGGCGTCCGGGTCGAGGGTGTGCTCCAGGTAGTGGCTCATGCTGACGACGTCGTAGCGGCCCGAGAGCTCCGTGGCGCACTCGGGGAAGAGCCCGCGGACCGCGTGGTCGACCCAACCGCGGCGCTGCGCCTCTTCCACGCCCTCGCTCAGGTCCACGCTCTCGAAGCGGCAGGCCGGGAAGACATCGCGCGCCACACAGCACAGGTGTCCGCTGCCGCCGCCCACGTCGAGCCAAAGCGTCGGCTGCGCGTGGGCCGCCACGAAGCGCGCGCGCGCCTCGTACACGGGCTGCACGCCGCCCAGCGTGAGCTCTTGTTGGTCGGCGCCGAGGCCGTCGTAAGCGTCGCGGTAGTAGAAGCCGAGGCCTGTGAGCGAGAGGCGCGGGTTCTGGAAGAGGTGACCACAGCCGGTGCAGCGGTCCACGTGGAAGCGGCCCGGCTTGCCCATGACGAGGTCGGGTGTGTCCAACGCACCGGTGAGTGCCCCGCCGCCGCACATCGGGCAGGCGCTGGCCCGTGGCTCGAAGAACGGCGTCAGGCCCCCCTCGAGCAGGCGCCTGTAGGTCGGGCGCTCCGCCTCGACCCGCTCGGCGAGGGTCGGTCGCTCGACGAATCGACCGGGCGGCGCCCAGAGCGCGAGGAGCGCACGGACCTCGTAGACAGGCCGCAGCACACTCCGCGCCCAGAGCTCGGAGGCCACGACCGAGGTATTGGACAGCGCGAGGATCGGCCGCGACATCCACAGCGCCAGGGCGGCGAGCCATGGGCCGCCGTGCGTCCAGGCGCCGCTGACGAGAAAGACGAGCCACAGCGCGCGGGCCACGGAGACCGGCGCCCAGAGCGCGCCCAGGACCACCTCGGCGCAGGCCCGGGCGCGGGACGGATCCTCGGGTGCGGCGAGCACGCCGGGCAGCGCCGCGAGGGCGGTGGAGGTGCACGCGTAGCGCTTCGCCGCCTGGCTCAAGCGCAGCAGGTCCGTCGGCTCCACGGGCCCCGCCTCGACCCGCGCGACGAGCTCGGCGTTCGCCGTCCGCATGCGGTCGAGCACGCTGCGTCGGACCGCGACGCACTGCATCGCCGACAGCCCCCGGGCGAGGCGTTGGGTCCGAAACTTCGCCACGTCTACGACGGAGAGCAGCGCGAGCGCGGTGTCGACGCCCACGCGGTCCGGCCACACATCCAGCACGTCCAGCGACTGGGCGCGCATGTAGCTGGAGACGCGGCGCTCGGCTTCGGGGGTCCAGTTGAGGCCCTTGACCGGCACAAACACGACCGGCGACTCGTCCGGGGCGGCCTCCGGCCCGCCCGCGACCTCACCGATGCGCGGCAGCGCGCTCGCACGACCGCGCAGCCGTAGGGCGTCCAGCGCCACGACGACGGTCAGCGCGATCCCCGCCCAGTCGGTCATCGATCCGTCGCCGCCGGCTCGGGTGCGCCGCGGTACACGGCCACCGAGGTCTCCGTCTCGAAGAAGCGGACCTCGTAGACCGGCAGCCCCGAGGCCTGCAGGTGGTCGAAGACGAGCTTCGCGAGGTTCTCGGCGGAGGGGTTCACGTCCAGCGCGACGAACGGCTCGTTCGCCGCCTCCAGGGCGGGGATCAGCGGGTCATCGCGCCGCAGGAGCAGGCGGTGGTCGAAGGTCTCGTCGATGAAACGGAGCGCCGCCGCCTCGACGTCGTGGAAGTCCACCACGAAGCCCGTGCGGTCGAGCGAGGCGCTCGCCAGCACGATCTCGACCTTGCCGTTGTGCCCGTGCACCCGCGCGCACTTGCCCACGTAGTCGAGCAGCCGATGCCCGTAGCAAAAGCGGACCACTTCGGAGACGAAGAACATGCGGGTCTTTGTAACACGGGGTGCGCCCCGCGCCCGCGGTCTTGTGTGGGACACCCACCCGGTGAGACCCTGCGCGGCCATGACCGCTCCCGCGCCCCGCGCCGATTCGATGTCCGCCCGCCTCGCTGAAGCCTGCAACCGCCGGATCCTCGTCATCGATGGTGCGATGGGCACCATGGTGCAGCGCTACGGCCTGACCGAGGCCGACTTCCGGGGTGAGCGTTTCGCGCGCCACGACCAGGACCTCAAGGGCAACAACGACCTGCTGGTCCTGACCCGCCCGGACGTGATCGCCGAGATCCATCGTCAGTACCTCGAGGCCGGCGCCGACCTGATCGAGACGAACACGTTCAACGCGACCTCGGTGGTTCAAGCGGAGTACGGGCTCGCGTCGCTGGCCCGCGAGATGAACGTGGCCGCGGCGCGCATCGCCCGCGCGGAGGCCGACGCGATCACGGCCCGCGACCCGTCGCGACCGCGCTTCGTGGCCGGCGCGCTCGGGCCGTTGAACAAGACACTCTCGCTCTCGCCCGAGGTGAACGACCCGGCGGCGCGCTCGCTGACCTTCGACCAGGCGCGCCTCGCCTACGCGGAGCAGGTCGAAGGGCTCCTCGACGGCGGCGCCCACGTGCTCCTGGTCGAGACGATCTTCGACACACTGAACGCGAAGGCCGCCCTGCTCGCCATCAGCGAGGTCCTCGACGCACGGGGCCTCACGCGGGACGACGTACCGCTGATGATCAGCGTGACCATCGTGGACCGCAGCGGCCGCACGCTGTCGGGGCAGACGATCGAGGCGTTCTGGCTCTCCGTGGAGCACGCCCGGCCCTTCAGCGTGGGCCTGAACTGCGCGCTCGGCGCCCGCGAGATGCGGCCGTTCCTGCAGGACCTGGCGGCCGTCGCCGACTGCCGCATCACCTGCTACCCGAACGCCGGATTGCCCAATGCCTTCGGGGGGTTCGACGAGGACCCCACCACGACCGGACACCTGCTGCACGACTTCGCCGAGGCCCACCTCGTGAACATGGTCGGCGGGTGCTGCGGCACGACGCCGGACCACATCCGCGAGATCGCCCGCGAGGTCGCGCCCGTCCCTCCGCGGCCGGTGCCGGAGCGCGGCGCGTTCTCGGGGTACGCGCGTTTCAGCGGGCTCGAGCCCCTGGTGCTGCGGGACGCGGCGGCGTCGAGCTTCGTGATGGTGGGCGAGCGCACGAACGTCACCGGCTCGGCGAAGTTCGCGAAGCTCGTGAAGGACGGCCTGTGGACCCAGGCCGCCGAGGTCGCGCTCGACCAGGTGCGGGGCGGCGCGAACGTGCTCGACGTCAACATGGACGAGGGCATGCTCGACTCCGAGGCGGCGATGACGACCTTCCTCAACTACATCGCCACGGAGCCCGAGATCGCCCGGATTCCGGTGATGGTCGACAGCTCGAAGTGGTCGGTGATCGAGGCGGGCCTGCGCTGCTTGCAGGGCAAGGGCATCGTCAACTCCATCAGCCTCAAAGAGGGCGAGGCCGACTTCCTCGACAAGGCGCGGCGTGTGCGGGCGTTCGGCGCCAGCGTCGTCGTGATGGCCTTCGACGAGGTCGGCCAGGCCGATACCCGCCAGCGCAAGGTCGAGATCTGCCAGCGCGCCTACAAGCTCCTGACCGAGCAGGTCGGCTTCGAGCCCACGGACATCATCTTCGACCCGAACATCCTGGCCATCGCCACGGGCATCGAGGAGCACGACGCCTACGCCGTGAACTTCATCGAGGCCGCGCGCGAGATCAAGGCGACCTGCCCCGGGGTCCGCATCAGCGGCGGCGTGTCGAACCTGTCGTTCTCGTTCCGTGGCAACAACCACGTGCGCGAGGCGATGCACTCGGCCTTCCTGTACCACGCGACCCGCGCGGGCATGGACATGGGCATCGTCAACGCCGGTCAGCTCGTGGTCTACGAGGACATCGAGCCGGAGCTCTTGCTCCGCGTGGAAGACGTTCTCTTCCACCGCCGGCCCGACGCGACGGAGCGGCTCGTCGAGCACGCCGACAAGGTCCGCGGCAAGGGCACGGAGCGTAAGGTCGACCTGCGGTGGCGCGAGACGACGGTCGAGGCGCGCCTCTCGTACGCGCTCGTGAACGGGGTCGTGGACTTCATCGAGGCCGACACCGCCGAGGCGCTGGAGAAGCTCGGGAAGCCGCTGCGGGTCATCGAGGGCCCGCTCATGGACGGCATGCGGACCGTGGGTGACCTCTTCGGCGCGGGGAAGATGTTCCTGCCCCAGGTCGTGAAGAGCGCGCGCGCCATGAAACGCTCGGTCGCGTGGCTCGAACCGCATCTGGCCGCCGCGAGCGCCGAGTCCGGAGAAGAGCGTCAGGCCCAGGGACGCGTGCTGCTCGCCACGGTGAAGGGCGACGTGCACGACATCGGCAAGAACATCGTGGGCGTCGTGCTCGGCTGCAATCACTACGAGGTCATCGACCTGGGTGTGATGGTCTCCTGCGACCGGATCCTGGCGGCCGCCGTGGAGCACCGGGCGGACGTCATCGGCCTCTCGGGCCTGATCACGCCGTCTTTGGACGAGATGGTCTACGTCGCCCAGGAGATGCAGCGCCGCGGCTTCGACAAGCCCCTGCTCATCGGCGGCGCGACCACGAGCCGCCAGCACACCGCGGTGAAGATCGCGCCCCAGTACGACCACCCCGTCGTGCACGTGCTCGATGCGTCCCGGTCCGTGGGCGTGGTCTCGGCGCTGCTGGACGCCCCGCAGCGTGCGGCGCTGGACGTGCGCAATCGCCAGGAGCAGACGCGGCTGCGCGCGCTCCACAAGGCGCGCCTCGAGAAGCCCCTGGTGCCCATCGAGCTCGCCCGCGAGAACCGTGCCCAGCCGACCCCCGTCGAGCCCCCGACGCCGCCGTTCATCGGCCGGCGCGCGGTCGAGTTCGCGATCGAAGACCTCGAGCGCTACATCGACTGGACCTTCTTCTTCACCGCCTGGGAGCTGAAGGGCCGTTTCCCCGCCATCCTCGAGCACCCGGACTACGGCCCGGCGGCCCGCGACCTCTTCGCCACGGCGCAGGAGATCCTGGGGCGCATGCGCCGCGAGAAGCGCCTGACCCCCCGCGGCGTTTACGGCTTCTGGCCGGCGCGCCGCATCGGGGACGACGTCGTGCTGTACTCGGACGAGGCCCGGACGACCGAGACCGCGCGCTTCCCCATGCTGCGTCAGCAGATGACCCGCACCGACGACAACCCCCACAGCAGCCTCGCGGACTTCGTCGCGGAGACCGACTACGTGGGGGCGTTCGCGGTCACGGCGGGTCTCGGCCTCGACAGCCTCGTCGCGGAGTACGAGGGCGCGCAGGACGACTACTCCGCGCTCATTTCGAAGGCCCTGGCGGACCGACTCGCCGAGGCCTTCGCCGAGGCCATGCACGAGCGGGCACGGCGCGAGTGGGGCATCGGCGAGCCGGTGTCGCTCGACAACGACGCGCTGATCGCCGAGCAGTACCGCGGCATTCGGCCCGCTTTCGGCTACCCCGCCTGCCCCGACCACACGGAGAAGGGCACGCTCTTCGACCTGCTGGATGCGCCCGCGATCGGCATGTCGCTCAGCGAACACTTCGCGATGCTGCCGGCCGCCAGCGTGAGCGGGCTCTACCTGCACCATCCGGACGCGCGCTACTTCCTGCTGGGCAAGGTCGGGCGCGACCAGGTCGAGGACTACGCCGCGCGGAAGGGCATGACGGTCGAAGAGGTCGAGCGCTGGCTCTCGCCGAATCTGGGCTACGAGCGCTGAGGCGTTTCTCGGTCGTTTGAGGCACGCCGGTGACAGACAGACCGCGCTTGCGAATTCTCGTGTTCGGCGCGGTTCTTGCCTGCCGTAGGCGTTGAAATCATTCAGCCGGGGTGCGATATCCCCGCCGAAATCCGGTTCATCGGGCCCAACGCCCGGAGGTTCACGCGATGTCGAGTTTCAAGAAGCAGGCAGCGACGGTCCTACTGGCGGCTGGTCTTGCCACGACGGGGTGTGCCGACGACCAGGCCCGCGCGGTGTCCAGCGGCCCAGGCGTGGTCGGTGTCGCGCGCGACGCGGTCGTCGTGGGCGAGCAGGTCGTGTTCTACGCTCAGGGCCTCGCCCCGGCCGATGCCGACCTCGACGCCCTGCCCACCGAGGTCCAGCTCGTCTTCGAGGGCGCCTACGCCGCGGACGACGGCCAGACCGAGCGTGTGTCCTTCGATGCACGGGCGCTGGTGGACGGGCGCTTGCCGGACGGCCGCGAGGTGGTCCGTCTCAACCGATTCGGCCCCTTCCGGAACCCGTTCTCGGCGGCGGACCGCCCCGGTCGCTTCCGCGGCACGGTGAAGGTCGTCGAGCTGAGCGCCGACGGCGCAGGGCGCGTGGGCCCCGCTCGCGACCTCGAGATGAACGTGCTGCCCTCGCTGGTCATCGACGCCTTCGAGCCCCTGGACGCCACCTGCGGCGCGCCGGCCCTTCGGGCGCTGGCGGGCATCCCCTACCGCCTCTCGGTGCGCGCCGTGGGCATCAGCCCGGTGCGGTTCGACTTCGACGTGGCGAACGTCAACGGCCGCTCCGACGCGAGCCGCGTGACCCACGACTACGGCGCGGCCGGCGGCCCCGTGGGCCAGGACACCCTGGGCGAGGACGAGCCGGTGCTCTTCAACCCGGTGCCCGAGGGCGAGCAGTTCTATGTCACGCTGCTGCGCGCCGTCGCCTACGACGCCGAGGGTCGCAGCGTCGAGACCGTGCTGCCCGTGTCGGTCCATCGCCCTGTCGAGGTCGTGCACAACGGCAAGCTCGAGCTCGCCGAGATCTACGACCCGGTGCCGGTGTCCGGCTGCATCCCCGGAAGCATCAACACCGAGGTCGAGTACGAGGAGAGTGTGAGCGAGGAGCGCCAGCGCTCCGTAAGCGTGACCGTGAGCCGGGACTGGGGGCGCTCCAACGGCACCAGCCAGTCCAACGAGTGGGAGCGCGGCATCGAAGAGGGTGAGAGCACGAGCCAGAGCATCGGCACCGAGGACAGCGTCGAGGAAGAGACCGAGCAGTCCTGGGGTGTGGACTACGAGCAGAGCGAGTCCGCGGAGATCGGCTTCAGCACCAGCAACGGCGAGAGCTGGTCGTGGAGCATGAGCGAGGGCACCTCGAACTCCGAGTACGAGAGCCGGATGAACGAGGTCTTCGGCGAGGGCAGCTGGTCGGGCACCGTGGGTGTGGAGGGCTCGGGCTCGGTGCCCGGCTTCGCCAAGGTGACCGGCAAGGCCTCGACCACCGTGGGTGTCGAGGTCGGTGCGAGCACCGGCACCTCGGCGGGCACCGGCCGAACGACGAGCGCGGAGCGCGGCTTCTCGGCGAGCGGGCAGACGGAGACGGAGCGCAGCTACGGCAGCGCGGTCTCCGAGTCGCGCTCGCAGAGCCTTTCGGGCAGCTACGCGCTCTCGAACCAGCGCAGCACCTCGCGCTCGAACGAGGCCGAGCGCTCCATGAGCCGCACCTGGAGCCTCGGCGAGGGCCTCGAGATGAGCGAGGTCATCAGCGAGGGCATCAGCGAGTCCGAAGAGCAGACCTGGGAAGAGTCGAGCAGCATCGAGACGAGCACGGGCATCAGCGGCGCGATCCCGCGCGGCCGGTACGGCATCTGGTACCGCCAGACCACACGCTCCGTGCGCCGCGCCGAGGTCCGCAGCTACGACCTGTGCGGCGTCGCGTCGCACCTGGGCGAGCTCCAGTTCAACGAGTGGACCTGGGCTCCCGAGCTCGCCATCGGCGAGACGTGTGACCCCCTACCGGCATCTCGGTTGCCGAAGGCCCGCTGCCTCATCGAACCGTGCGGAGGTTGAGTCGATGTTCACGCGCAAAAGCATGAAGCTCGCCTGGGCCCTGCCGCTCGCGCTGGTGGCCTGCGCCGATCCGGCCGTCGAGGCCGATCCGACCGCGCCCACCGTCACCGGCCTGGCGAAGACCTCGTATCGGGTCGGCGAGACCGTGTGGTTCTACGGCCGGAACTTCGCCGTGGACAGCGAGGGTCGAACCCGCCTGCACTTCCGCGGCGACTACACGACCGCGCAGGGTAAGTCCCCGGTTCGATTGACGATTTCTCCGCTGGTCGAGCAGACCCCCGAGGGCGAAACGGTCGCCCGGTGGTCGCGCTTCGGGCCGTTCACGAACCCCTTCGACCCGACCGGCGCGCCGGGCGTCTTCGAGGGCAACATCGTGGCCGAGACCGCCGATACGGACGGCACCCAGCGCCTGGATTCGAAGCCGCAGACGTTCCGCATGGAGGTCAAGGCGTCGATCCTCGTCGAGGAGCTCCAGCCGATTCAGGCGAACTGCGGCGCGCCCGCGGTTCGAGCGCTCGCGGGGGTCGCCTATCGCGTGGGTGTGCGCGCCGCGGGGATCGTGCCCGTGCGGTGGGATTGGACCGTGGCGAACGTGAACGGCCAGGACCGGGTCTCGACCTGGAGCCACGACGCCGATCCGAGCCTCGACGCCGGTCGAGACGTGCTCGGCGACGGGGCCGACGAACCGGTGATCTTCGACCCGGTACCCAACGGTGACCAGTACTACGTGGCGGCCGTTCGGGTCGTGGCGACGGACGCCCAGGGCAACACCGCCGAGACCGCGCTGCCGCTGAGCGTGCACCGCCCGTTCGAGGTCGCCGCCTACGGTGCGCGGGTCGTGGCGGAGCGCTTCGAGCCGTTCCCCGCGAGCGGCTGCACCCCCGGCAGCATCGAGACGCGCGTGACCTACTCCGAGACCAAGTCGGAGTCCCGCCAGCGCAGCGTCAGCGTGACCGTGAGCCAGGAGTTCGCCACCGAGACCGGCGTGAGCCGGGACCAGAGCTGGAACGAGGGCGTGCAGACCGGCGAGAGCCGCAGCCAGTCCGTGGGGAGCAGCTCTTCGGAGTCCGAGGCCCTGAGCGAGGAGCAGGGCGTTCAGTACAGCCAGAGCACCGAGAACCAGGTCGAGGTCAGCACCTCGGACGGCACCTCGTGGGAGGCCAACCTGAGCAACGGCGAGACCAACGAGAGCTACCAGGAGCGCACGAACGGGCTCTACGGCTCGGCCAGCGCCGAGGCGACGGTGGGCGTCGAGGTCGAGGGCTCGGTGCCCTTCCTGGCCTCGGCGAGCGGCAGCGCGTCCACGTCGGTCGGCGTGAAGGCGGGCGCAAAAACGGGCTCGGAGACCGGCACCAAGAACGAGGTCAGCTCGGAGCGCGGCTACAGCATCGAGGGCAGCACGAACACCTCGGAGAGCTACGGCAGCAGCGTCGCGGAGCAGACCTCGACGAGCCTGTCGGGGAGCTACTCGCTCTCGCGCTCACGCAGCCGCGACATCGAGGACACGACGAGCCGCGAGCGCAGCGAGACGTGGTCCATGGCCCGCGGCGCAAGTGTCGAGGAGCAGGTCAGCTACGGCATGAGCCAGGACGAGCAGCAGACCTGGTCGACCTCGAGCTCCGACAGCACCACCGTGGGCTACAGCGGCTTCATCCCCAACGGGCGCTACGGCCAGTTCTTCCGGCAGACGACCCGCTGGGTGCGCCGCGCCGAGGTCCGCTCCTTCGACCTGTGCGGCGTGGCGCAGCACATGGGCGAGCTCCAGTTCAACGAGTGGACCTGGGCCCCGGACCTCGCCATCGGGGACGACTGCTCGAGCCTGAAGACCGCGTTGCCCGAGGCTCGCTGCTTCGTGGAGCCCTGCGGCGGCTGAGGGCGCTCAGTACTCGTCGTCTTCGGACTCGGGGATGGGCGCCACGGTCGTCGGCATCGGCGGCGGCGGCGCCTGAAAGAGCGTGTCGAAGATCACGGCGCCCGCGACCTGGCTGATGACGAAGCTGCCCACGGCCAGGGTGCTCGCGGTGTCGCCCTTGTCCATGCCCGCGGCGAAGCCCGTGGCGATGCCCGCGCCGACGATGGTGCCCACGGTGGTGCCGAGCGCGGTCCAGCCCCAGCGGTCCGGGTCCTTGTCGAAGAGGAAGCCCGAGCCCCACACGCCCGCGGTGGTGCCGATCATCGTGCCCGCGAGGCCCCCGAAGAGCGGCCCGTGAGGCCCGCCGAGCGGCAGGCGGCGGTCCGCGGGGTCGATGCTCTCCCCGATGCTGCCGCCGAGGAGACCCACGACCGCGCCGCCGAAGACACCGGCCGCGGACTGCGTGATGGCCGTCAGTCGCGGCGAACGCGCGTACAGCGGAGGTCGACGGTCCGCAGGTCGCAGCCCGGCCTCGATCTCGGCGCGGCGCGCCTTCTCGGGGTCCGTGGTGCCCTCGACGAAGAGCGAGCGGTCGACGTTGAAGTCCTCGTCGTCGCGCGGCATCGGCGGCGGCGCCCAGGTGGGCTCCGCCGGTGCGAAGGCCGGCGCCGCAGCGGGGTCCACGGTCGGAACGGCCGCGGGCGGGGCGACCTGGAGCAACGCGACCGGCACGAGGAGCACGGCTTTCATGGGGCGGGTATGAAACCCCGCCCCGCGCGTGTCAAGATAGGTCGCTCTTCATGACGGGTCACGCCCACTACTTCGAGGGCCGCTCTCGCCTCGGTTGGTTGATTCGACTGCGGTGGATCGCGCTCGCTGGCGTCTCTCTGGCGGCGGCGCTGGCGGATGTCGGCGTCGTGCCGGGGGTGAACGTGCCGCTCGTGGCCGCGGCGGTGGTCCTGGGCGTGGCGTCCAACGTGGTGTTGACGTGGCGGAGCCGCGCCCACGGCGAGGGGCACACGGACACACGCCACGTGGGGCAGGCGCTCCTCGACACCGGCGCGTTGACCCTCGTCCTGTGGGCCGCGGGCGGCGCGGACTGCCCCTTCGTGGGCTTCTACGCGTTCCCGCTGCTCCTGGCGGCGCTGCTCGGCGACCGGCCGGCGCTCCTGCCCACGGGCCTCGGCACACTGGCCGGCATGACCTTCCAGGTCGCGGCGACGACGGTCCCGAGCCTGCGGGTCGGTCAGTGGAATCCCCCGGTGGAGTATGCCGGTGCGTTGGAGCTCATGGCGCTCGGCCTCACGGTGGGGGGCGTCGCGTACTTCGCCCGCGTCTTCACCGAGGCTGTGCGCGCGCAAGACGCCGCACGCCGTGACGCCGACACCGTGCTGCGGCTGAGCCTGGAAGGGTTGGACGTGGGCCTCGAGGTCGTGCGCGACGGGCGCGTCGCTTGGCAGAACAACGGCGCCCACGCCCTCCTGGGCCCGCGGGTCGGCCACACCTGGGCGTGCCCCGCGGCGCACGGGCCGTGTGTGCCCGAAGACTGCCCCTGGGCCCCCGGGGCCCGCGGCAACACCCGATGCCAGGTGCCTCTGCGCTCGGGGGACGGGCCCGAGCGCATCTACGAGATGCTGGGCTTCCCCTTCGACGACGGGCGCGCCGAGCGTTTCATGGTCCTGTACCTGGACCGGACCAGCGAGATCCTCGCGCAGCGCCAGCTCCTGCTCACGGAGCGGCTCGCGAGCCTGGGCCGCACGGTCCAGGGGGTCGCCCACGAGCTGAACACCCCGCTGTCGACGATTCGTGTGCTGGCGAAGGACCTCGAGGCCGCGATGGCGCCGCTCCGGCTCGAGGTGTCGGCGCGCGCGGACCTGGAGGAGTCCACCCGCCTGATCATCGCCGAGGTGGAGCGTTGCCGGCGCATCACCCACGCGCTGCTGGGCCGGGTCGAGAAGCTGCGCACCGCGACCGGGCACACCCCGCTCGTCGAGGTCGTGGAGCGCGCGGTCGCCGTCGTGTGCCCGCAGAACCGCGACCAGGTCCGCGTGCGCCTGACGGACGCCGCGGAGCACGTGCAGGTGCCGCTCGATCCCTTCGTGCAGGTGCTCGTGAACCTGCTGCAGAACGGGCTCGACGCCGCCCCTCAGCGCGCGTTGGACGTCAACGCGGAGCGCATCGGAGAGCAGCTCGTCGTGTCCGTCCGCGACCAGGGCCCCGGCCTCGCCGCCGGAGCCCGGGCGCGCCTCTTCGAGCCGTTTTTCACGACCAAGCCGCCGGGCCAGGGCACGGGCCTGGGCCTCTACACATCCTACGCGCTGGCCCAGGAGCTGCGCGGCCAGCTCACGCTCGACGACCACCCCGACGGGGGCGCCATCGCCACGCTCTCGGTGCCGTGGTCCGTCAGCGCCCCGACCAGCGCGGCTTCCGCTTCTCGATGAACGCCATGACCCCCTCGGCGGCGTCGTCGAGGAGGGTGTTCTGGACGAGTCGGTCCCGCAGCGCCCAGAGGGCCGCTTCCAGGGGCAGGTCCGCCGTCTGGTGAAACGCGTCCTTCCCCAGGCGCAGCACGGCCGGGGACCGCTCGAGAAGCGCGCCGACGATGCGTTCGACCTCGGCGTCCAGGTCGGCACGCGGGACCACACGGTTCACGAGCCCGAGCCGACGGGCCTCGTTCGCCTCGATGCGCTCTCCGAGCAGCATGAGCTCGGCGGCTTGCTTGCGGCCGACGTGGCGGACGAGCAGTGCGGTGACCATCATCGGCCACAGCCCGACCTTGACCTCGGGGAGGCCGATGCGGACGTCCTCGGGGGCGACGACCAGGTCGCACGCGAGCAGGAGCCCGACCCCGCCGCCGAGCGCGTCCCCGTTGAGCCGCGCGACGACCGGCTTGCCGAGGTCGTGCAGCGCACGCACGACGTGCACGAAGCCGCCCTTTTCTTCGACGCTCGCGAGGAAGCCGCCTCCCGTCATGCCACCGCCGAGGTCCCCCCCGGCGCAGAACGCCTGCTCGCCGGCCCCTGTGAGCACGACGACGCGCGCCGCGGGATCCGACCGGACCCGTTCCAGAGCGGCCCGCAGCGCCGAGACCAACCCCGGCGAGAGGGCGTTGCGCCGGGCGGGTCGATTCAACGTGAGGGTCGCGACCCCACGCGCGTCGAGTGCGAAGAGGACCTCGTTCTCCCCCTGCGATTCGCTCATCGTTGGCCTCCGCCGCGCTCATCCGCGCGCTCGGCGTGCACTCTCCGTTGCCGGGGCGTCGGCACGCAACAGACTCTCGCGCGGTGCGCAGGCAGTGTTAGGGTGGGGAGCATGACGCGAGCGCTTGGGCGGTTGATCTTGCGGGTCTTCGGGTGGCGGATCGTCGGCACATTGCCGACGGCACGGAAGTACGTGCTCTGCGCGGCCCCGCACACCTCGAACTGGGACTTCGTCTTCACGGTCGCGACCTACTGGGCCGTGGGCGTGAAGCTTCACTGGGTCGGCAAAGCGTCGCTCTTCAAGGGGCCGTTCGGTCCCATCATGCGCGGCTTCGGAGGCATCGCGGTGGACCGCAGCCAGCCGCAGGGCATGGTGCAGGCCCTGGCCGAGGCCTTCCGCCGCGCGGACCACCTCGTCGTCGCCGTCCCGACCGAGGGCAGTCGCTCTCGGCGCGAGTATTGGAAGAGCGGCTTCTACCACATCGCCCGCAGCGCCGGCGTGCCGGTGGTGCTCGGGTCGCTCGACTTCCCGAAGCGCGAGGCGACTCTGGGTCCGACCGTGGAGCCCGTCGACGACGTGCGGGCCTTCATGGACAGCTTGCGGACGTTCTACGCGGACAAGGTCGGCCGGTATCCCGAGAAGTTCGGCCCGGTGCGCATCAAGGAAGAGGACGCCGCGACCACGAACGTTCCGTCCGCGGGGTTGGGCTGATAGGCTGCGGCCACTTTCGAATCCGAGGCGGTCCATGTCAGTCGTGAAGAAGAAGATCATGATTCTCTCTGACTCGACGGGGGACACGGCCGAGAAGGTCGCCCGCGCGGTCCTCGCCCAGTTCGACAGCGACGTGGCCCGGGTCGACATCTTCCCCCGGGTCCGCAGCGAGAAGGAGATCGAGGGCATCGTGGAGCGGGCCTCGGGGGAGGACGCCCTGCTCCTTCACACCACCGTGAACGCGGAGCACCGGGAGCTGCTCAGCCGCCTGTGCGCCGAGGCGAACGTCGAGAACGTGGACCTCATCGGCACGCTGATCGGCAAGCTCGGCCTCTTCCTCGGCGCCCAGCCCCGGGCCGTGCCCGGCGGTCATCACCAGGTCAACGACGACTACTTCCGGCGCATCGAGGCCGTGGAGTTCGCCGTGAAGAACGACGACGGCCAGCATCCCCGCAATCTGGCGCGCGCCGACGTCGTGCTGGTGGGCATCTCTCGCACCTCGAAGACCCCGCTCTCCACGTATCTGGCGCAGCGCGGCTACAAGGTCGCGAACGTGCCGATCGTCAAGGGCATCGAGCCGCCCAGCGAGCTGTTCACCGTCGACCAGGACAAGGTCTTCGCCCTGCAGATCTCGGCGGACGCGCTCTTCCGCATCCGCCAGGCGCGTCTGCAGCAGCTCGGCATGCCCGCGGACACGGCGTATGGCGTGCGCGACCACATCCTCAAGGAGATCGGCTACGCCCAGCAGATCTTCGATGCGAATCCGCATTGGCCTGTCCTCGAGGTCACGGACAAGGCCATCGAGGAGACCGCCGCGAACCTGCTGAGCATTCGCCAGCAGCGCGAGGAGCGCCGCAAGGGCTGAGTCGGTCAGCCGCGTGTGAGCGCCATGTCGGTCTCGGCGGCGGCCTTCGCGTCGCCCGGGCTCACGCTCCGCACAAAGAGCCGCGGCGGCTCACCCCCCGTCGCGGCCACAAAACGGTCGAGCCGTTCGGAGAGCTGCTCCGCCGAGCGCGCGTAGTCGAAGACCCGCTCGTAGAAGCGCGCACGCACCGCGCCCCGCAAGGGAGGCACGCCGATGCGGGCCAACGGCCGCAGTGGACGCGCGGCGTCGCGCCCCCAGGTCGCCTGGTCCAGCGCACACATGAGAGAGACCCACTCGGCGTGCGTCGTCGTCTCGAGGGCCCCGAGCGCATCGAAGACCCGCACGAGCAGCGCCCGAGCGGCGGCGCGCGCGGCCCGGGGCACCACACGGCCTTCGAGCTGCGCCGCCAGGGCCGCGGCGTCGGCCTGGACCCAGCCGCGCACACGCTCGACCTCGAGCGCCGCGAGACGAGCGCTCATGCGGTCCACCCCCGCGAATTGCGGGCCGAACGGATATGGGTTCTAATCGCGCGCAACCTCATGGCCCAACAAAAATACTCCATCGTCGAGAAGCTCGACGCCGGCGGCATGGCCGAGGTGTGGAAAGGCAAAGCCACGAGTTTGCGTGGCTTCGAGAAGCTGGTCGCCATCAAGCGGGTGCTCCCGAACCTCGCGAAGAACAAGAAGTTCATCGCGATGTTCCTCGACGAGGCTCGTCTTTCGCTCTTCCTCAACCACGCGAACGTCGTCCAGACCTTCGACATCGGTGTCTCCGGCGAGACGTACTTCATCGTGATGGAGTTCGTCGACGGATCGAACCTGAAGTCGATCCTCGACACGGCCCACGAGCGTGGGTTCCGGATTCCGCAGGAGCAGGTCGCCTTCATCGGCATCGAGGTCTGCAAGGGCCTCAGCCACGCCCACAATCGCAAGGACCAGCGCGGTCGGCCCCTGGGCATCGTGCACCGCGACATCAGCCCGCCGAACATCCTCATCAGCCGTGAGGGCGAGGTGAAGCTGGTGGACTTCGGCCTCGCCAAGGCCGCGAGCCAGCTCACGCTGACCGATCCCGGCGTGGTCAAGGGCAAGTTCAGCTACTTGAGCCCCGAGGCGGCGCACGGCGAGAAGGTCAACCACCTGACCGACGTCTTCGCGACCGGCATCGTGCTCTGGGAAGCGCTCGCGGGCCGACGCCTCTTCGACGGGCGCACGGATCTGGACACCGTGGACCTGGTGCGCAAGGCCGAGATCCCGGCGCTGCGCGACTTCAATCCGGACGTGCATCCGGTGCTGGAGTCGGTGATTCGGCGCGCCCTCGCGCGCGATCCGAAGCAGCGCCCCGAGAACGCCGCGGCGTTGGCGCACGACCTCGCGAAGTTCCTCTTCGACCACCGCATGATGGTCACCTCGTACGACATCGGCGTGCTCGTGAAGCGCATCCAGCAGGAGCGCACGAAGCGGGTCGAGACCGTGACCGAGCGCCCGGTGACGAGCCAGGCCCAGGCCATCGAACGCATGATCCAGGACGAGATCATGCAGTTCACGTCCATCGAGGACCTCGAGAAGATGACCTTCAAGGCCGTCGCCGAGAGCAATCCGCTCGACCAGCACCCTGCTTTCGGGGGTGAGGATCCGCGGGATTGGGCCTCGGAGATGGGCATGGAGGACGAGGGCGGCGACCACACACGCATGGACCTGAGCCCGTTCGAGAAGGATGGGCTCGGCTACCGCGAGGGGCGCAGCCTCGACCAGATCCTCGAGGGCCCGGGCGAGTCGACGGAGACGCTGGCGCAGCAGACCCTCGAGGTGCCCGCACCCGCGCCGATTCAGGCGCGACGCACGGTCCCGCCTCCGCCCCCGGCGGGCGCGGTCGACGCAGTCCAGGCCCCGGGTTCGACCGCTGAACGGCGGGTCGTACCGCCCGCGGTGCCGCCCGTGTCGAAGCCGCCCAGCGGCGCCATCCAACGGACCACGGTCAACGAGGCGGCCGCCCTCAAAAAGAGGACCGGGCCTCATCCTGGCCACGCGCCGAACCTGCCCGCCAACGCGACGCGCGACGAGATTCGCGCTCAGGCGACCGCGTCGGCCCGCATGGCCCAGGGTGGGACCTCGGCTTCGGACGGGGGCATGGTCCGCGGCATCGTGGCCGGCGCCATCGTTGCGGCCGTCGCCGCTGCGGCCGCGTTCTTTTTCCTCTGACCAGAGAGGCGCGCATGAGAGCTCGTGACGTTCGGCTGCTCGCGCTCATCCTCGCGGGGGGCGAAGGCACCCGCCTTCAGCCGTTGACCCGTGATCGCGCAAAGCCCGCGGTGCCCTTCGGCGGCCGGTATCGACTCATCGACTTCGTCCTCAGCAACTTCGTCAACTCCGGCTATTTCCAGGTGAAGGTGCTCACGCAGTACAAGGCGTCGAGCCTCATCACGCACCTGGTGCGCGGGTGGCAACTGTCGCCGATTCTCGGCCAGTTCGTAGAGCCCGTGCCCGCGCAGCAGCGGGTCGGTCGCGACTGGTTCCGGGGCAGCGCCGACGCCGTTTTCCAGAACCTCAATCTGGTCTCGGATGTGCAGCCGCACGTCGTCGCCGTCTTCGGCGCCGACAACGTCTACAAGATGGACGTGTCGCAGATGGTCCAGTTCCACCTCGACAAACGCGCGGACATGACCGTCGCCGCGATCCCCGTGCCCATCGAGCAGGGCTCCGAGTTCGGCTGCATCGAGTGCGACGCGGACGGCCGGGTCCTCCGGTTCCTGGAGAAGCCCGCGAACCCGCCGCCGATGCCGGGCGCGCCCCACCTCTGCCTGGCGAGCATGGGGAACTACCTCTTCGACACGACCGTGCTCGTCGAGGAGATCACCCGGGACGCCGAGAAGGCCGAGAGCGTGCACGACTTCGGCCGCAGCATCCTGACCTCGATGGTCGGCCGCCGGGCGATGTACGTGTACGACTTCCAGCGCAACGAGCACCCCGGCATGGAGGACAAGGAGCGCGGCTACTGGCGGGACGTGGGCTCGCTGGACTCCTACTGGGAGGCCCACATGGACCTCGTGGCCGTCACCCCGATCTTCAACCTCTACAACCGCGAGTGGCCGATCCGGTCGTACTACCAGCACTTGCCCGCGGCGAAGTTCGTCTTCGACGGCATCACGACGGACCGCATCGGCATCGCGACCGACTCCCTGGTGAGCCCGGGGTGCATCGTGTCCGGGGCGCACGTGCACCGGTCGGTCCTGTGCCCCGGCGTGCGTGTCCACAGCTACTCGCGTGTGGAGGAGAGCGTGCTCGGAGAGGGCTGCGACATCGGTCGAAACGCGCGGGTCCGGAAAGCCATCCTCGACAAGCACGTGCGGGTCGAGCCCGGCGCGACAATCGGCTACGACGCCGAGCGGGACCGGGCGCGCTTCACGGTCACCGCCGGAGGGGTCGTCGCTGTGGCCAAAGGGACCGTGGTCACCCCTTGAGTCCCGCACCCGAGATGACCCCCGCCGACGTTCTCTTCCTCTGGCACATGCACCAGCCCGACTACCGCGATCCGCGGACGTCGATGCCGTTGCTCCCATGGGTTCGCCTTCACGCCACACGCGGCTACCTCGACATGGCCGACGCCCTGGAGCGGCACCCGGGGGTCCGCGCCGCGGTGAACTTCGTGCCGGTCTTGATCGACCAGCTCGAGGCGTACGTCGGGGGCGCGGAGGACCTCTACCAACAGCTCACCTTGAAACCGGCGCGTCTGCTGACTGAAGAGGAAGCCAGCTTCGTGCTGCAGCAGTTCTTCTCGTGTCACGCCGACACCGGGATCCGCGCGCGACCCCGATACGAAGCGCTGTGGCGCAAGCGAGGCCCTGCCGACGCCGCCCGCGCCCCCCGGGACTTCGACGACCGCGATCTGCGTGACCTGCAGGTGCTGTTCAACCTGAGCTGGTTCGGCGCCACGGCGCGCCGAGAGTACCCGCTCATCGCGGAGCTCGAGGCGAAGGGCGCGCACTTCACCGAGGACGAGAAGTGGCGGCTGGTTCGGGTGCAGCGCGCCTGCGCGCGGCGTGTGCTGCCGGCGTGGCAGCGCCTCGTGGCGCGCGGTCAGGTCGAGGCCTCGACGACCCCGTACTTCCACCCGATTCTGCCGCTGCTGATCGACTCCGACATCGCGGCCGAGGGCCTGCCGGGCGCCCCCCTGCCGCCGCGATTCAGGTGGCCCGCGGATGCCCAGGAGCAGGTCGCGCGTGCCGTCGCACGACACACGAAGGTCTTCGGGCGCGCCCCCGCGGGTGTGTGGCCGGCCGAGGGCTCGGTCAGCGCCGAGACCGTCGGGCTCTTCGAGCAAGCGGGTCTCCGGTGGATGGCCACGGACGAAGCGCAGCTCTTCCACACGTTGCCGGCCGGGGCCGACCGCGCGCGCAACCTGTACCACCCCTGGCGCGTGCACGCCGGGGGCGCGCACATCGACGCGTTCTTCCGGGACCGCCAGCTCAGCGATTTGCTCGGCTTCAGCTACGCGCACAACGACGCCACCGCCGCGGCGCAGGACCTGGTCGGGCGCCTCGAGAACATCGGCAAGGCGGCCCGCGGCGGACCCGTGCCGCTCGCGGTGATCGCGCTCGACGGGGAGAACCCCTGGGAGGCGTACCCCGACAGCGGCGCGCCCTTCCTGGACGCCCTCTACGGCGCGCTCGAGCGCCATCCCGGGATCCGCACTCGACTGCCGACGGAGGTGCTGGCCGGCGGGCCCCCCGCGCCCCTCGAGGGCCTGGCCGCGGGCTCGTGGATCGACGGCAACTTCGGCGTGTGGATCGGCAAAGCGGTCGAGAACACGGCGTGGCGCCTGCTGGGGGAGCTGCGCACGCTGCTCGCCGCCGCCGAAGAGAGCGGAAGCCGTCCGGCCGCGGACCTTGAACGTGCCCGCGAGCACCTGCTGCGCGCCGAGGGCAGCGATTGGTTCTGGTGGTACGGCGACCGATTCGTCTCCGACAACGACGCCGAGTTCGACCACCTGTTTCGGTCCCATCTGCGCGAGGCCTGCACGGCGCTCGGGGCCCCCGTCCCCCCTGCTCTCGGGCGGAGCCTGTACGGCACGGTCGGCCGCGCGACGGACCGGGGCCGCGCGCCGCGGGCGTTCCTGTCCCCGCGGTTCGACGAGGAGACGACCTTCTTCGACTGGGCCGACGCGGGCATCCTCGACCTCGCCGTCCAGGGCAGCATGCACCGGGCCGGGGCGCACCTGCGGCGTCTGCGGTACGGCTTCGACTCGGGCTCGCTCTTCCTGCGCCTCGAGCCCGCGGACGGCGAGCTCCTCGAGACCACGGGGCTCGTCTTGCGTGTGGACATCACGCGGGACGGCGACCTCGGCCTCGCGGACCATCACGTGGTCGAGATCGCGCTCGACGCGCCGGAGCACGCGGGGGTCATGCGCGCCGACGCACGCGGCCACTCGCTGCGGCTGACGGGCACCCCTCAGACCAAGATTCGTCCGAACGGGATCGAACTCGGCGTGTCGTTCGTGTCCCTCGAGGCCGGGGCCGGAGATCCCCTCGCGATCTCTCTCGCGTTGTCGAGAGGCGGCATCGAGGTCGAGCGACACCCGAGCGGCCGGCCGCTGAATATCGAGGTGCCCGCCGCGTCCTTCGAAGACGAGAACTGGAACGTGTGAGGGCTGTGTGACCGCGCTTCGACTCCTCGTGCTCGCCGTCCTTCCGCTCACGTCGGGCAGCGCGTTCGCGTCGGCGCCCAGCGCACCGCCGACGGGCGCGCCGAGCGCGCCGACCACCGACGCGCCGAGCGCACCGCCCGCGTACCCCTCGGAGAAGTGCTCGGCATTCGGCGCGCTGCAGACGACGATCCAGACCGAGCGGGACATGGTCTGGAAGGAGCAGAAGCTCGTGTCGCGGACCCAGGAGTCCATCGACGTGACCTTCCAAACCTGGGACGTCGAGGGGGGGCCCGACGCCGCGGTCATGCGGGAACGCTGCCGCGAGAAGGCCGCGAAGTTCTGCGAGGCCAACGGCGCGAAGCCCCAGGATTGCCGATTCGTCGTGCACGAGACCGTGCCGTCCCCAGGCTGGGACGCCGCCACGTCGATCCTCGCGCCGCCGCCGACCCCCGAGAAGGTCGTGAAGGGCAAGAAGCGCAAGAAGCCGAAGGCGGATGCGCCGCCGCGACCGGCGAAGGTGAAGAAACCGAAGGCGGACAAGGGCGCGAAGCCCTGAGTCCGCGCGACGGCTCAGCGTCGCAAGATGAGCAACCCGTAGTCTCCGGCCACGATCAGCGCGTCGCCGACCTCGAGCACCCGACGCGTGATGCCGGGCAGAGGGACCTCGAGTTCGCGCTCGAGTGAAAGCCCCGCCACGCGCCAGAACGTGAGCACGCGCCCCGCGACCGTGACGACACGGCGCCCGCCGTCGAGGGGCAGCAGCGCCTCGACCGCAGGCAGAGGGACGATGCGGCCCAGCAGGCCGTCCGCGTCCAGGTGGCGCAGACCCTCGCCGCCGATCACCGCCTCGAGGCGCCCACCCTGAACCGGCGCGCGCACCCGGCGATCGACCTCGGGCAGGCGCGCGGGCTCTGCGAGAGGCACAGCGCCCGCGGCGCGGATCGCGACGGGCTGTCCGAGGTCGTCCTTGCCCCGGAGCCACAGCGCGTCGCCATCGCGAAAGACCTGTCGCAGAGGCTCGAGCGCGAGGCCGACCCCGCCGACGCGGCGGAGCGGTTCGTCGAGGCGAGCACGATAGAGCCCACCTTCGCTGGCGACGTAGAGCCATGGGTCGACGGCGGCGACGTCGTAGATGGGGCCCGACAGCGACCGACCCGCGACCTCGATGCCCGTGGCCGTTTCGAGCACCGAGAACCGGGTCGGCGCGAGGACCAGGGTCAGGGGGCCGACCTGCATCCGTCCGCCGAGCTCGAGGGGCACCTCGGCGCCCTGACACGGCGCGCTCGGACCCGCCCGCGACGGGCCCAGGGGCGCCGGGGTCGGGTCGAGGCGCCAAACCTCCTCGGCGTAGGGCATCCGCAGGCGGAGGCGACCCGGACGCACACACACGCCCGCGTAGGTGCCGCCCGTGACATGCACCACACGGTTCGGAATCGGCGTGCGCGGGCCCTCGCGCGGCCCGCCGCACCCGAGGAGCAGGGCGACCAGACACGAGGCCACGGCGAGGCGATCGGGGAACGAGAACTTCATCGGCGCGTTGCACCATACCCGGGAACACGGCGGCAAGGGCCTCGCCGTGCGCCGCCCGCTGAGGCATCGTTCGGACCATGGACACGCTCGAGGTTCGCGGTCGGCGTGTGGGCGCCTTGACCTGGGGTCGGGGCGAGCGCCTCGCGCTCTGTCTCCACGGTTTTCCGGACGAGCCCGGCGCGTGGCGCCCGGTGGCCGAGACACTGATGCAGCGCGGCTACACCGTGTGCGCGCCGGCGCTGCGCGGGTACGCCCCCACCGCGCCCGCGGCCGACGGCGACTATGGGCCTCGAGCCCTCGCTGGGGATGTGCTCGCCCTGGCGGACCACCTGGGACACCCGACCTTCGACCTGGTGGGGCACGACTGGGGCGCCCTCGTGACCTACGCCACGTGCAACCTCGCGCCGCAGCGCGTGCGCCGGGCGGTCGCGCTCTCGGTGCCGCCCCCCGCGGCGCTCCGGCAACTGCTCGGAGATCCCCGCCGCGCGCTGCCGCAGCTCTGGCGAAGCCGGTACATGGCCTGGTTCCAGGTGCCCGGGCTCTCCGAGGCGCTCGTGCGGACCCACGGTCACGCCTACCTGCGAAGACTCTGGAGACGCTGGAGTCCGGGCTTCGAGCCGCCCGCGGCCCGCTTCGAGGCGGTCTCCCGCGGCCTCGCCGAGCCGGGCGCGCTGACCGCGGCCTTGTCCTACTACCGGGCCCTGTCGCGGCCGTCGCTGTGGCGCCGGGACGCCGCCCTCGTGACGGCCCCGATCTCGACCCCGACTCTGGTTCTGGCCGGCCAGCGAGACGGGTGCATCGACGTCTCGGCTTACGGCGACCTCGACCGCGCGTTCTCGGGACCGTGGCGGTTCGAAGCCGTCCCGGGCGTCGGTCACTTCCTGATCGACGAGGCGCCGCAACGGGTCGGCGACCTCATCGTCGCGTGGCTCACAGGAGACGCATCCGGCGAAGGATGAAGAGCAGCGTCGCGACGATCGTCGCCGCCACGGTCCAGAAGATCGTGTAGCCGTTCTGCCACTTGAGCTCCGGCAAGACCTCGAAGTTCATGCCGTAGACCCCCGCGAGGAAGCTCAACGGCAGGAAGATGATGCTCACGACCGTGAGCTTGTTCATCAGGCGGTTGGTCTGATGGCTCACGATGCTCATGTGCAGGTTCAGGCTCTGATTCAAGATGTCGCGGTCCACGAGCGCGTCCTGCAGAACCCGATCGACGGTGCCGATCATGTTCGCGAGGTAGCGCTGGGTCGCCTCGTTCACGAAGCGCGTTCGCCGTGACGAGAGCTCCGTGAGCACGGCCCGCGCGGGTGAGACGACCTTGCGGAAGTTCAGCAGGTGCGAGCCCACGAGCGAGACCTGCGCGAAAACCGTGTCGTCGATCTCCCCCATCAGCTCGGCCTGAAGCGCCTCGACGCGGTCCTCGAAGTGTTTCTGCACGTCGACGTAGTGCTCTCCGACGTGGTCCCACAGCTCGTAGACGAGGAAGCTCGGGCTCTGGGCGAACCGCAGGAAGTCCTCGCGGTAGGTGCGCCGCATCCGCTCGAGGAAGTCCACGGGGGCGCTGTGCAGCGTGAGCATGAAACGCTCGGCGATGAAGACGTCCACCCGGTCGGCCTCGAAGTGTCGACCGTCCATACGACACGCGGACAAGACGAGGTGCAGGTAGTCGTCGAAGCGCGCCATGTGGGTCGTGGCGGTGTGGGTGAGGGCGTCCTGCACGAGCCCGTGCTCGATGAGCCCCCAGCTCTCCAGCCACGCTCGTGTCGCCTCGATGTCCTTCGCTTCGACGTCGATCCAGGCATAGGTTCCGGGCAGACTCGTGAGCGCCTGCACATCGACGACGAGGTCACGCCGCGCGTCGAAGTCGAAGGCGATGCAGCGCACGGTGCACCCCGCCGGGGGGGCCGGCGCATCGAGCAGAGGCGGCGGTTCGGGGACGGGAGACTCGGTCATGTGCGGACGCTACCACCAACACAAGCCACGGGAAGCCATGGCGCTGATGTTCGAGATCGGCGAGGTCCTGGGCGATCCGGACGCCTTCTCGCCGCGGTGGAACATCGCCCCGACCCAGCTCGCGCCCGTGGTGAGGACCTCGGCGGAAGGCCGTCGGACCCTCTCGCGACTCCGGTGGGGCCTCGTGCCCCCGTGGGCGAAGGACACCAAAGACGCCGCGCGCTGCATCAACGCCCGCGCCGAGACCGCCCCGATCAAGCCCTCGTTCCGCGACGCTGTGAAGAAGCGTCGGTGCCTGGTCCCGGCGACGGGCTGGTACGAGTGGCGGCGCGACGGCACCCGCAAGCAGGCGTTCACCTTCGAGCCGGCCGAGGAGGCGTTCTTCGCGTTCGGCGGCCTGTGGTCCATCTGGCGACCCCGCGCCGAGGACGGCACCTTCGGAGAGCCGGTGGAGACCTTCACCGTGCTCACGGTGGACGCCAACGCCTCAGCCGCCGCGGTCCACGACCGCATGCCGCTGGTGCTGCCCCGGGAGGCCTGGGCCCGCTGGCTCGACCCCGAGTTCACGGACGTGGACGCGCTCGGGGGCGACGTACGGAGCTGTCCCGTGGAGTGGATTCGCCTGCGACCCTTGTTCGACAAGGTCAACAACGTGCGCCACGAGGGTCCGGACCTGCTGCTGGACGTCCCTGAGGCCGAGACCGCGTGACGAATCGGTGTCGCGTTTCCCTTCCAAGGCGCACGCGGCTGCCGTAATCAGGCGGCCATGATGCCCAACGTCGAGCTGTGGGGGAACGCGCTGCACCAGGGTCCCGTGGTCGCGGCGCTGGGACGAATGGCCGTGAAACTCGCGGTCTCGCAGGTCGGGCCCGCGCGACGCGCCCGGACGCCCCTCACCGTCCCTGGCCCGTGGCTCACGGAGACCGTGCCCGCTCGAGACCCCGAGTTGCTGCGGAGCTACATCCGTTGGTGCCGGAGCGACCCTTCGTCCTGGCGCGGCACCGTGCCGGCCCACTTGTTTCCGCAGTGGGGCTTCCCGCTGCTCATGCGTGCACTCGAGGGCACACCCTGGCCGTTGGCGAGGGCCCTCAACGCGGGGTGCCGAATCGAGAGCCTGCAGCCGCTCCCGGCCGGCGAGCCGCTCACCCTCGAGGCGCGCCTGCTGCACATCGACGAGGACGACCGACGCGCCCTGGCCCGACTCGAGCTGCGCACCCGCACGCCTTCGGCCCCCGACGCGTTGCGGTGCGAGCTCCGTGTCCTCGTGCCGACGGGCAAACCGGGCGCCGGCAAACGCGGCGGCGAGGCGAAACACCTCGTCCCCACCACCGCCCGCGAGATCGGGTACATGAAGATCGGGCCCGACGCCGGGCTGGAGTTCGCGTGCCTGACCGGCGACTTCAACCCGGTGCACTGGATTCGACCGTGGGGTCGCGCCGCGGGCTTCGGCGGCACGATTCTGCACGGCTTCGCGACGCTCGCGCGCGCCATCGAGCGGGTGAATCGCAACGTCTTCGCAGGCGACGTGCACGCCCTCTCCATGATCGACGTGCGCTTCACCCGCCCGGTCCGCCTGCCGGCACGGCTCGGGGTCTGGTACGCCCCCGGTGAGCTGTGGGTCGGCGAGGCCCCGGGTGCCCCCGCAAACCTCGTCGGCACCTGGACCGCCCGGAGCCCCCTCCATGAGTGACTTCCTCGTCGAGCTGAATCAGAACCCCTTGTTCCAGCAGGTCGTGCGACAGCTCGGGCTCCCCTTGCCGATGCCCGAGAAGCTGCGCCGCGGACGCGGGCCCTGGCCCGCCTTGCCGCTGGCGGACGCGAAGGTCGTCGTTTTCTCCGGCGGTCGCCTGGACGCCGATCTCGCGGACGGGCTCGCACGCGCGGGCGCCTCTCCGCACGTGGTGGCGGCAGGGCCCCTGCCCTCGGCCTGGCGTGCGGCCGGCGAGGCGTGGGGCCGACCTCCGGTCTCGCACGGACCGACGGACGCGCCCCCCGAGGGTCTGCGCGCGCACGCGCTGGTCTTCGACGGCACTGGGCTCGAGACGCCCACCTCGTTGCGGGCGCTCTACGACGCCTTCAACCCGTGGCTCTCGTCGCTCGCGCGCGGCGGCCGCGTCCTCGTGATCGGCAGGGACCCGGCCGAACCCGGGCTCTCGGCGGCCCACGCCGCGACCGCCACCGCGCTCGAGGGCTTCACCCGCAGCGTCGCGAAAGAGGTCGGCCGACGAGGCGCGACGGCGCACGCGATCTTCGTCGGGGCGGGCGCGGAGTCACGCCTCTCGCCGCTCGTGCGTTTCCTGCTCTCGGACCGCGCTTCGTTCCTGACAGGGCAACCGTGGGTGCTGGACGCGCGGGTCCGCGCCCCCGACGCCGTGCACTTCACCCGGCCCCTCGAGGGCCGCCTCGCCCTCGTCACGGGCGCCGCCCGCGGCATCGGCGAGGCCATCGCGCACGCGCTCTCCGCGGAGGGCGCGCGGGTGCTCTGCCTCGACCGCCCGGGCGACGAGGCACCGCTGGCGCAGGTCGCCCAGGACGTCGGCGGCGAGCCCATCACCCTGGACATCACCGCACCGGACGCCGCGGTCCGCCTCAAGGCCGACCTCGCTCGCCTGGGGCGTCCGTTGGACGTGCTCGTCCACAACGCCGGCATCACCCGCGACAAGACCCTCGCGCGGATGTCGCACGCCTACTGGGACCAGGCGGTCGCCGTGAATCTGGGCGCCGTGGTCACGCTGACCGACGCCCTGCTCGAGGACGGCCTCGCCGACGAGGCGCGCATCGTGTGTTTGTCGAGTGTGTCCGGTCTCGCCGGGAACGTCGGCCAGACGAACTACTCCGCGAGCAAGGCCGGCGTCGTCGGTTACGTGCGGGCGCTGGCGCCGCAGGTGGCGGGCCGAGGCATCGCGGTGAACGCCGTCGCGCCCGGCTTCATCGAGACACGCTTGACCGCGGCCATGCCCGCCGCGACCCGCGAGGTCGCACGTCGCCTTTCGGCCCTCGGCCAGGGCGGCGAACCGCGCGACATCGCCGACCTCGTGTGTTTCCTCTCGAGCCCGGGGGCGTACGGTCTCACGGGCCGGAGCCAGCGCGCCTGCGGTGGCATGTTCATCGGGGCGTAAAAACGCTGACCCAGGAGATCCCCATGGCAACTCGCAAGACCCCTCGCGCCCGTCGCGCCGTCGTCATCGGCGGCGTGCGCACCCCGTTCGTGAAGGCCTTCACGGACTACACCCGCATGGACACGATCGCGCTGGGCGTGGCGGCCACACGCGCGCTTCTCGAGCGGTTCCCGGTGCCGCGGGGCGAGCTCGATGCGCTCGTGTGGGGCGGCGTGATTCTGCCGGGCACCGCGCCGAACGTGGGTCGCGAGATCGTGCTCGACCTGGGCCTGCCCCACGAGGTCGAGGCCATGACCGTCACGCGCGCCTGCGCGTCGGGCCTGCAGGCCGTCGCCCTCGGCGTCGCCCAGATCGAACGCGGCGAGGCGGACGTGGTGGTCGCGGGCGGCTCCGACTCGACCAGCAACGCCGAGATCAAGCTCCCCCAGAAGTGGGTGCACGCCCTCGCGCCCCTGGCCCTCGGCGGCAAGGTCGCCCCGGCCGACTACCTGGGTGTGCTCGCGCAGCTCGCGCCCTTCACGGACCTGCTGCCCACGCGGCCGCGCATCGCCGAGCGCACCACGGGTGAAGTGATGGGCGAGGCGGCGGAGCGCATGGCGGCGCGCAACGAGGTGGACCGCGCTTCCCAGGACGCGTTCGCGGTGCAGTCGCACCACCGGGCCGCGGCGGCCATGGCCTCGGGACGCTTCAATGACGAGCTGTGTGTCGTCGAGACCCCGGACGGGCAGCGGATTCACGCGGACGGTCTGGTGCGGGCCGACACCTCGGTGGAGAAGCTCGCGAAGCTGCGCCCCGTCTTCGCGAAAAACGGCACGCTGACCGCGGGCAACTCGACGGCGCTGACCGACGGCGCGGCGAGCGTGCTGTTGATGAGCGAGGAGAAGGCGCGTGCGCTGGGATTCACGCCCCGTGCGGCGTTCCGCTCGTTCGCGTTCTCCGGTGTGGACCCCGGCGACCAGCTCTTGATGGGCCCCGCGCTGGCGATGCCGAAGGCGCTGGCGCGCGCCGGTCTCGAGCTGTCGCAGGTGAGCCTCGTGGACCTGCACGAGGCCTTCGCCGCGCAGGTGCTGAGCGTGCTCAAGATGTTGGCGAGCGACGCCTTCGCGCAGGCGCGCCTCGGCCGCGACCGCGCCGTGGGCACCGTGGATCCGGCGCGACTCAACGTGCACGGCGGCTCGTTGGCGCTGGGGCACCCCTTCGGCGCCACGGGGGCCCGCATGGTCACGACCATGGCCAATGAGCTCGCCCTGGGCGACCACGAGACCGCGATCCTGGGCATCTGCGCCGCGGGCGGACTCGGCGCGGCGGCCGTGCTCGAGCGCGTGGCGTGAACGCCCGCACGCTCCTCGTGGCCGCGGTCACGGTGAGCCCGACGGTCGCCGCGGCGCGTGAGAACCACCGCATGGGCATCCCCGTGGGGCATCGACCCATCGGCCTGGCCGGGGCCTACTCGGCGGTCGGGGGCGACGGCAACGCACTCTGGTACAACCCCGCGGGGCTCGGTGGACTCCCGCGCCAAGGGGTGTCGGCCAACCTGGCCGTCTACCACTGGCGCACGCAGCGCATCGAAGGCTTCGTCGACTACGGCATCGACCAGGGCACCGCGGACGCCGAGAGCAGTGACTTCGCGACGATCCCGTCGAGCCTGGTGTACGCGCTGCCCCTCGGCGACGCGGAGACGGCCCAGCACGGCCTCGCCGCGGGGCTCTTTGTGCCCGACGACGACACCTACGACATCCGCGCGAGCTCCCAGGTCGTGGGGACCAACGGCGCGGTCCAGGTGAAGGCCAGCGACGTGTTGACGGAGCGCAGCTACTGGCTCGGCGCGGGCTGGGGCTGGAAGCCCGGGCCGGTCGCCGTCGGCCTCGGGGCCTTCGGGGTCGTGCACACGTTGAAACGACAGGTCATCGCCTCGATCTTCGCCGACGGCGTGCAGGACCTCGAGGGGCTCTCCCAGGCGTTCAATCTCTCCGCGACGGACGTGACGGCCGTCGTCCAGGCCGGGGCGCTTTGGCAAGCGACGCCGACCCTCCGGCTCGGGCTCAACGTGCGCGGGCCGAGCGTGGCGCCCTTGCACCAGTCCGGCGAAGTGCTGGTGCTCTTCGCGGGCGACACGACCCCGCCGTTCCTTGATCGCCACGAGTCGTCGGCGGTCGAGACCGAGCAACGTCAACCGCTCCGCGCCACCGTCGGCGCGGCCTGGCAGGCGACCCCCGAGGTGCTCGTCACCTTCGACGGTACGTACGTCGCCGCGCAGCCGCGCTACACGGCGGTCGATGCGCCGACGTTGGCGCCCACGGACGCCGCTGGGCGCTTGATTCGCAATCCCCGCCCCGCCGCCCGCGTCCTCGAGGTGGACATCAAACGTTCGGGGGACGCGGTGGTCAACGCCGCGCTGGGCGCCGAGACGAAGCTCGGGGAGTCCTTCACCCTACGGGGTGGGGTCTACACGGACTTCGCTTCGGTGGACGCCCCCTCGACCGCGGACACGATGGACTACGACCTGGACCTCTTCGGTCTGGCCCTGGGCCTGGGCTTTCGAGGCGAACGCGGCACCACGGACGTGGGTGTGCTCGTGCGCCAGGGCAAGGGGAGCGCGTACAGCGACTATCGGTCCGCCGCGGACAGGCGCCCGGTCTCCTCGACCACGGACGCCGAGGTCTTCGAGCTGGCGTTTTTCCTCGGCGGCAGCGCCGACCTCTGAGCCGGGATCAGCGCGGCGGAGGCGGGTCGTCCGGTCGGTCGGGGGGCGGGTCGACCGCGCCCTGAGCCTCGTTGACGCACACCTCGAGCGCCCGGAAGTCGCAGACCGCGCTGGCGAGGTGTGCGAAGACGCAGTCGATGACCAGGCCGTTCAGCACAGGGTCGTCGACATTGGCGAGGTCGCAGTCCTGCGCGCAGGTCTCGGCCTCTTCTTCGCCCAGCGCGCCGCACGATACGAGGACCTCGCAGGCCCCGGCGCAGTCGCCGCCGATGACCGCGGGCGCGAAGCAGGCCAGCGCCGCCGTAGGATCACAGGCGGCGCCCGCCCCCGCGTCCGAGAGGCACGCGTCGAGCCGAATGAGAAGGTCCGCTGAAGAGTTCGGGCTGCGGATGCGCCCCGTGCAGACCTCATTGCAGGTCCGAGCGTCGGGGAAGGCCCCGCAGGCGACGGCCTCCGCGCAGGCGGGAGCGCACGGCACGGCGACCTGGTCGTCGAGCTCGAGGCAAGCGTCGAGCCCATCGCAGCGTGTGACCTCGGCGCAGGCGCGCTGAATGGCGAGACCAGGGGGCGACGGGGTGCAGGTGCGCTCGCACAGGAACGCGTCGAGCGATGGCTCACACTCGGCGCGGCGCGCGCAGAGGACGACGCAGTCCTCGTCGGCGGGCGGCGGCTCGAAGCCGACACACGCGGCGGTCGCTTCACATCCGAGGCCGACCCGCGTCGCCTCGACCAGGCACGCGGCGGCGAGTCTCCCCGACTCGGGCGCCTCCACGGCGGCGACACAGGTGTCCTCGGGGACACCGCACGCTGCGGCGAGCGGGCACACCGCGTCGGCGTTCGGTCCCGGCGGCGGCCCCGGCAGGCACGCGGTCAGCGCGAGACAGTCGTCCGCCGGGGTGGCGAGCAGGCAACGCTCGGCCGCGAAGAGGCGCAGTGCATCGTCCTGGGCCAAGGGACGCATGCACGTGTTCATGCAGGTCGTGAACGCGGGCGCGTCCCGCTCCGCGCAACCAGTCTGCACCGTGCACAGGCGCGCGCACGGCTCCGCGTGTGCGGTGTCGCCGTCGAGGCAGCGATCAACCTCCGCGCCGCATCCGGGCGTAAGGGCGAGACACGTCACGCGGAGGTTCGAGCCCTCGGGGTCAGCCAGGTGCTCGTCGTCACACGCCCGTCGGCAGCTCTCGGCGCTGCCTGCCTGCGCGCACTCGACCAGGCGTTCACACCCGGCCTCGCAGTCGATGACGGGCACCGCGCAGGCTCGAATCGCGGGACATTCACCCGCGGCCGAGCGCACGCACTCGAGCTCGGCCCGCTGGCGATCGTAGACGAACCGCGTGTCGCATGTCCCGACGCAGGCCTCACGGTCCTGACCGACGGGCAGGGCACCGCAAGCGTCGAGCGCCGCGCAGTGGGCCGAACACTGGGCGAGCGGGGTGCTGTCCTCGAGGCAGTCGAAGTACTCGCCGCAGGTGGGCGCGTCGAGGCAGGCCCGGCGCCCGGCGTCTCGAATCGAGGCGTCCTCGGCGTCCCGCTCGTCCTGGAACGTGGGACGACATTGCACGGCGCACCGCGACGACGCCCCCTCCGCCCCGCAGACCGTGTCGGCCACGCAGAGCTCCAAGCAGGTCTCGTCGGCGCGACCATCGCGAGAACACGCCTCGAAGATGAGGAACGGATCGTCGGGGCAACCCGCGCGGAGGTTCTCCGCGACGCACACCAGGGCGTCCTCGACCCCACCGCCCCCGGAGGCGATGGCGATCAAGTCGGCACACGGCAGGAAGTTGTCGAGGCCGCATGTAGTCCACAGTGCACAGACCTCGTCTTCCGAGGCGACCGCCTCCTCCACCGGCGTGTAGCTGCGACAGGCCTCGACGGCAGCACAGTCCGCACCGGCCTCGGCCAGACAGGCCTGCTCCCGGCCGGCGCGCACACGCGCGAGTGGATCCGAGGCGCACGCTCGAGCGCACTCCGGCGGCGCAGCCCCGCACGCACTCGTCTGGGCGCAGTAGGCGTCACAGTCGAGGGTCGAGAGCGCGGGGTCGCAGGCCTCCAGGACCTCGCACGACGGCGCGTCGAACGGCGAACGGGCGACGACGCAAGACTCCATCGCCGCGACGGCGAGCGCCTCGTCGGCGCCCCCTTCGCCCGCGACACAGGCCTCGACGCAGGTCCAAAGACCGTCGTCACCGCCCCCTCGACACGACCGGTCCAGGCGACACACGTGCAGGCAGCCCTGACCCGGTGAAGCGGGGCCCGAACACTCGGTCGGGCTGTGGAGTTCGGGCGAGGGCTCGCAGGCCGCGCTCGCCGAGAGCACACACGCCACGGTGAGCACCAGGAAGCCGCCTGCGTCCAGCGTCTGGGACACGCATGCGTCGAGACACGCGTCGAGCCCCGCGGGCTGGTCCGGGTCCAGCGGCTCACCTCCGACGCCGCAGGCGAGGCTGCGTTCGCAGTAGCGGTCGCAGGGCGGCGCCGGAAGCGGCAGGCAGGTCCGGAACGACGCGCAGTCCGGCGAGTCGGCCTCGCATCGCAGCGATCGTTGGACGCGCACCGAGTCGTAGGTCTCGACACAGGCGGCGTCGCAGGCGTCTACATCGAGTTCGGCCTCGCACGCGGCTCGGCGACCACACAGCGCGGCACAGCGGGCCTCAGGCGCGCGCTCCGCGATACAGGCCTCGTAGGACGGACAATCGGCCGCGTTCACACACTCGGCGACGGCCAGAACGCGCGCCGCGGAGTCCTCGCCGCCGGCCAGACACGCCGTTGCGCACGCGTCCGCGTCCGGAACCTCTTGGGGTCGACACGCCGCGGCCACCGCGCACGTCGCTTCACACACGGACTCGAAAGGGTCGTCGACCACGAACTGGCAACGGTCGATGACGACGAACGGGTCTGCCGGGCACCCTTCGACCTGAAGAATCTACCACGCGCAGACGAGGCTCGC